>NZ_JBEYCF010000015.1:0-145185 GCF_040632605.1 Streptomyces sp. NPDC019224 | reverse complement strand
CCACCCCCGTGGTCCGCCCGGGCACTACACCCCACCTGGGTCCTCGCCCCTCCACTTTTGTTTATGTATTTCGTGCCTTCCTCGATGTTGGGGGGGGGGGGGGCCCCCCCCCCCCCGGCACCGGGGGCTTCGTTCAGCGGGCGCCTTGCCGGCTCCGCAGGCGGATCATCGGCGGGACCAGGGCGGCCAGTTCGACCGGCCACACCAGGCGCCCGCGCCAGCGCTCGCCGAACGGCCGGGCCAGCTGGTGCACATCCACCCGGATCTCGGACCGCACGGGCTTCCCGGCCAGGAGCCGGACCGCCATGTAGGAACTCAGCACCCCGAAAGCCGTAGCCGTGTAGGCGACTTGGGGAAAGCTGTAGTCCGTGCGGAGATGGTTGGCCCGGATCTCCGCCAGCATCTCGGCCGGCACCCTGCGCAACGGCACCGCGCGCCGCAGCAGGTCCCAGGTGTCCATGCGCACGATGTCGTCCACGGTGATGGCGCCGGCGAACGGTTCCCGGACGCGCCGGTAGTCGTAGCAGCGCACGTACTGGGTGCCCGCCATGTCCCAGCCGGTGATCAGGGGCAGCCGCCGCTGCACCGCGACCCGGTGCAGCAGGTGCTTGGCGCGCCAGCCCTCGGCGGTGGTGACGTCCACCCCGTCGATGATCAGCTGGCAGGACGCGGTGAGCCGTTGAACGCTCTGTGAGGTCACCCCTTCCGCGAACACCGAAACCCGGGCGTGCGGGTTGATCGACATGATGCGTTCGGCGGCGCCCGCGGCCTTGTTCTGGTCGATGTCGGCGGCGACCGCGCTCTGCCGGTTGAGGTTGTTCAGCTCGTACGTGCCGGGGTCGGCCACCAGGAAGCGCTGAACGCCGAGCCGGGTCAGCGGTTCCACGGCGGCACCGCCGATCGAGCCGCAGCCCGCGACGAGGACCGTCGCCTCGCGGAGCGCCTGCTGGTCCCGGGGCGGGACGACGCCCGCGTTACGGGTGACGAGCTCGTCGTAGAAGACCCGGTGGGCGGGCGACTCCTCGTGACCGGCCGCGAGCCGGCTCATGTCCTCGGCCGTCATCGGGAGCCTCCGCGCTGACGGGGGATCGTGGGACCGTCGGGCTTCCGCCTGCGCGCCGCCAGTCTGGCGACCATCTCGTGGTACGAGGTCAGGTCGCTGGTGCCCTCCAGATAGGAGCGGACGACGTCGCGGTACCAGGGCAGGTCCGTCGGCACCGGCGCCACGAACGGCTTGGCGACGACGCCCTGGTGGTAGATGGGCGCGAGCGGGTCGGTCTCCGGCAGGCTCGGCGAGGTGTCCTCGACCACGTGGAGGTCGAAGCCGGCCAGCCGCAGGTGGCGCAGGGCCACGTGCTCCTTCGCGTCGCCCAGGACGAGGCTGATCGCGTCGCCGAGCTGGATCATCGCCTCGCCCATGCCCAGCATGAGGTGCCACGGCACCCGGTCGTGCTGGATGCCGAGCGGCATCGACTGGTCGCGCAGGAACCGCTTCAGCTCGAAGACCTGGTGGGTGTCGAGGCCGGGGCGGGCGTAGGGCGCCAGCAGGTCCACACCGTGCGCCGCCTCGGTCGGGAACAGGGCGCGCTGGGCCGAGTCGAGGGGAAGGCCGACAGTGTCCGCTGAACAGCTCAGCCCGACGTAGCCGCGGATGCGGCCGGTCCGTGAGCAGAGGCACACGGTGTGGATGCTCTCGGTCTCGCCGGTCCGGGGCAGGGGCTCGTGGAAGGCGGCGGTCCGGTAGACCAGGTCGGCCGAGATCCAGCTCAGCCGCAGGTACTGGGCGAGCCGGAAACCGAGGATGCCCCGGAGGTACCGGGCGGGGAACTGGCTGTCCCGCGCGGTCAGGGTGATCAGACCGCTTTCGGGGTCCTCCGCGTGGTACAGCGGCGTGCCGGTGATCTCGGCGGGGAGCTGCCGGTAGCCGAGCCGTTCGTGCAGCTCGATGATGTCGGCGACGTAGCGCAGGGCGCGCGATCCGGTGGGGTCCGCGGAGGTGGGGATGGCGGTGCGCCCGTGGCGGTCGCCGCCGGTGCGCGGGGAGGGCGCGTTCACTCGGCATCGTCCCCGGCGTAGAGGCTTTCGGTGATGGTGAGCGCCAGCACTTCGGGGGTGCCCTCGTAGATGCGGGTGCCGTAGGCGTCGCGGAGCATCTTCTCCACGCCGTGGGAGCGCAGGTAGCCGCGGGCACCGACGAGGGAGCAGGCGGCGTCGGCGACGTCGATGGCGGCCCGGTCGGCGAACAGTTTGGCGACGGCCGGCTCGTAGGCGGGCGGCGGCAGTTGGGTGTCCACGGTGTTCGCCGCCCGCAGGTAGAGCAGCCGGGCGGCTTCGACCTTGGCACTCATGTCGGCCAGCTTGGCGGCGGTGAACTGGTGGCGGTGCAGCAGCGTGCCGCCCTGGACGCGTTCGCCGGCCCAGTCGACGGCCGCTTCCAGGGCGCCGCGTGCCACGCCGGTGGAGATCCCGGCGACGGCGGCGCGGGCCATGTTGCTCTGGGCCATGTTGATGGCCATGCCCTCGCCCTCCACGCCGATCATGTTCTCGGCGGGCACCCGGACGTCGTGGAAGGTCAGTTCGCTGCCGAGGCAGGCCCGGTAGCCCATCTTGTCCGCGACCGGGCCGCGCTCCACGCCGGGGAGGTTCAGCGGCACGATGAAGGAGGTGAGCCCGGTCGCCCCGGGGCTGCCCTCCATGTTGGCGAACACGGAGGCGAAGGCGGCGAAGCGGGCGTTGGTGATGAACCGCTTCCGGCCGCTGAGGACGTAGTCGTCGCCGTCCCGGCGGGCGGTCATGACGTTGCGCGCGTGGTGCGCGTTGGCGGGGATGATCAGGTCGCAGCCCGCGTCCTCCTCGGTGACGGCGTTGCACGCGAGCACCGGCTCGTCACCGGAGAAGAGGGGCAGGTAGCGCGCCTGGAGGCGGGGGTCGCCGGAGAGCAGGAGCGGTGCCTGCCCGAGCATGGTGGCGCCGAAGACGAGCGCGGTGCCGGGGCACACGGCGGCCACTTCCTCCAGGGCCGTGGCGACACCGAGCATGCCGAGGCCGAGGCCGCCGTAGTCGGTGGGGACGGCCGCCCGGGTCAGTCCCGCCTCGTGGCCGGCGCGTACGAGGTCCCAGTCGAAGTCCTCGGCCGGTGCCTGGTCCAGCTCCTGGACCCGGGGGCGCACCTCCTCCCGGGCGTACCGCCGTGCGGCCTCCTTGAGCTCCCGCACGGCGGGCGGCAGCTCGTCGAAGTTCAGTTCCGGGGGGAGGTCTCCCGGGACATCGATGGTCATGACTGAGGGCTCCTTGGTGAGAGTGGTGGGGGTGCCGGGTCAGATGCCGGCGTCGGCGGCGATGTCCGGGTAGCGGTCGAAGGCCGGCTGGAGCAGGGGCACGAGCTCCAGCACCTTGGCGATCCGGCCGCGGATGCGGAGCTTGCCGGTGGCGATGGCCGCCGGTACGGGCAGCCGGCCCAGCCACAGCGCGTGCGCGGTGTCGCAGGACATCCTGAGAGTGATCGCCGGCTTGAACGGTGCCTCGTCCCCGAGGACGACCCCGTCGGGCGAGACGAAGATCCGGCAGTCGGGCCTGCTGTGCACGAGCTGTACGGACAAGGACTCCTTGCGGGCCTTCTCCACGAACTGCTCGTCCTCCAGCAGAACGCTGAACAGGCGCCCGAACACGGCGTCGGCCTTTTCTCCGGACGGAAATACGCTCATGGTTTTCCTTCGCGTTATCTGCGGTCGGTGCGAGCACGCTACGACAGCCCCCACCCGGCCTCGGCCATGCCGACAGGTCTCCGACAAAAGACGGAAAGAAAACAGCAAGACCAGCCGCCTACACGCCTATGACCAGGCATTTTGCCCGACAGACGCGTGATGACCGCCAGTGATTCCCCTGCCCTTCGATACAACACAAAGCGAAATCAAAGGCCATGGAAAGAACCACGAAAGGGTGATACGGGTAAGCGCTCCTTGCATTTCGGAGCAGTCATGCCGCGTCATGGAGAAGCCCCGCCGCGACATCCGCGACGGGCAATGAGGAAAGGAAGTGATCCACCATGCGCAGGATCGAGATGAAGCACCGGGCCGTCCTCCGGGCCGACCGCCCCCAGGCCGGGCAGAGCTCCAGCTGGAACTGGACGTGGGCCTACCGCCAGTCCTGACGGCTCCCGCGTGGGGCCGGCTTCCCTCTTCGCCCCCGGCCCCACGCGGGTACCAGGCCCCTTTCCCGTCCCGCCCCAGGAGTCACCTTGCGTCTTCGCCGCTCCCGTTGTCTGACGTGCTACTGGCACGAGGGCGAGTTCGTCGTCCATCCCCATCCGCACGGCACGCCCACGGCCCTGCATCCCGTCGCGGCGGAGGTGCTGTCCGCGTTCGAGGAGTGGAGCACGCCCGGCCAGGCGGCCGGGGGCCTCCGGCACCTGACCCCGGACACGGTCGAGGAGGCCATGGCGGCGCTGAGAGACGCCGGGGCCCTGCTGAACGAGGGCGGCGAGGCGGCCCGGCGCGACGAGCTGATCGCCGGGCAGTGGGGCGCCTGGGCGCCCGAGGCGTCGTTCTTCCACTACGCCACGTCCGACGTCTATGACGCGGCACCCTCCGGCGACTCACCGGACGATCCCGCCGGCGAGGCCGACGACGCGGACACCGGCCCCCTGCCCCCGCTGTTCACCAGCCACCCGCGGGCGCCCCGGCTCCTGTTGCCGCGCCGCCCGGCGGAGCTGCGGATGCCGTACGACCAGGTCCTGTTCGACCGCCGCACCCACCGCGACTTCACCGGCGCGCCGGTGGCCGTGGACACCCTGGCCGCCCTGCTGGCTGCGGTGTTCGGGCCGGTCGACTTCATCGACTGCGGCCGGGGCGCGCTGTACCGGCGTACGAGTCCGCAGGGCGGATCACGGCAGGAGATCGACGCCTACGTGGGCGTCCTCGATGTCGAAGGACTGCCCTCCGGCTGGTACCACTACGACGGGCTGTTCCACGGGCTCGAACTGCTCTCCGAGGGCTTCAGCCCCGCCGAGGCCGTCCACCTCTGCGCGGACCAGCCGTGGGCGGCCCGGCCCGCCTTCTTCGTCGTACTCGCCGCCCGCCTGGAGCGGATGGGCGTGAAATACCCGACGCCGCGCGCCTACCGGGTCTGCCTGCTGGACGCCGGCCACCTGGGCCAGACGTTCGCTCTGACGGCGACGGCCCTCGGGCTCGGGCCCGCGCAGACCGGCGCGTTCCGGGACTCGGCGGTCGCCGCCCGCTGCGGCCTGGACGACGCCGGCCGCGTCCCGCTGTACGTACTGGCCGCCGGCCATCCGGATACGGCGCCCCGGGACGCGCCGCCACCGGCCGGCGCGGCCGCGTTCGGCGCCACCACGCTGGCGGCGCCCTGACCTCATGCGGGAGGGGGCGGTGCGGGCGGGCCCGCACCGCCCCCTCCGGCCGGTTCAGCGCCCGCGCAGCTCGCGGTAGGCGGAGACGAGCGCGGCGGTCGAGCTGTCCAGCTGCTCGCCGCCCTCGCCCTCGGTCAGGACCGGTTCGATCTTCTTGGCGAGGACCTTGCCGAGTTCGACCCCCCACTGGTCGAAGGAGTCGATGTTCCAGATCGCGCCCTGGACGAAGACCTTGTGCTCGTACAGGGCGATCAGCTGGCCGAGCACGGACGGGGTGAGCCGGTCGGCGAGGATCGTCGTCGTCGGGTGGTTGCCCCGGAACGTCTTGTGCGCCACCAGTTCCTCGGGAACGCCCTCGGCGCGCACCTCGTCCGGCGTCTTGCCGAAGGCCAGGGCCTGGGTCTGGGCGAAGAAGTTGGCCATCAGCAGGTCGTGCTGGGCGACCAGGCCGGGCAGCAGGTCCTCGACCGGCCGCGCGAAGCCGATGAAGTCGGCCGGGATGACCTTCGTGCCCTGGTGGATCAGCTGGTAGTAGGCGTGCTGGCCGTTGGTCCCGGGGGTGCCCCAGACGACCGGACCGGTCTGCCAGTCGACCGGGTTGCCGTCGCGGTCCACGGACTTGCCGTTGGACTCCATGTCCAGCTGCTGCAGGTACGCGGTGAACTTGGACAGGTAGTGGCTGTAGGGCAGCACGGCGTGCGACTGGGCGTCGAAGAACGCGCCGTACCAGACGCCCAGCAGGCCGAGCAGCAGCGGGGCGTTCTGCTCGGCGGGGGCGGTGCGGAAGTGCTCGTCGACGAGGTGGAAGCCGTCGAGCATCTCGCGGAACCGGTCCGGGCCGATGGCGATCATCAGGGACAGGCCGATGGCGGAGTCGTACGAGTAGCGTCCGCCGACCCAGTCCCAGAACTCGAACATGTTGGCCGTGTCGATGCCGAAGTCCGCGACCTTCTCCGCGTTGGTCGACAGCGCCACGAAGTGCTTGGCGACGGCCTCCTGACCCGCACTCAGGCCGGTGAGCAGCCAGTTACGGGCGGAGGTGGCGTTGGTGATCGTCTCGATCGTGGTGAAGGTCTTCGAGGCGATGATGAACAGCGTCTCGGCCGGGTCGAGGTCGCGCACGGCCTCGTGCAGGTCGGCGCCGTCCACGTTGGAGACGAAGCGGAAGGTGAGCGAGCGGTCCGTGAAGGAGCGCAGCACCTCGTACGCCATGGCGGGGCCCAGGTCGGAGCCGCCGATGCCGATGTTGACGATGTTCTTGATCGGCTTGCCGGTGTGGCCGGTCCACTCCCCCGACCTGACACGGTCGGAGAACGCCGCCATCTTGTCGAGCACCGCGTGCACGGCCGGCACCACGTTCTCGCCGTCGACCTCGATGACGGCGTCGCGCGGTGCGCGGAGCGCGGTGTGCAGGACGGCCCGGTCCTCGGTGGTGTTGATCTTCTCGCCGCGGAACATGGCGTCACGCAGCCCGGCGACGTCGGTGGCGGCGGCCAGTTCGCGCAGCAGCCCCAGCGTCTCGTCGGTGACCAGGTGCTTGGAGTAGTCGAGGTGCAGGTCGCCGACCCGCAGGGTGTACCCGGTGCCGCGCTCCGGGTCCTCCGCGAACAGCTGGCGCAGATGGAGCGACCCGAGCTGCTCACGGTGCTTGCCCAGCGCCGCCCATTCCGGCGTCTGGTTGAGCCTGGTACGGCTTGTTGCGTTCATCCCGGACATCAGCCCACTTCTCTCGTAACCGCAGTTCCCCGCTGCCCCTCCAACCTAATTGATCAGGCGGCCGGACGTGACAACGGCGGGCTGCGGCACGAGGTCCTGTCCGGAGCTCCGGCGCGGGGGAACTCCGGACAGGACCCGAGGAAGCACTCCGGCCGGCCACCCAGGGGGTGACCGGCCGGTGAACGACTACTAGGGCCGCGGCACTAGATCTCGCCGCGGAGCTTCGCGAGGGCCTCGGCGAGAATGGCCTCGCCGTCCGCGTCGCTGCGCCGCTCGCGCACGTACGCGAGGTGCGTCTTGTACGGTTCGGTGCGCGGCGGGTCCGGCGGGCTCTCCGGGTCCTGGCCGGCCGGGAAACCGCAGCGCGGGCAGTCCCAGGTCTCCGGTACCTGCGCGTCATGGGCGAAGCTGGGCTGCGTCTCGTGCCCGTTCGAGCACCAGAAGGAGATGCGGAGTCGTGGCGCGGACTCGCCGCGCTCGGCCTCCCCCATCGGCCCCGCTCCGACCCGGCTTCCCCGGATCGCGTTGCCACTTGCCACGGTCGTAACTCCCTGCGTGATGGTGCTCGAGGATGCCCCAGTCTACGTAAGGCCCAACGCGCGTCCAGTGAAAGGAGTTACACCGTCACCGGGAATCGCTTACGACGGGTCAGTTGTCCAGCTTGATGAGCAGACCAAGCACCACGATGCACGCGAACCAGGCCAGACCGACCACGACGGTGATGCGGTCGAGGTTGCGCTCGGCGACCGAGGAACCGCCGACGGAGGACTGCATGCCGCCGCCGAACATGTCGGAGAGACCCCCGCCCTTGCCCTTGTGCATCAGCACCAGCAGCATCAGCAGCAGGCTGAAGACGATCAGGGCGATCTCGAACCCCAGAATCACGGCTGGTCCCTACTTTCCGGAAATACCGACTGCGTGTGCGAACAACGGGGGCCGGGAGGCTGCCCTCCCAGGCCCCCGCAAGGGTACGACGGATCCGCGCTACCGCATACTCACTGGTCGCGGAAGCGGACGATCTTGACGAACTCGTCGGCGTCCAGCGCCGCGCCGCCGATCAGGGCGCCGTCGACGTCGGGCTGGGCCATGATCGCCGCCACGTTGCCGGACTTGACCGAGCCGCCGTACTGGATGCGGACCGCGTCGGCCAGCTCCTGCGAGTACAGCTCGGCGAGGCGGGCGCGGATCGCACCGCAGACCTCCTGCGCGTCCTCCGGGGTGGCGACCTCGCCGGTGCCGATGGCCCAGACCGGCTCGTAGGCGACCACGATGGTCTCGGCCTGCTCGGCCGGGATGTCCTTCAGGGCGCCGTCGAGCTGCGCGAGGGTGTACGCGACCTGCTCGCCGGCCTTGCGGACGTCCAGGCCCTCGCCGACGCACAGGATCGGGATCAGACCGTGCTTGTAGGCGGCCTTCACCTTGGCGTTGCAGACCTCGTCGGTCTCGCCGTGGTACTGGCGGCGCTCGCTGTGGCCGATGGCGACGAAGGTGCACTTCAGCTTGGCGAGCATGGGGCCGGAGATCTCACCGGTGTACGCGCCGGAGTCGTGCGCCGAGATGTCCTGGGCGCCGTACTTGATCTTCAGCTTGTCGCCGTCGACCAGCGTCTGCACGGAGCGCAGGTCGGTGAAGGGCGGCAGGACGGCGACCTCGACGGCGTCGTAGTCCTTGTCGGCCAGGGCGAAGGCGAGCTTCTGGACGTGGGCGATGGCCTCGAGGTGGTTGAGGTTCATCTTCCAGTTGCCCGCCATCAGCGGGGTGCGAGTGGTCATGAAAGGTCAGTCCTCCAGAGCGGCGAGGCCGGGAAGCGTCTTGCCCTCGAGGTATTCGAGGCTGGCACCGCCACCGGTCGAGATGTGTCCGAACGCGTTCTCGTCGAAGCCCAGGATGCGGACCGCGGCGGCGGAGTCGCCACCGCCGACCACGCTGAAGCCCGAGGAGTCGACGAGGGCCTGGGCGACGGCCCGGGTGCCCTCGGCGAAGTCGGGGTGTTCGAAGACGCCCATCGGACCGTTCCAGAAGACGGTGGCCGCGTCGGCGAGCTTCGATGCGTAGAGCTTGTTGGTCTCCGGGCCGTTGTCCAGGCCCATCTGCCCGGCCGGCATCGCGTCGGCGGGGACGGTCTCCGGGTGGGCCGGGGCCTTGGTCTTGAGGTCCGGGAAGGCGGGCGCGACGACGACGTCGACGGGGAGCACGAACTCCACGCCCTTCTCCTCGGCGCGCCGCAGGTACTCCTGGACCGCCGGGATCTGGTCCTCCTGGAGCAGCGAGCTGCCGACCTCGTGGCCCTGGGCCTTGAGGAAGGTGTACGCCATGCCGCCGCCGATCAGGATGCGGTCGGCGCGCTCCAGCAGGTGGTCGATGACGCCGAGCTTGTCGGAGACCTTGGCGCCGCCGAGCACGACGGCGTAGGGCCGCTGCACGTCGTCGGTGAGCTTCTTCAGGACACCGACCTCGGTGGCGATGAGGTCGCCGGCGGCGTGCGGGAGGCGGGCCGGGAGGTCGAAGACCGAGGCGTGCTTGCGGTGGACGGCGCCGAAGCCGTCCCCCACGTACAGCTCGGCCAGTTCGGCCAGCTGGTCGGCGAAGGCGCCGCGCTCGGCGTCGTCCTTGGAGGTCTCGCCGGGGTTGAAGCGGAGGTTCTCGATGACGGCGACCTGACCGTCGGTGAGCGCGGCGACGGTGGCGCGGGCGGACTCGCCGACCGTGTCGGTCGCGAACGCCACGTCGGCGCCGAGCAGTTCACCGAGCCGGGTGGCGGCGGGGGCCAGCGAGAACGCCGGGTCCGGGGCACCCTTGGGGCGGCCCAGGTGCGAGGCGACGACGACCCGGGCGCCGGCCTCGGCCAGCTTGCTGACGGTCGGGGCGACGGCGCGGATGCGGCCGTCGTCGGTGATGGTGGTGCCGCTCAGCGGCACGTTGAGGTCGGCGCGGACGAATACCCGCTTGCCGGCGACCCCTTCGGCGAGAAGTTCGGCGATCGTCTTCATCTGTCTGGACTCCTTGGAGGACGAGGGAGCATGCGAGGGGGCTCGAACGGCGCGGCGTTGCGCTGTTCGAGCCCCGTGCTCACATCGAGATGCCTGCCGGTTCGGCGGTGCTCAGAGCTGGCCGCCGACGAAGACGGTGAGGTCGACGAGACGGTTGGAGTAGCCCCACTCGTTGTCGTACCAGCCGAGGATCTTCACCGAGTTGCCCTCCTGGACCATGGTCAGGGAGGAGTCGAAGGTGCAGGACGCCGGGTCGCTGACGATGTCCGAGGACACGATCGGGTCCTCGGTGTAGTACAGGATGCCCTTGAGGTCGCCGTCGTCGGCGGCCTTCTTGAACGCGGCGTTGACCTCGTCCTTGGTGACCTCGCGCTGCAGCGTCACGACCAGGTCGGTCGCGGAGCCGGTCGGGACCGGGACGCGCATCGCGATGCCGTCGAGCTTGCCCTTGAGCTGCGGCAGGACCAGAGCGGTCGCCTTGGCGGCGCCGGTCGTGGTCGGGATGATGTTCTCGGCGGCGGCGCGGGCGCGGCGCAGGTCCGAGTGCGGGAAGTCCAGGATGCGCTGGTCGTTGGTGTACGCGTGGACCGTCGTCATGAGGCCCTTGACGATGCCGAAGTTCTCGTCCAGAACCTTGGCCATCGGGGCGACACAGTTGGTCGTGCAGGACGCGTTGGAGATGACGTGGTGGTTGGCCGCGTCGTACTTGTCCTGGTTGACGCCCATCACGATGGTGATGTCCTCGTCCTTGGCCGGAGCCGAGATGAGGACCTTCTTCGCGCCACCGGCGATGTGCTTCTCGGCGTCGGCCTTCTTGGTGAAGATGCCGGTCGACTCGATGACGATGTCGACGCCCAGCTCACCCCAGGGGATGTCGGCCGGGTTGCGCTCGGAGAGCACCTTGATGGTGTGGCCGTCGACGGTGATGGTGTCGGCGGTGTGGCTGACCTCTGCCTTCAGACGACCCAGGATGGTGTCGTACTTCAGCAGGTGCGCCGTGGTCGCGGTGTCACCCAGGTCGTTGACAGCCACGATCTCGATGTCCGCACCCTGCTCCAGCAGCGCGCGGAAGTAGTTACGACCGATGCGGCCAAAGCCGTTGATGCCTACGCGGATCGTCACGAACCGATCTCCTCGTTAGGTACGCCGGTTTTCGACGCCGGCGAGTTGTATGGGATGTCCCCGACCGCCTACGACCCTACCTCTCCGAAGCCGCCGGGGTGACATCGAGCGGGGCCGTAAGGACACGGAAAGCCCGTACTCCCCAGTAGGAGCACGGGCCTCCGATCGCCTCCCGGCGCTCCCTGCGACGATTACGCAGCGTCAACGCCCGCGGACCGGCGGGCCGTTCCCCTCGCGGGGCGCGGTCCGCGGATGCGGCTCAGCCGACCAGGCCGTCGGCCAGCTCTTCGCTCAGAGTGGATTCCGTACCGGGAATGCCGAGGTCCTGGGCCCGCTTGTCGGCCATCGCCAGGAGCCGGCGGATGCGGCCCGCGACGGCGTCCTTGGTCAGCGGCGGGTCGGCGAGGGCGCCGAGCTCCTCCAGGGACGCCTGCTTGTGCTCCATGCGCAGCCGGCCGGCCGCCGCCAGGTGCTCCGGGACCTCCTCGCCCAGGATCTCCAGCGCGCGGCCCACCCGGGCGCCCGCGGCGACCGCGGCCCGGGCGGAGCGGCGCAGGTTCGCGTCGTCGAAGTTGGCGAGGCGGTTGGCCGTGGCGCGGACCTCGCGGCGCATCCGGCGCTCCTCCCAGGCCAGCACCGACTCATGGGCGCCGAGCCGGGTGAGCAGGGCGCCGATGGCGTCGCCGTCGCGGACGACGACCCGGTCCACGCCGCGCACCTCGCGGGCCTTGGCCGCGATGGAGAGCCGGCGGGCGGCGCCGACCAGGGCGAGCGCGGCCTCCGGGCCGGGGCAGGTCACCTCCAGCGAGGAGGAGCGGCCGGGCTCGGTGAGCGAGCCGTGCGCCAGGAAGGCGCCGCGCCAGGCGGCCTCGGCGTCGCAGGTGGCCCCCGAGACCACCTGCGGGGGGAGGCCGCGGATGGGGCGGCCCCGGCCGTCGACCAGCCCGGTCTGGCGCGCCAGCTGGTCGCCGCCCGCCACCACCCGTACGACGTAGCGCGAGCCGCGCCGCAGTCCGCCGGGGGCCATCACGATCAGCTCCGAGCTGTGCCCGAAGATCTCCAGGATGTCCCGCTTGAGCCGGCGCGCCGCCATCGCGGTGTCCAGCTCCGCCTCGATCACGATCCGGCCGCTCACCAGGTGGAGTCCACCCGCGAACCGAAGAATCGCCGAGACCTCCGCTTTCCTGCAGCAGGTCCGGGTCACGGGAAGCCGAGAGATTTCGTCCTTCACCGCCGGCGTCATCGCCATGGGCCGATCCTTCCATGCATCCGAAAAATACGGTCGTACGCGGCGGCCAACAGCTCCGGATCATGGATCGGAACGCCGTCGGGTGAGGCCACGGGCGCCAGTTCGACCGCGGCACCGAGCCGCTTTGCTGCGTCGGCGAGGGACTCGCGGTCGGGTACGGCGGCCTCGTCGGCCAGCACCACGTCCAGGGCGAGTTTAGGGGCGTGTCGTCCCAAAACCTCCAAATGACGCTGCGGTGAGAAGCCTTCTGTTTCGCCGGGCTGCGGTGCGAGATTCAGCGAGAGGACCTTGCGGGCCTTCGTCTCGATCAGCGCGTCCAGCAGTTCGGGGACGAGCAGGTGCGGGATGACCGAGGAGAACCAGGAGCCCGGGCCGAGCACCACCCAGTCCGCGTCCCGCACGGCGGCGACCGCCTCGGGGACGGCCGGCGGGTCGGCCGGGACCACGTGCACGGACTGGACCTCGCCCGGTGTGAGGGCGACGGTGGCCTGGCCGCGGACGGTGTCCACGTCCTCCGGGCGCTCCGGGTCGTGCCCCTTGACGAGGGCCTGGAGCTCCAGCGGGACGGCGGACATGGGCAGGACGCGGCCGTGCGCGCCGAGCAGTTTGCCGACCAGGTCCAGGGCCTGGACGTGGTCGCCCAGCTGTTCCCAGAGGGCGACGATCAGCAGATTGCCGACCGCGTGCTCGTGCAGGGCGCCCTTGGACTGGAAGCGGTGCTGGATGACCTGGGCCCAGGTCTGGCCCCAGTCGTCGTCGCCGCACAGGGCGGCCAGCGCCTTGCGCAGGTCGCCGGGGGGCAGCACGCCCAGCTCCTCGCGCAGCCGCCCGCTGGAGCCCCCGTCGTCGGCCACGGTGACCACGGCGGTCAGGTCGCCGGTGATCCGGCGCAGCGCGGTGAGGGAGGCCGACAGGCCATGGCCGCCGCCGAGGGCGACGACCTTGGGCTGGGCGCCGCGCTTGCGCACGGAGAACGCGGGCCCCGCTCCCCGCAGCCGGCGCAGGCGCAGATTGCGGCTGGTCACTCGCGCCCCATGTCCCTGTGGACGAGCACGGTCTCGATCCCCTCCGTGGCGAGCCGGGCCGCCAGCTTCTCCGACATGGCCACCGAGCGGTGCTTCCCGCCCGTGCAGCCCACCGCGATGGTCACATAGCGCTTGCCCTCGCGGCGGTAGCCCGCGGCCACGAGCTGGAGCAGTTCCGTGTACTGGTTGAGGAACTCCTTGGCGCCCGGCTGGTCGAAGACGTACGAGGAGACCTCCTCGTTGAGCCCGGTGAACGGGCGCAGCTCCGGGACCCAGTGCGGGTTGGGCAGGAAGCGGCAGTCCACCACCAGGTCGGCGTCGACCGGCAGGCCGTACTTGAAGCCGAACGACATCACCGTGGCGCGCAGCTCCGGCTCCTCGTCGCCGGCGAACTGGGCGTCCATCTTGGCGCGCAGCTCGTGGACGTTGAGGCTGGAGGTGTCGATGACCAGGTCGGCGTCGCCGCGCAGCTCACGCAGCAGGTCGCGCTCGGCGGCGATGCCGTCGACGATGCGGCCGTCGCCCTGGAGGGGGTGCGGGCGGCGGACCGACTCGAAGCGGCGGACCAGCGCGTCGTCGGAGGACTCCAGGAAGACCACCCGGTGGGTGACGCCCTTGGCGTCCAGGTCGGCGAGGGACTCCCGGAGGTTGTCGAAGAAGCGGCGGCCGCGCACGTCGACGACGACGGCGATCCGCGCCACGTTGCCCTGGGAGCGGGCGCCGAGCTCCACCATGGTGGGGATCAGCGCGGGCGGCAGGTTGTCGACGACGAACCAGCCGAGGTCCTCCAGGCACTTGGCGGCGGTGCTGCGCCCGGCGCCGGACATGCCGGAGATGATCACCAGCTCCGGGATGGCCGCCGCGGTGTCGCCCGTCTCGGTCGAGGTGCCCGTACTCACGTGTGCTGCTCCGTCTGCTCGGTCTGTGCGGTCGTGCCCGTGTTCATGTTCGTGGTCAGTCATGCCGTGCTGCCCCCGTCGTCCTCTTCCATGATCTCTCCTGTGGCCGTGTTCACGGCGGGTGCGGCCGGGGTGGCCGCCGCGAGGGCGACGGCCACGGACTCCGCGGTCCTGCGGCCTACCCCGGGAACCTCACAGATCTCGTCGATTGTCGCCTGCCGCAGCTTCCTGACGGAGCCGAAATGCTTGATCAGGGCCTGTTTCCGGGTCTCTCCGAGGCCGGCGACGGCGTCCAGGGGGCTGGAACGGATGCGCTTGGCCCGCTTGGCCCGCTGGTAGGTGATGGCGAAGCGGTGCGCCTCGTCGCGGACGCGCTGGAGGAGGTAGAGGCCCTCGCTGGAGCGGGGCAGGACCACCGGGTCGTCGTCATCGGGCAGCCAGACCTCTTCCAGGCGCTTGGCGAGGCCGCAGACGGCGATGTCGTCGATGCCCAGCTCGTCCAGGGCCCGCTTGGCGGCGGCGACCTGCGGCTGCCCGCCGTCGACGACGAGGAGCTGCGGGGGGTACGCGAACCGCTTGGGGCGTCCATCGTCCTCGCGGGGCTCCCCGGCCGGGACGCTCTCGTCGGCGGGCGGCGGCACGGGGCCCGTGGCGGCCGGGGTCTCCTCCCATTCGCCCGTGCGCTCCTTCTCCTGGAGGTAGCGGCGGAAGCGGCGGCTGATCACCTCGTGCATCGAGCGGACGTCGTCCTGGCCCTCGAAGCCCTTGATCTGGAAGCGGCGGTACTCCCCCTTGCGGGCCAGTCCGTCCTCGAAGACCACCATGGAGGCCACGACGTCCTCGCCCTGGAGGTGGGAGATGTCGAAGCACTCGATGCGCAGCGGGGCGGTGTCCAGGCCCAGGGCCTCGGCGATCTCCTCCAGGGCCCGGGAGCGGGTGGTGAGGTCGGAGGCGCGCTTGGTCTTGTGCAGCCCGAGGGCCTGCTGGGCGTTGCGCTGGACCGTGACCATCAGGTCCTTCTTGTCGCCGCGCTGCGGGATGCGCAGGCTGACCTGGGAACCGCGCCGGTCCGCGAGCCACTGCGAGACCGCCGCGGGGTCCTCGGGAAGGGCCGGGACCAGAACCTCCTTGGGGACGGCGTCGCCGCTCTCCTCACCGTAGAGCTGCTGCAGGGCGTGCTCCACGAGGCCGGAGGTGTCGACGTTCTCCACCTTGTCGGTGACCCAGCCGCGCTGGCCGCGCACCCGGCCGCCCCGGACGTGGAAGATCTGGACGGCGGCCTCCAGCTCGTCCTCGGCAACCGCGACGAGGTCGGCGTCGGTGGCGTCGGCGAGGACGACGGCGCTCTTCTCCATGGCGCGTTTGAGCGCCTCCACGTCGTCGCGCAGCCGCGCCGCCCGCTCGTACTCCATCTCCTCGGCCGCCGCCATCATGTCCTTCTCCAGGCGGCGGATGTACGCGCCGGTGCGGCCGGCCATGAAGTCGCAGAAGTCGTCGGCAAGTTCGCGGTGTTCCCCGGGGGTGACGCGGCCGACACAGGGGGCCGAGCACTTGCCGATGTAGCCGAGGAGGCAGGGGCGGCCGGTCCGGGCGGCGTTCTTGAAGACGCCCGCGGAGCACGTGCGGACGGGGAAGACGCGGAGCATCAGGTCGACCGTCTCGCGGATCGCCCAGGCGTGCCCGTACGGGCCGAAGTAGCGCACGCCCTTCTTCTTGGCGCCGCGCATCACCTGGACACGGGGGAACTCCTCGTTCAGCGTGACCGCCAGGTAGGGGTAGCTCTTGTCGTCGCGGTACTTGACGTTGAACCGGGGGTCGAACTCCTTGATCCAGGAGTATTCGAGCTGGAGCGCCTCGACCTCGGTGGCGACGACGGTCCACTCCACGGACGCGGCCGTGGTCACCATCGTGCGCGTGCGCGGATGGAGACCGGAGAGGTCCTGGAAGTAGCTGGCCAGGCGCTGGCGCAGGCTCTTGGCCTTCCCGACGTAGATCACCCGGCGGTGCTCGTCGCGGAATTTGTAGACCCCCGGGGAGTCGGGGATCTGTCCCGGCTTGGGTCGGTAGCTGGAGGGGTCTGCCATGCCTCCCACCCTACTTGCGGGCAGTGACAGCACGGTGTGCGCGCACGGCGCCGCGCTCCGGGGCAGGGGTGGGGCCACCTGTCCCGGAGCGCGGGGTCATGGGCGGGGGCGGGTCACCCCGTCCTGCGGCGGCTCCTCAGGCGCAGGACCGTGCCGCCGCACAGGGCGAGTACGGCGGCGGCGCCCGCGGCGGCCGCGGTGGCGCCGACGGCCGGAGCGGTGTCCTTGCCGGAGGCCGCGGCGACGGCGGGCCCGGACCGCTCCTCGCCGGCGGGCTTCGCCCCGGCGGGCCCGTAGCCGCCGGCCTCGCCCTTGCGCGCGTAGGCGGAGCCGGGCAGCTTGTCGGCGTAGGCGGCGCGGACCCGGCTGCGGTAGGCGGACAGCGTCGTCCCCCGCTCGCCGACCGCCCGGACGGCGTCCTGGTCGAGCGGGAGGACCCGGTCGCCCTTCTGGACGTACCAGGCGTCGATCTGGGGCTCGCGGAAGACGATGCCGCCGGGCAGCTTGCGGGCGCCCGCCGCGGTGTAGCGGGCCTCGTCGTCGCCGGTGGCGATGTTCACCACCTGCCAGGCGCCGTCCTCGCCCGGCTCGGGCAGCGTCCACAGGGAGGCCTTCTGCCCGTCCGACGAGACCGCCGTGCTGGCCAGGTAGTCCAGGGAGGCGAGGGGGGCTCCCGGCTCGCCCGCGACGAACCCGGCGGACAGGGTGCGCACGGGCACGGCGGCGCCCTCGACGCGGGGTGCGGCCGCCGCCTCGCTGACGGCACCCTCACGGGCGAAGAACCGGGACAGCGTGTCCAGGGTCTTGGCGTCGGTGGCCGCCCGGTGGGCCGCGGCCAGGGCGGCGGGGCCGGCCGAGGGGCCGTCGGCGGCGGCCGCCTGCGGGGCGGCGGTGAGCAGGGCCGCGCCGGCCAGCGCACCGGCGGCGGCCAGGGCGGCGGCGAGGGGACGGCGGGCACCGCGCACACGGGCCGGGGAACCGATGGAGGTCATGCCGTCACGCCCCGATCCGGTAGAGCGAGTGGGTCCAGGAGAACTCGCTGTTGTTCACGTACCAGGCATGCGAGGCCCAGTTGTAGCGGTTGCTGGAGGGCCAGGGGTCTCCCCAGTAGACGAGGCTGTCGGCGTCGTCGTAGCCGTACAGGACGTGCATGTGGCCGCCGCCCGACGACCACTGGATGCGGGTCTCCACCGGGCGGCCGGCGGATATCTCGGTCTGCACCGTGGAGTAGCGCAGCCAGCCGTTCACGTACGAGCCGGGGTTGACGCCGGCCCAGTACAGGGCGTTCTGCACGTTGTCGAGCGCGGCCTGCGAGTTGGGGCACTCGTAGCCCTGGGCCCGGCCGAAGGCCGCGTTGCAGAACTGGTTCTGGCTGTAGGCGCGGCCGTACCAGGTGGCGATGGTGTTGCCGGACGCGGCCCAGCACCAGTTGGACTTCTGCTGTGCCTGCATCGTGATGTTCAGCCGCCGGGTGGCGGCGAGGGCGGCCGTCGGGGCGGACGGCGTCCGGGCGGGGGCCGCCGCGGTGACGGTGCGGCCCTGGAGCGCGGAGGTGGCGGTGCGGCCCTGGTCGGCGGCGGTGGCGGTCGCCGTGGGTGCGGCGAGCAGCACGGCGGCGAGTACGGCTGTCACCGACAGCCGGGCCGGCCGGATCCTGCGGTTGCGCATGGTGTTCCTCCCTGGCGGGGGGCGGGGGTTCCGAGGGGCGCGTCCGGACGCTGTGGAGGAGCATCGACCGTTGTCGGGAACGGGTCAACACGCTTGAATGCGGGTGAACACCGCGGTGTGAACGCCCGGGGCCCCGGTGTGAACACGCGCCCCCGACCACCTGCGGACCGGCACCCGCCGCCGCGGCCCCGTGCCCGGCCGGCGTGAACGTTCACATGGAGGACCCATGGGGCACACCGAGGCCGAACTGGCGCAGGTGCTGCACACCGGACCGTTCCATCTGGCCCTGCGCACCGCGCTCTCGGTGCGCGGGCTGCCGCTCCAGCGGGTACGGCACCATCTGGCGCACCGGGGGGTCAGGGTCGGTGTGACCAGCCTGAGTTACTGGCAGCAGGGCGCCCGCCGCCCGCAGCGCCCGGAGTCGCTGCGGGCCGTGAAGGCCCTGGAGGAGGTGCTCGACCTGCCGGTGAACTCGCTGCTCGGCCTGCTGGACGCCGGGGAGTCCCGCCCCGGCCCCGAGCGCCCGCCCGCGCGCACGTACCGCTCGCTGGTGGAGGCGTCCGGGGCGGTGGAGCGGCTGCTCGCGGGCATGGAGTCACCGGCGGACGGCGGGCTGCACACGGTGGGCCACCAGGAGCGGGTACGGATCGGGCCGGGCCGCCGGATGCAGTCCCGGGCTTCCCAGCACGTGGTGCGCGCCCACCGCGACGGCATCGACCGCTATCTCGCGGTGTACGTCGGCGACCCGGGCTGCGATCCGGAGCGGGTGGCGGTGCACGCCCGGGAGAACTGCCGGACGGGCCGGGTCCGGTGGGACCGTGGGACGGGGGTGCTGGTCGCCGAGCTGCTGTTCGACACGCGGCTGCGGACGGGCGAGACGTACCTGTTCGGCTACGGCTTCGAGGACGGCACGGGCGGGCCGTGCGGCGAGTATCTGCGCGGCTTCACCTTCGGCGGCGGGCAGTACGTGCTGCAGGTCGGGTTCGACGAGGCGGCGCTGCCGGTACGGTGCCGCAGCTTCGCCCAGGTGTCGGCGGGCGCGCCCCGGGGCGCGCGGGCGGATCTCACGCTCACCGGCCGGCACCGGACCGTGCATCTGGTGGAGCAGGGGGTGCGGCCGGGCCTGGTCGGGATCGACTGGGACTGGGAGTAGGGCGGGAGCGGGTACCGGGGCGGGGCGGGCGCTGCGGCCGGAGGGCCGACGGCCGTCCGGCCGGCTCAGGCCTCCGGGCCGACGACCAGCTTCCCGTCCTCGACGCGGACCGGGACGGAGGGCAGCGGCACGGTCGCGGGGCCGTGCACGGCCTTGCCGGTCGTCGTGTCGAAGAGGCTGCCGTGGCAGGGGCAGTGGCCCTCGTTCTTCTCGACCCGGTCCAGCAGGCAGCCGGCGTGGGTGCACTGGGCGCTGAAGGCCTTGTACTCCCCCTTGGCCGGGCAGGTGACGATCACACGCTGCTCGCGGTAGAGCTTGGACTGGCCGACCGGCACCTCGTCCGGCGCGCCCAGCTCGACGCGGGCGGTGGGGGTCGGCGTCTGGGCGTGGCCGAGCTTGGAGTCGGTCGAGCAGGCGGCCGCTCCCAGCCCTGCGACGCCCGCGAGAGCGGCGCCCTTCAGCACGGTGCGGCGGGCGGCGGGCTGGCCGGACATGCGGTCTCCACGGGTCGAGGCGTCAAAGAGGCAGAGCGGAAAACCGTGCCAGAGCTGCCGGGGGCGGCGGCGGCATCGGTGACGTAACCGACGATACCGGCGGAGACGGACGTCTCCGCGCGCGGGCCGGTCCGTCCGGGTCGCCGCTGGTCAGGTGCGGGAACGCGGCGAGGCGACGGCCCCCGAAGGGGCCGCCACCCCGCCGCGCCCCCGGTCTCAGGCCTTGCGGGCGCGGGCCGTCTTCTTGGCGGCGGGCTTCTTCGCCACGGACGCCCTGGCCGTCGCCGTCTTCGTGGCCGGAGCCGACTTGGCGGCGGCCGTCTTCTTCGCGGCCTTCTTCCCGGCGGGCTTGCGGGCGCCCGGCACGGCGGCCTCGGTCACCCGGCCGGCGTCCAGGATGTCCTGGAGGAACTTCCCGGTGTGGCTGGCGGGGACGCCGGCCACGTACTCCGGGGTGCCCTCGGCGATGACCAGGCCGCCGCCGCTGCCTCCCTCGGGGCCCATGTCGACGACCCAGTCGGCGGTCTTGATGACGTCGAGGTTGTGCTCGATGACGATCACCGAGTTCCCCTTGTCGACCAGGCCGGACAGCACCTTGATCAGCTTGGAGATGTCCTCGAAGTGCAGACCGGTGGTCGGCTCGTCCAGGACGTAGACCGTACGGCCGGTGGAACGCTTCTGGAGCTCGCTGGCGAGCTTGACCCGCTGGGCCTCACCGCCGGAGAGCGTCGGCGCGGACTGACCGAGCCGCACGTACCCGAGGCCGACCTCGTTGAGCGTGCGCAGGTGGCGCGCGATGGTGGGGACGGCCTCGAAGAACTCCAGCCCCTCCTCGATCGGCATGTCCAGCACTTCGGCGATGGACTTGCCCTTGTAGTGGACCTCCAGGGTCTCCCGGTTGTAGCGCGCACCGTGGCAGACCTCGCACGGGACGTACACGTCGGGCAGGAAGTTCATCTCGATCTTGATGGTGCCGTCGCCGGAGCAGTTCTCGCAGCGGCCGCCCTTGACGTTGAAGGAGAACCGGCCCGGCAGATAGCCGCGGACCTTGGCCTCCATCGTCTCGGCGAACAGCCTGCGGACGTGGTCGAAGACACCGGTGTACGTGGCCGGGTTGGACCGGGGCGTACGGCCGATGGGCGACTGGTCGACGTGCACCACCTTGTCGACGAGGTCGTCCCCGTCGACCCGGGTGTGCCGGCCGGGCACCGACTTGGCGCCGTTCAGCTCGCGGGCCAGGTGGGTGTAGAGGATGTCGTTGACCAGCGTCGACTTGCCGGATCCTGAGACGCCGGTGACGGCGGTCAGCACGCCGAGCGGGAAGGAGACGTCGATGTCCCGGAGGTTGTTCTCCCGGGCGCCGTGCACCGTGAGCAGCCGCGAGGGGTCCACGGGGCGCCGCACCTCGGGCACCGGGATCGACTTCTTGCCGGTGAGGTACTGCCCGGTGACCGACTTGTCGTTGGCCAGCAGTTCCTTGAGCGAGCCGGAGTGGACCACCTTGCCGCCGTGCTCACCGGCGCCGGGGCCGATGTCGACGACCCAGTCGGCGACCTTGATGGTGTCCTCGTCGTGCTCCACGACGATGAGCGTGTTGCCCATGTCGCGGAGGCGGACCAGGGTCTCGATCAGCCGGTGGTTGTCGCGCTGGTGCAGCCCGATGGACGGCTCGTCCAGCACGTAGAGCACGCCGACGAGACCGGAGCCGATCTGGGTGGCGAGCCGGATGCGCTGGGCCTCGCCGCCGGACAGGGTACCCGCCGCGCGGTTCAGCGAGAGGTAGTCCAGGCCGACGTCGACCAGGAACCTCAGCCGCTCGTTGACCTCCTTGAGCACTCGCTCGGCGATCTTCTTGTCGCGGGCGTTCAGCTTGAGGCGGCCGAGGAACTCGGCGCACTCGCTGATCGACATCGCGGCGACCTCGGCGATGGACCTGTCCATCACCGTGACCGCGAGGACGATGGGCTTGAGGCGGGTGCCCTCGCAGGTCGGGCAGGGGACCTCGCGCATGTACCCCTCGAAGCGCTCCCGGCTGGAGTCGCTCTCGGCCTCGGAGTGCCGCCGCTTGACGAACTGGACGGCGCCCTCGAAGGAGGGGGTGGTGTAGGCGCGCTCACGCCCGTAGCGGTTCCGGTAGCGGACCTCGGTCTGGATCTTGTGGCCGTGCAGCAGGGCCTTCCTGGCGCGCTGCGGCAGCCCCGCCCAGGGGATGTCCGTACGGAAGCCGAGGGCCTCGGCCAGGGCGTTGATCTGGCGGCCGAAGTACTCCTTGGTGTGGCCGTGCGACCAGGGGTGGATGGCGCCCTCGTCGAGGGACTTCTCCTCGTCCGGGACGATCAGCTCCGGGTCGACCTCCATGCGCGTACCGATGCCGGTGCAGTCGGGACAGGCGCCGAACGGGGAGTTGAAGGAGAAGGAGCGCGGCTCCAGCTCCTCGAAGGAGAGGTCGTCGTACGGGCAGTAGAGGTGCTCCGAGTACATCCGCTCGCGCTCGGGGTCGTCCTCGGGGAGGTCGACGAAGTCGAGCACGACCATGCCGCCGGAGAGGCCCAGCGCGGTCTCGACGGAGTCCGTCAGCCGGCGCTTGGCGCTGTCCTTCACGGTGAGGCGGTCGATGACCACCTCGATGGTGTGCTTCTCCTGCTTCTTGAGCGTGGGCGGCTCGGAGAGCTGGATGGTCGCGCCGTCCACCCTGGCGCGGCTGTAGCCCTTGGTCTGGAGGTCGGAGAACAGGTCGACGAACTCGCCCTTGCGCTCGCGCACCAGCGGTGAGAGGACCTGGAAGCGGCTTCCCTCGGGCAGGCCCAGGACCTTGTCCACGATGGCCTGCGGCGACTGGCGCGAGATCGGGCGCCGGCACTCGGGGCAGTGCGGCTTGCCGATCCTGGCGAAGAGCAGCCGGAGGTAGTCGTAGACCTCCGTGATGGTGCCGACCGTCGAGCGCGGGTTGCGCGAGGTCGACTTCTGGTCGATGGAGACGGCGGGCGACAGGCCCTCGATGAAGTCGACGTCCGGCTTGTCCATCTGGCCGAGGAACTGCCGGGCGTACGAGGAGAGCGACTCCACGTAGCGGCGCTGGCCCTCCGCGAAGATCGTGTCGAACGCGAGCGACGACTTGCCCGACCCGGAGAGCCCGGTGAAGACGATCAGGGAGTCGCGGGGAAGGTCGAGCGAGACGTTCTTGAGGTTGTGCTCACGAGCGCCACGGACGATGAGACGGTCGGCCACGCCGGTCCGCACCTTTCTGGAGAGAAGCGGGGGAACTGAGCCCCTGGCCCAGGTTATGGGGGGTGCCACAGCGGTGTACGGAGCTTTCGACTCCGAGCGTATAGCACGCACATTCGAATTACGGACGGCTGAGAACTCCTTCACCCGAACGAGTGGCCGGGGCTAGGCTCGGCCCCATGGCTGATCATGTGCACGACCTGGCAGCACTGCGTGAAGCGACCGATCGGCTGCTCGGCGCCACCGGGAAACTCGACGACGCGGCACTGGCCGCCCCCTCACGGCTGCCGGGCTGGAGCCGCGGTCATGTCGTCGCGCACCTCTCTCGTAACGCCGACGCCCTCGCAAACGTTCTCCGCGGCCGGCCGATGTACGCAGACAGCGAAACCCGCGACCGCGACATCGAGCGGGACGCCCCCCGGCCGCAGGCGGAGCAGCAGGCCGACCTGACGGCGAGCGCGGCCCGCTTCGTCGAGGCGGCGGCCACACCCGCGGACTGGTCGCGCACGGTGACCCTGCGCAACGGCGTGACGGACTCGGCCTCCCGCGTGCCGTTCCGGCGCCGCGCCGAGGTGGAGCTGCACCACGTCGACCTGGGCGTCGGCTACGAGCTGGAGGACCTGCCCGAGGAGTTCATCGCGCGGGAGATCGACTTCCTGGCCGAACGGTTCGCCGGGCACCCGGAGGTCGTGTCGACGGGGCTCGCCGACGAGACCGGACGCGTGTGGACGACCGGCGGCGGCGCCGAGGGCGGGCCCGTCGGTGTCCGGGGCACGGCTCCCGAGCTGCTGGGGTGGCTCAGCGGTCGGCGCGACGGCTCGGCGCTGGCGGTCGAAGGCGGAACGCTTCCGGCGCTGCCCCCGCTATAGGCTGAAGAACATGACGTACAGCGGAGCGGTCAGGGTCGGCGGGCCTGCCGACGTGCACGAGCTGACGGATCTGATGATCTCGAAGGTCGCCGTCGGCCCGATGGACAACAACTCCTATCTGCTGCGGTGCCGGGCCACCGGCGAGCAGTTGCTGATCGACGCGGCCGACGAGGCCGGAACGCTGCTGCGGCTGATCGGTGACGACTCGATCCTCTCGGTCGTCACCACCCACCGGCACCGCGACCACTGGCGGGCGCTGGGCGAGGTCGTCGCGGCCACCGGGGCGCGCACCTACGCGGGGCGGTTCGACGCCGAGGGCATCGAGGTGCCGACGGAGGTGCTCGTCGAGGACGGCGACACCATCCGGGTGGGTCAGGTGGCGCTCACCGCCCGCCACCTGACCGGGCACACCCCGGGCTCGATCACGCTCCTCTACGACGACCCGCACGGGGCGCCGCACCTGTTCACCGGCGACTGCCTCTTCCCCGGCGGCCTCGGCAACACGCGCAAGGACCCCGAGGCGTTCGCGAGCCTGCTGCACGATGTGGAGACCAAGCTCTTCGCCCCGCTGCCGGACGAGACCTGGGTCTACCCGGGCCACGGGCGCGACACCACGCTGGGGGACGAACGGCCCCACCTGCCGGAGTGGCGCGCCCGCGGCTGGTGAGCGGCGGGACCCTCGAAAAACGCCCTAGACGCGGTCCTCGGTCTTCGCCTCGCGGGCTTCGGCCTCATCCTTCTTCTTGGTGGCCATCAGGCTGGTGATCGTGGTGATCACCAGCACTCCGCAGATGACGCCGAGCGAGACCGGGATGGAGATCTCGGGAACGTGCACCCCGGACTCGTGCAGGGCGTGCAGCACCAGCTTGACGCCGATGAAGCCGAGGATCACCGACAGCCCGTAGCTGAGGTGGACCAGCTTCTCCAGCAGCCCGCCGATCAGGAAGTACAGCTGGCGCAGGCCCATCAGGGCGAAGGCGTTGGCGGTGAAGACGATGTACGGGTCCTGGGTGAGGCCGAAGATCGCGGGGATGGAGTCCAGCGCGAACAGCACATCGGTGGTGCCGATGGCGAGCATGACGACCATCAGGGGGGTCAGGACGCGCTTGCCGTTGTTGCGGATGAAGAGCTTGGTGCCGTGGTACCGGTCGGCGACGCCGAAGCGGCGCTCGATGTTCTTCAGGAGACGGTTCTCCTCGAATTCCTCTTCCTCCTCGTCGGCCCGCGCCTCCTGGATGAGCTTCCAGGCGGTGTAGATCAGGAACGCGCCGAAGATGTAGAAGACCCACGAGAAGTTGGCGATGACGGCGGCGCCCGCGGCGATGAAGATCGCCCGCAGCACCAGCGCGATCAGCACGCCGATCAGCAGCACCCGCTGCTGGAGGTGGGAGGGCACCGAGAACTTCGCCATGATCAGCACGAAGACGAAGAGGTTGTCGACGCTGAGCGACTTCTCGGTGATGTAGCCGGCGAAGAACTCGCCCGAGGCCTGGCTCTCGCCGAAGACGAGCAGCGCGAGCCCGAAGAGGGCGGCCAGCACGATCCAGACGATCGTCCAGATCCCGGCTTCCTTGGTCGACACGTCATGGGGCTTGCGCCCGATGAAGAAGTCGACGGCGATGAGGGCACACAGACCAAAGATGGTCAGCGCCCAGAGGGTCCATGAAACGTCCACTGCGCCTCCGGCAGTTCGCTACGGGCTACTGATCAGCGTCGTCGCTGCCGGAGGTCTCTTCCACCCGGGCGCGCGGGCTGCGCGCCGAGGCCGGCGCCCCGGGACCGGTCACGGTCCGTATTGACGGGAACGCCGCGTATGGGAGTACTCCCCTCCGCTCCATGAACGGTACCGGAAGTACCAAGTAAAGGTAAAGAGAAGCCTAAAGAATCTCCAAAAAGCCAGGTCGGGGGCGGTTTGCCAAAAGCTTTACGGGGCTTGGCGGCTCAGCGGTGCCCGGTGCGGCGGGCGTCGGCCACCCGGGCCAGCACCTCGTCCAGGACCGCGCTGCCCGGCGGCGTGCGCGGCGGTTCGTACGTCCACGCGTGACCGACCCAGGGATCGGCCAGATGGTCGTCCGCGACCGGGGTGACCCGCAGCAGCGAACGCCACAGCGGGTCGAGGACCGGGCCGTACGCGGACGCCTCCTCCCGGTCCGCGACCATCATCAGGTGGACGCCCGCGGAGGGCCCCTCGTCGGCGAGGTAGCGCAGCTGGGTGACCGCGCGGTCGTCGAAGCCGTGCGGGAAGTCGTTGACGATCAGCAGCTGCTCGGCCGGGTCCAGGTCCGGCGGCAGCGAGTCGGCGGCACCGGCCCGGATCGCCATCTGCACCAGGTCGACCCGCCGGGTGAGGTGGGCGAGGACCGAGGAGACCCCCTGCGCACCGGACGCGGGCGGCGACGGCAGGACCCCGGAGCGGACCAGCGGGGCGAGCGCGCCGGCGGCCGAGCCGGCCGGGTCGATGACGTGGACCGTGAACTCGTTCGGCGGGTAGACGGCCAGCAGCCGGGCCGCGTGCAGCACGGCGGTCTCCATCGCGAGCCTGCGCAGCTGGTCCGTGCCGGTCAGCGCGGCGGCCTCGGACGCCGTCCGCCCGCTGTCGATCCACATGCCCCGCTCCAGCGGAAGCCGGACGAGCAGCGGGATGCGCAGGCCGGCGCTCTCCGGCAGGCGGAGGTCGCCGATCCGCAGCGCCATGGGGATCTCCATCGGAACCCGGTAGCCGTGCCAGACGGGGTTGTCCCAGCCCGCGTAGGCGGCCGGGAGCGCGGGCTCCACGACGGCGGACTCGGCGGTGAGCTGGGCGAGGTCGCGGTCGAGGGACTCGCGGGCGCGGGCGGTCAGCTCGTCGCGCTTGGCGCGGGCCTCCAGGCGGGCCCGGTCACCGGCGTTCCCGATGCGGCTGCGCGGGTCGGACAGGGTCCGCTCCAGCTCCTGGTCCATCCGGGACTCGGCGAAGTCGACGGCGCTGCGGTACGCGGCGGCGGCCCGGGCCAGGTCCTCGAACATGCCCCACACCTGGTTGTACAGGCGCTCGTCCATGGACCAGCCGGTCGCGTCACCGGCGACGGGCCGGGCGGGCTGCCCCGGCGGGGCCGGCGGCGCGGCCGGGGGCGGCGGCGGGGGCGCGGTGGACTGGCGGCGCGGGTGCGCGTAGTTGATCGGGCCGCCCGGGGGGACGGCCGGCTCGGCCGGCGGCTCGGGCTGCGGGGGCGCGGCCGACGGGTTCGGCGGGACGGGAGGCTGCCCGTTGCCCGGCGCGGGGGCCGGGGCGGGGGTGTGCCTGACCCGGTCGCCCTCCGGGGTACGGGACGGTGGCGGGGCCACCGAGCGGGCCAGCCCCCGGGCGACCGCCTCCTGGATCGTCCCGGCCAGCTCGGTGGCCCGGTCCACGCCCTGGTCGGTGAGCATGGCGGCGAGACCGCCGGCGTAGCCCTGG
Organism: Streptomyces sp. NPDC019224; assembly: GCF_040632605.1. NCBI lineage: Bacteria > Bacillati > Actinomycetota > Actinomycetes > Kitasatosporales > Streptomycetaceae > Streptomyces > Streptomyces sp. NPDC019224. The sequence continues at coordinate 117,887 of NZ_JBEYCF010000015.1, read as the reverse complement.
CCCACCGCCCGGACCTTCCAGGCGCCCTGGCGGCGGTACAGCTCCAGGGCGGCGACCGCGGACTCGCTGTCGAGCCCGGTCAGCGTGAACGTGGCGATCTCGGCGCCGTCGAGACCGGTGACCGCGACGAAGGGCGAGGCGACGGCCCCGAACCGGGTCGGCCCGCCGGCGCCCAGCGGGAGGGCCAGCAGCACCGTGACCCGGTGCACCCCGTCGGGCAGGGCGTCGAGGTCGACGGCGAGCCGGTGGTCGGCGGCGGCCTGCCGGGAGACTTCGAGACCGTGCAGCTGAGGGGAGCCCGGGTGGGCGATCCACTCGACGCCGGGGACCCTGCCGTGCTCGTCGCCGAGCGTGGCACCGGCCACGACGGGCGTCCCGGCCGATATCCGGATCTCCAGACGGGTCTGGGGCAAGGTGTGGTTCTGCCCCCGGACCAGCTCGGCCGTCATTGCCCTGTCCCCTCGACGAGTTACTGCTGGTGTGGTGTGCGTCTGCGTGTCGTGTCGTGTCGCTGGATGGTGCCGCGATGCGCGCAGCTCCCGGCGGCCGATGCCGCCGGGAGCTGCGCGTACCGCGATGCGGACCCGGCGATGCGGGTCCGGTGCCGCCTACAGGTGCGGCAGGATCGCCGGCATGAGGTCCTGGAAGGTCCGGCCGTTGGCCGGGTTGCCGATGGCGGTCATCTTCCAGCCGCTCCCCGCGCGGTGCACCTTCGCCATGATCTGCGCGGTGTACTGCCCGCCGCCGTCCAGCGTGTAGCGGGCGAGCTCCTGGCCGTTGGTCTCGTCCACGATGCGGCAGAAGGCGTTCTGCACCTCCTGGAACGTCTGGCCGGTGAAGGAGTTCACCGTGAAGACGATCTGGTCGATGTGGACCGGAACCCGCTGGAGGTCCACGAGGATCGCCTCGTCGTCGCCGCCGGAGCCGGCACCGCCCACCAGGTTGTCCCCGGTGTGCCTCACCGAGCCGTCGTCGCTGGTGAGGTGCCGGAAGAAGACGACGTCCACCGGCTGCTTGTCGGCGAACAGGACCGCCGAGGCGTCCAGGTCGATCTCCCGGGTGCGCGAGCCGAACAGACCGCGGCGCGGTGCCGCCTGCCAGCCGAGCCCCATCCGTACCGCGGTCAGGGTCCCCCCGTCGCTCTTCTGCAGGCTGATGGCCTGACCCTTGGTCATATTGACCGTCACGCGCTGTCCCCTCTCCGCTTTCCCGCAACCGTCCTTGTGCGGTTTCCCAGCACCCTACGCAGTGGCGTCACCCACGCGGAGGGCCTGGGCCGTTTTGTGTCGGTCCTGCAACACACGGCCCGGCCCGTCAGGCCAGACCGGCCTCACGCATCTGCCGCAGCTCCTTCTTCAACTCCCCCACCTCGTCGCGCAGCCGGGCGGCGACCTCGAACTGGAGGTCGGCCGCGGCGGCGCGCATCCGGTCGGTCATCTCCTCGATGATCCCGGCCAGTTCGGTCGCCGGACGGTCGGTGACCGCCGCCCCGTCCCGGCCGGCCTTCCCCGCCTTCGCGGACTTCTTGGCCGTCGTCGCCCTGCCGTCGCCCGGGGCGGCGTGCTTCCCGAGGGCGGGCACGGGCGCCTTGCCCTCCTTCGCCTGGCGGTAGCCGGTGCCGAGCAGCTGCTCGGTGTCGACCTCCTCGCGCGCGATCGTGGCGACGATGTCGTTGATCTTCTTGCGCAGCGGCTGCGGGTCGATGCCGCGCTCGGTGTTGTAGGCGATCTGCTTCTCGCGGCGGCGGTTGGTCTCGTCGATGGCCTGGGCCATCGCCGGGGTGACCTTGTCCGCGTACATATGGACCTGGCCCGAGACGTTGCGCGCCGCGCGGCCGATGGTCTGGATCAGCGAGGTGCCCGAGCGCAGGAAGCCCTGCTTGTCGGCGTCGAGGATCGCCACGAGCGACACCTCGGGCAGGTCGAGGCCCTCGCGCAGGAGGTTGATGCCGACCAGGACGTCGTACTCGCCGGAGCGCAGCTCCCGCAGCAGCTCGATGCGGCGCAGCGTGTCGACGTCGCTGTGGAGGTAGCGGACCTGGATGCCGAGCTCCAGGAAGTAGTCGGTGAGGTCCTCGGCCATCTTCTTGGTGAGGGTGGTGACCAGGACCCGCTCGTCCCTCTCGGCGCGCTCGCGGATCTCGTGCACCAGGTCGTCGATCTGTCCCTCGGTGGGCTTGACGACGACCTCCGGGTCGACGAGGCCGGTGGGGCGGATGATCTGCTCCACGAAGCCGTCGCCGCGGGACAGCTCGTAGTTGCCCGGGGTGGCGGAGAGGTAGACCGTCTGGTTGATCCGCTGGAGGAACTCCTCCCACTTCAGCGGGCGGTTGTCCAGGGCGGACGGCAGCCGGAAGCCGTGGTCGACGAGGGTCCGCTTGCGGGAGGCGTCGCCCTCGTACATGGCGCCGATCTGCGGGACCGTGACGTGCGACTCGTCGAGCACCAGGAGGAAGTCCTCCGGGAAGTAGTCGAGGAGGGTGTTCGGCGCGGTGCCGGGGGAACGGTCGTCGAAGTGCATCGAGTAGTTCTCGACGCCGGAGCAGGTGCCGATCTGGCGGAGCATCTCGATGTCGTACGTCGTGCGCATGCGCAGCCGCTGGGCCTCCAGCATCTTGCCCTGCTTCTCCAGCTCGGCCAGGCGCTGCTCCAGCTCCCGCTCGATGCCGCTGACGGCCTTCTCCATGCGCTCGGGCCCCGCCACGTAGTGGCTGGCGGGGAAGACGTGGAGGGACTGGTCCTCGCTGATGACCTCGCCGGTGAGCGGGTGCAGCGTGGACAGGGCCTCGATCTCGTCTCCGAACATCTCGATGCGGACGGCGAGCTCCTCGTAGACCGGGAAGATCTCGATGGTGTCGCCGCGCACCCGGAAGGTGCCCCGGGTGAAGGCCAGGTCGTTGCGCGTGTACTGGATCTCGACGAAGCGGCGCAGCAACTGGTCGCGGTCGATCTCCTGGCCCACCTTGAGCTGGACCATGCGGTCCACGTACTCCTGCGGCGTACCGAGGCCGTAGATGCAGGAGACGGAGGCGACCACGACGACGTCGCGCCGGGTGAGCAGGGAGTTCGTCGCGGAGTGGCGCAACCGCTCGACCTCCTCGTTGATCGAGGAGTCCTTCTCGATGTAGGTGTCCGACTGCGGGACGTACGCCTCGGGCTGGTAGTAGTCGTAGTACGAGACGAAGTACTCGACGGCGTTGTTGGGCAGGAGCTCGCGGAACTCGTTGGCCAGCTGGGCTGCGAGGGTCTTGTTCGGCGCCATCACCAGGGTGGGGCGCTGCAGCTTCTCGATCATCCACGCGGTGGTCGCGGACTTGCCGGTGCCGGTCGCACCGAGGAGCACGACGTCCTTCTCACCCGCGCGGACGCGCTTCTCCAGCTCGGCGATGGCCGCGGGCTGGTCGCCGCTGGGCTGGTAGGGACTGATGACCTCGAAAGGCGCCACCGTACGTTCGATCTTCGAGACTGGCCGCATGCAACCACCGTACGACCCGCCACTGACAACCGGCTCCGTCAGCGGCTGCGCGGGGTGCCGCTCACCAGTCCGCGGACTCCACGGCGTCGCGCGGCCGTGAGTGGAAGGACGCCGGGTCGGCGTACGTTCCGAAGCGGGGAACCTGGCGCTGGGCCGGGATCCCGGGGGTCCGCGCGGTGAGCGGGTCGTCCCAGTCGGGCGTGCCCATGACCACCAGCGGGTCGAACATGACCACGACGGCTGCCAGCAGCAGGAAGCAGGCGGGCCCGAGCAGCATGGGCACCAGCAGCTCGGTGCCGCTGTCGCCGGCGGCGTGCCCCGTGACGAGGGCGGAGGGGTGCAGATGGACCCGGAGCGCGGCCATGCCGGTGTAGTGCATGCCGCTCACCGCGACGCCCATCACGACGCTCGCGCCGAGGCTGGGCAGGAAGCCGTGGATGGAGACGGCGGCCCACAGCGCGGCGGTCGAGGCCACCACGGCTATGACCACGGACAGGACCACGGTCACCGTGTCGTACTCGAACCGCCCTTCGAACCGCATCCCCGCCATGCCGAGGTAATGCATGGAGGCCACGCCGAGGCCGGTGATCGTGCCTCCCGTCACCAGGGCCATGCGGGTGGCGCCCCGGTACCCGACGAGGAAGATCCCGATACCGACCATGCCGATCGCGACGGCGAGGCTGGCGAAGGTGATCGGTCTGTCGTATCCGATCGGCACGTCTTCGACGGAGAAGCCCACCATCGCGATGAAGTGCATGGTCCAGATGCCCGAACCTATGGAGGTCGCCCCGAGAGCCAGCCAGCCGGCCCTGAAGGAATGCCCGGTACGCACCGACCGGGTGGTGCAGCGCAGGCCCAGTGCCGCGCCGAGGCATGCCATGAGGAACGCCGCCGCCGGGGTCACCGCCCCATAACTGAAGCCGTCGATTGTGCCCTGCATTCTTGTACGCCCTTCGCAGCAGCAAGCCCGGGTCAGGACGATCCCAGGGCCTGTCGTCCGGGCGCAAGGCCCGGCAGACACAACAGAAGTGCCGCATCTTATCGACAGGGCCGACAGCACGTGACGCGGTCCCCGAGGTGCGTTCACACAGTGGCCATCCTTCGCCTGTCCCCCGTTCGGGGGCGGCTGGGACGCTCGGGCCGTCCGCAACTCTGACGCAAGGAGTCCACGTGTACGCAGGCACCGCTACCGCCTCCGTCGTCGCCGCCGCCGTGATGGGCGCCGGCACGTTGCTGATGCCGGACCCGGGCACGCCGCTCCCGGACGCCCCCGTGACCCGGCGGCCCGTGCAGCAGGTCGCCCCGATCCGCCACGCGACCGACACCATGGCGCGCGACCCGCGCGTCTACGCCCACCGGGGCGCGTCCGCGTACGCCCCCGAGAACACGCTCGCGGCCGTGGACAGGGCCGACGCGCTGGGCTTCGACTGGGTGGAGAACGACGTCCAGCTCACCGGGGACGGGGTGCTGGTCGTCCTGCACGACACCGACCTGAGGCGGACGACGAACGTCGAGGAGGTGTTCCCGGACCGTGCGCCCTGGGCGGTCAAGGACTTCACGGCCGCCGAGATCTCCCGGCTGGACGCGGGCAGCTGGTTCGGGCCGCGGTACACCGGTACCCGGGTACCGACCCTGCGCCAGTACCTGAAGCGGCTCGGCCACAACCGGCAGAACCTCCTGCTGGAGATCAAGAGCCCGGAGATCTACCCGGGGATCGAGCGGGCCACCCTGCGGGTGCTGGACGAGGAGGGCTGGCTGGACCGGAGCCACGTCAGGGACCGCCTGGTGATCCAGAGCTTCGGGGCCGACAGCGTGCGTACGGTGCACGCGCTGCGTCCGGACGTGGTCACGGGCTTCCTCGGCGCCCCGGCCGTGGCCGAGCTGCCGGCGTACGCCGAGTTCACCGACCAGATCAACCCGCCCTGGACGAGCCTGTCCGGTGACTACGTGGCGGCGGTGCACGCCCTGAAGGGCCCGCACGACAAGAGGCTCCAGGTGAACCCCTGGACGGTGAACGACGCGGCGTCCGCGCTCCGGGTGGACGGCATGGGCGTGGACGGCATCATCACCAACACCCCCGACGTGGTGCGCACGGCCACGGACGGCTGACCGGCCGCCGGGGCCGTTGTCAGTGGGCGGCCGTACGGTTGGGCATGGACAGCAACGGGGTCGTCGAGTGGACCGTCGTCGAGAGCGGCATCGGTCCGTTGATGCCGGCCGCGACGGGGACCGGACTGGTGAGCGTGGCCCTCCACGCCCGCCCGGAGATACGGGGCCGGGCGCTGGAGGGGGTGCGCGCCCGGCTCGGCGCGGAGCTGGTCGAGGCGCCCGGCTCCGTCCGGCCGGCCGAGCCAATACGCCAGCTCGCGACGTACTTCGCGGGCACGCTGCGGGCGGCGTGGGCCACCCCCTGACGCCCGGCGCGCAGCGGGCGAGGGGACTCTTCGCGCCACCGGCCGGGCCCGCCCCGGCCCCGCACGTTTGAGCCCCGCCCACTCGCGACAGGGATGTGGACATGTCACTCAACGCGCCCCTCGACGCCACCCCGTACGCCCCCGTGCTCTCCGCCGAGGTACGGGCCGCCCTCGCCGCGGAGCGGCCCGTCGTCGCCCTGGAGTCGACGATCATCGCCCATGGCCTGCCCCGCCCACGCAACCTACGGGTCGCCGGGGAGCTGGAAGGGCTCGTGCGGTCCGCCGGCGCCGTGCCCGCGACCGTCGCCGTGCTGGACGGCCGGGCCAGGATCGGGCTGGACAAGGCCGAGCTGGAGCGGGTGGCCGACGACCCGGGGATGCGCAAGCTGGGCCACCGCGACCTCGCCCCGGCGCTGGCGGCCGGGGCGAGCGGGGCGACGACCGTGTCCGCGACCGCCTTCCTGGCGGCCCGGGCCGGAGTGCGGGTCTTCGCGACCGGCGGGCTCGGCGGGGTCCACCGGGGCTGGACCGAGACGCAGGACGAGTCGGCCGACCTGCGGCTGCTGGCGCGGACGGGGATCACCGTGGTCTGCGCGGGCGTGAAGTCGATCCTGGACGTCCCGGCCACGCTGCAACGCCTGGAGACGCTGGGGGTCGGGGTGCTCGGCTACGGCACCGACACGTTTCCCGGCTTCTACCTGAGCAGTTCGGGCGAGCCGGTCGACTGGACGGTGAACTCGCCCGAGGAGGTCGCGGAGGTGATGCGGGCCCGGGAGGCGCTCGGCGGCCCGGAGGCGGCGCTGATCGTGGCCAACCCCGTACCGCGGGAGGAGCAGTTGGACCCCGGCCTGCACGACCGGGTGCTGACCGAGGCGCTGGAGGCGTGCCGGGAGCGCGGCGTCACGGGGCAGGCGGTCACGCCGTTCCTGCTCGATCACCTGGTGCGCCGGACCGGGGGCGCCTCGCTGGAGGCGAACCTCGCCGCGGTCCGGGGCAATGTGGCGCTCGCCGCCCGTATCGCCACCGCCTGGACGGCGCGGTGAGCGGCGGGCTCCTCGTCGTCGGGGACGTGGTCACCGATGTGGTGGCCCGGCACGGATCGGCACTGGTCCACGGCACGGACACGGCCGCGGTGATCCGGACTCGGGCGGGCGGCGCGGGGGCCAACGTGGCCTGCTGGGCGGCGCGGTCGGGCTGCCGGGACGTGCGGCTGCTGGCCCGGGTCGGCGCCGACTCGGCGGACTGGCATCGGGACCTGCTGCGGCGGGCGGGAGTGCGCGGGCTGCTCGCGGTGGACGAGGACGCGCCGACCGCGACCGTCGTGGCCCTGGTGGACTCCGCCGCCGAACGCACCTTCCTCACCGACAGTGGCGCGGTGCTGCGCCTGTCCCCCGACGACTGGTCTCCCTCGCTGCTCGACGGCGTCGCCCACCTCCACCTGTCCGGTTATCTGCTGTTCGCCGCGACGAGCCGGGCGACGGCCCTGCTCGCCCTGCGGGAAGCCGTACGACGGGATGTTCCGGTCAGCGTCGACCCCGCGTCGGCGGGCTTCCTGGCCGGTCTCGGCGTCGACCGCTTCCTCGCCCTGACCGAGCGGGCGGACCTGCTGCTGCCCAACGCGGACGAGGCGCTGCTGCTCACCGGCCTGCCGGAACCGGCGGACGCGGCGGCCAAGTTGAGCATGCCCGCCCGCCAGGTCGTCGTCACGCTCGGCGAGGGCGGCGCGCTGCTGGCCGCCGGGGGCGCGGTGACCGGCCGGGTCCCGGCCGAGGCGGTGCGGGCGGCCGTGGACTCGACCGGGGCGGGCGACGCGTTCACCGGCGGCTTCCTCGCGGCGCGGCTGGCGGGCGCGGATGACACGGCGGCCGCGGCGGCGGGGTGCCGGGCCGGGGCGGAGGCCGTCGGGACGGTGGGCGGCCGGCCGCCGTTGCCGGATGAGTAGCGCGGACCTCAGCGCAGCCCGGTCCAGGCGGGGTGGTGGGGGTCGTCGGCGCGCACCACCGCGTCCGCGCTCCCGGCGGGCGCCACCTCGTCCTCGTACCGCGCGAAAGCGGGCAGAGTCCACAGCTGGTCCTCCTGTGTGCGCCGCCGCAGCGCCCCGGCCGACAGCCGCAGGTGGACGCCGAGGTCGAAGGGGAACCAGTGCCCGAACAGCAACGGCCCGTGCAGAACCAGCACCCCGCCCTTTGGCAGGTGCTGGTACGGGCTGCGCGTGGCCCGGTCCGTCGCCGGGTCCCAGAGATCGGGCAGCACCCGCCCGCTGCCGCCCGGCTCCAGGGGACCGAACACCTCGCGCCACAGGGCACCGGTGTCGAACCAGCTCCCGAAGTACGAGTCGGGGTCCTGTTTGCCGTACTCGTAGCGCAGACTGGCCGGCCGCAGGAAACCGGCGGTGGACACGGGGAGCACGGCCCGCCCGCGGAGTCTCAGCGCCTCGGCGACCGCCTCGGCCAGTTTCCCGGGCCGGGCGGCCGGTGCCCCGTCGACGGCGATCTTCAGCCAGGGTCCGCCGTCGGCCGGCTCCAGCGCGTCGGCGTGCGCGGCGAGCGCGTCCGTCAGCCGTTCCCAGGAGATCGCTTCGAATCGCACGCGTCCATCATCGCGCGTCCCGCTCGGCGGTGCCCGGATGCCGAGAACCGGCCGCCGCCACCCGTAGCGCCGATTACGGTCGTGCCATGAATCTCGCATTCGCCCGTAAGTTCGCAGCCCAGTGGCAGAACGACTGGAACTCCCACGACCTCGAACGCATTCTGACGCACTATCACGAGGACGTGACCTTCAGCTCCCCGATGATCGCGCAGTTCACCGGCGACCCCTCCGGGACCGTGCGCGGCAAGGACGCCCTGCGGGCGTACTGGGCGCGCGGGCTCGAACTCATCCCGGACCTGGAGTTCGAGGTGATGGACGTCCGGGCGGGCGTCGACACGCTGGTGATCGACTACCGCAACCAGATCGGCGGCCGGGTGTACGAGGTGCTGACCTTCCGCGACGGGCTGGTGAGTGCCGGCCTCGGGGCGTACGGGGAGACGCTCGCCCGCTGACGACGGCGATCAGCCGGCCGCCGGGGGGCGGGCCGGGCGGTGGAGCCGCCCGTTCCACGGTGAACGCGGGGAAGGGGCCGAAGGAATCACGCCACCGGCATCCGGCCCAGACCAGTCCCACCCCACCCCGCCCCGCCCCGCCCCGCCCCGCCCCGCCCCGAGGGCCGTCAGTCCCCGCGCAGTTCCTCGGCCAGCGCGCCGTCGCCGGAGACCTCGATCCGGCCGTCCGCGACCGCCTCGGCGAACGTCGGCTCGCCGCGCCCCAGCGCGAGGCAGAGCTCCGCGTCGAGGGCGATGCGCGCGTCGGCGTGGCCGGCCGGTCCGTCCCCGTACACCGGCTCGCCGGCGGCCACCTCCCCCGTACGGATGTGGAACTCGCCCTCGTCCAGACGGACGTCGAGCATGCCCGTGGTGAGCGGGCCGCCCGGCCCCTTCAGGGCACGCAGCAGCGGGAGCGCGAACCAGTGGGCCCGGACCGCGTCCGTGGGCCGCCGCTCGGTGAGCGCGGGGGCGCCCCACTCGGCGAGTGCGGTGAGGACCGGCAGCAGTCCGTGCCCGCGTGCGGTGAGGGCGTACACCGAGGCGGCGGCCGGCGGCGGGAGCTTGCGGCGGGTGACGAGACCGCCCTGCTCCATGTCCTTGAGCCGGGAGGCGAGGACGTCCGTGCTGACGCCCGGCAGGTCGGCGTGGAGGTCGGTGTAGCGGCGGGGACCGGCCAGCAGTTCACGGACGATCAGCAGCGTCCACCGGTCGCCGACCGCGTCCAGCGCCCGGGCACCGGCGCAGAACTGGTCGTAACTCCGGCGGCGGGCGGGGCGGGTCGCTGGCTGTGGCTGACGTGGCATGCGACGCAGTCTAGACATGTTGTTGGACTTTCCAAGCCCGAGCTTGGTAAAACCAAGTATCGCAATCGGGTCGGGGAGGCACCGCATGGAATTCCGCCAGTCCAGCAAGCTCAACGAGGTCTGTTACGAGATCCGGGGCCCGGTCATCGAGCACGCCAACGCCCTGGAGGAGGCGGGCCACAGCGTGCTCCGGCTCAACACGGGCAATCCGGCCCTGTTCGGCTTCGAGGCGCCGGAGGAGATCGTCCAGGACATGATCCGGATGCTCCCGCAGGCCCACGGCTACACGGACTCGCGCGGCATCCTCTCCGCCCGCCGGGCCGTGGCCCAGCGCTACCAGGCGATGGGCCTGACCGAGGTCGGCGTCGACGACGTCTTCCTCGGCAACGGCGTGTCCGAGCTGATCTCGATGGCCGTCCAGGGGCTGCTGGAGGACGGCGACGAGGTGCTCATCCCCTCCCCCGACTACCCGCTGTGGACCGCGGTGACGACGCTGGCCGGCGGGAAGGCCGTGCACTACGCGTGCGACGAGGCGTCGGACTGGAACCCCGACATCGCCGACATGGCCTCGAAGGTCACCGACCGCACCCGGGCCGTCGTGATCATCAACCCCAACAACCCGACCGGCGCCGTCTATCCGCGCGAGGTCCTTCAGGACATCCTCGACCTGGCCCGCCGGCACGGCCTGATGGTGTTCGCCGACGAGATCTACGACCAGATCCTCTACGACGACGCCGAGCACCACAGCGTGGCGGTGCTCGCCCCGGACCTGGTCTGCCTCACCTTCAGCGGTCTGTCGAAGACGTACCGGGTGGCCGGGTTCCGCTCCGGCTGGATGGTGGTCTCGGGTCCGAAGCAGCACGCCCGCAGCTATCTGGAGGGGCTGACGATGCTCGCCTCCATGCGGCTGTGCCCCAACGCCCCGGCCCAGTACGCCATTCAGGCCGCGCTCGGCGGCCGGCAGTCGATCCGTGACCTGGTGGCGCCCGGGGGCAGGCTGTACGAGCAGCGCGACCGCGCCTGGCAGAAGCTCAACGAGATCCCCGGCGTCTCCTGCGTGAAGCCGAAGGGCGCGCTGTACGCCTTTCCGCGCATCGACCCGAAGGTGCACCCGATCGTGGACGACGAGAAGTTCGTCCTGGACCTGCTGCTGCGCGAGAAGATCCAGGTGGTCCAGGGCACCGGCTTCAACTGGCCCCGCCCCGACCACTTCCGCATCCTGACCCTCCCGCACGCCGACGACCTCGACGCCGCGATCAGCCGCATCGGGCGGTTCCTGGCGGGGTACCGGCAGTGAGGGCAGGGAGTGTCCCGCCGAATGGGAGCGGGCCCGGGGGCGTAGCCGGCCCCCGAGCCCTGTGATGCCGCCTGTCTCGCACGCCGGCACTTTTAAGGTCCCGTGTCAGTTTTATGTCGCCGCGTCCTGCCTTTAGACGACCGCGGACCGAAGCTCCACGGGCCGGAGTCGAACCGGCATCTCGACGCACACGGGCACGGGCCCGGTTGATCCGGCGATAGGCGGCGCATGCTGAGCCTGGAGCGAGAGTCTGAGATTGATCACGGTCTGCCTCTGCCAGTTGGGCCACCCCGGCGCGCACTCGTGCGCGGAGCACAGAAGTGCCGGGGGGAGGACTCGAACCTCCACCGGAACCGCTTCGTCACGACAAACTTCAGTTTCAGCTTTGCGCTCCTCGCGCACCCCGACGGCTTCGACGGCCGCCGGGGATTCCATGGTCGGTCACCCGAAGAGGTAACCGAAGACGGCGTCACCCACCCTCTGGTCCGTGACGTCCACGCCGTTGGCCTCCTCGCGGGCGAACTTGACGGCCTGCTGCAGCTTCTCGACCCGGTCGAGCAGTTCGTTGACCCGGCGCGCGGGCAGTGCCCCGGAGAACTTCACGGTCGTCCAGTAGCCGATCGGCACGTCCTCGTAGTACACCTCGACCTGCGCCGGGTGCTTCTCGGTGGCCTCCGCCTTCACATGGTTCCGGGGCACCTTCTTGGTGCGCAGGGTGCGGACCGGCTCGGTCTTCCAGGCGTCGGTGGACGGGTCCTGGGTCCACGCCTCGGCGGCGTCGAGCACGGGCAGCTTGCGGACGAAGGTGTTGATGTCGGTGAGCTGCTTCTCCAGGAAGAGCAGGTAGGACACGGGTACGTCACTCACCAGGACCCGGCCGTCGACCGTCACGTCGGCGCGGGCCGCGCAGTTCGCCCAGTCCTTCGTGGCGGTCACGTCGAACAGGCGGGTGAGCGTCTTGGCGGTCTCCCGCAGCACGTCCTCGGCCTTGACCTGCACCAGCGTCGACTCGGGCGGCAGCTGCTCGCCCTCCTCGTCCTTCGGCTGGTAGGTCCGGGAGATCCCGGCCAGGAGTCCGGCCTTCTGGAGGCCGTGATGCGCCGCCGTCAGGTCCTGGTGTGCCTTGGACTTGACGCCCTTCTCCACTGCGATGATCTGATTGAGTTTCGCCACGCCGAGGAAACTAGCAGCGGCAACAGCGCGTGCGCCAAAGGTTTTTGTCGCGGCCGTGTCGGCTCGGTGCGCCTGTGTACCCCCGCCCGTTCGGGTGGTTTCCCGATGACGCCGCTCCGCCACCTTCCGCCGGAGGAGCGGCTGACCGCCGAGTCGATCCCCGCGCAGGTGCGGCCCGCCGGGGCCCGGTACGCGGCCGGGCCCCGCCTCCGGTCACGCGCCGGGTGTACGCGGCCGGGCCACCACCCGGGCCGTCAGGTGTACGCCGGCCACGGCCACCGGCAGGAACGCCAGGCCGGCCGCCGCCGTGCGGGCGCCGCCCATCGGGATGCCCGCCGCGCGCAGACGGCGCAGCGCCCACAGCGAGTACGGGATGACGACGGTCGGGGAGGTGGCCGCCCCCGGGGTGTAGCCGCCGTACGCCGCCGACTGCGCCATGTGCACCACCCCGTGGAGCCCGAATCCGGCCAGGGCCGTACGGAAGAAGGCGCTTCGGCCGCCCGTGCGCGCCCCGTCCGCCGCGGCGGCCGCGACGACCACGCCCATGAGCCCGATGGCCGTGTTCACCTCGCGCTGCGAGAGGTCCGCCCGCTCCCACACCCGGTCGGACAGCCACGGCAGGCGCTTCTCGAGCCCCGGCCGCGCGGTGCGCAGCCAGCCCGCCATGGTGGCGATCTCCTCCAGGTCGTTGGCCGCCCAGGCGGCCAGCAGTCCCCACGTCACCGCTCCGGGAACCCCGGAGGCCCTGCCGCTCTTCATGAGCACCCCTCTGCGTGTCGTGCGCCGGCAGTCGGCCGCAGCATATAGTGCAACACAACGTTGCGTTGCTTTTTTGTCTGGAGCCGCCATGCCCGCCCCTCTCCCGCAGCCCCGCCCCGGCAAGGGCCCCCGCGCCGCCGAGGCGATCTTCGACGCCACCCTTCGACTGCTCGCCGAGCGCGGCTACGCGGGGCTCACCGTCGAGGCCGTCGCCCAGGAGGCCGGGGTCAACAGGACGACCATCTACCGCTGGTGGCCGTCGAAGGCGCCGCTGCTGCGCGCGGCGCTGCTCCGGGCGCGCGTCCTGGACATCGACATCCCCGACACCGGTTCTCTGCGCGGGGACCTGATCGCCCTCGCGGAGCAGGTGACCGAGGTGGTCACCGGTGTACGGACCCGGGCGATCGTGCGGGCCCTGGCCTCGGGGACGGGCCTCCCCGACGACGAACTCGCCGCGCTGTCCCGGGACTTCTTCGCCGACCGGCTCTCCCGCGAGCAGCCGGTGTTCACCCGGGCCGCCGCGCGCGGCGAACTGCCGCCGGGGGCCGACCCGATGCTGCTGCTCGACCTGATCGCCGGAGCCGTGTGGGCACGGGCACTCCTCAGGAACGAGCCCGTGCCGCCCGGTTTCGCGGCTGCAGTCGTCGACGCCGTACTGCCCGCCGGACGGGGCGGCTGAGCCCTCGTCGGCGCCGTGGGCCGGGCCCCCTCAGCCCCCGGTCAGCTCCAGGAGCGCACCCACCGGGTCGGTGTCCGGCGCGGCGCGGGGCCACCACTCGTCCTCGCCCGGGTCCGACTCGTAGCCGTACCAGCGGCCGTCGCGGCCGAAGCGGAGCTGGAGGGCGCCACCGGGGTGGGTGAGGTGGTTGCGCCAGGGCTGGAAGCGGGGGAAGCCGGCCGCCGCGAGGGCCGGGCGGGCACGGTCGAACGGGCCCGCCGGGGGGTCCCACGGCGTCTCCAGGACCGCCAGTCCCTCGGCCTCGCCCTGCCGCCAGGCAGCCACGGCCCGGGCCAGGTCCGTGGTGTTGCGGCCGGTGGCGGAGGCCAGCTCCCGGTAGAGGGCGCGGGTGGTGGCGGTGAGCCCGGCGGTGGGTCCGGCCGCCGCGAGACGGACGGCGTCCTGCCAGGTGGTGAGCCCGGCGAGCGGGTCTCGGCCGGTGGTCAGCAGTGCGTGGGCGCGGGCCGCCGCGTCCGTGGCGAGCTGGTCCAGGGCCAGTGGGTCCCGGGCCCCGGGCAGGGCGGGGTAGACGGGCGGGTGGCCCGGCTGCGGCTCCACGGGGAAGGGGGCGGGCAGCGGCGGCAGGAAGCGGGCGGCCAGCGCCTCCCGGGCCGGCACGGACGGGGTGTCGGGGGCGGGGGGCCGCTCCCGGGCGGAGTGCGCGGCGTTGCGCCGGGCCAGCTCCTCCAGGAGTTCGCGCTCGCCCCGGCCGCGCAGCAGGAGCAGGACGAACGGGTCGGTGTCCAGCAGGAGGGCCATCTGGTAGCTGAGGGCGGCGACGTGCTTGCAGGGCCGGCCGCGGTCGGGGCAGGTGCAGGCGGGGTCGAGGTCGCCCGGGGCGGGCAGCAGGGTCATGCCGGCGGCGGTCGCGGTGTCGGCCAGGGAGTGCGGCACCTCCCTGGCGAGCAGTGCGGCGAGGTGCCCGGGGCGGGCGGCGACCGCGTCCAGCAGGGTCTCCCAGTCGGGATCGGCGAACGTACGCAGCCGCAGCTCGGCGCGGTACGGGCGGGGGCGGCTGCCGTGCACGTAGGCGACGACGTGCCCCGGCGTGACGGTGATCGCGGCGACGTGCCCGCCGTCCGCGTACTCCCGCCCCCGGGCGAGGCGCGGGTCGTCCATCGACAGGGCCTCCAACGCCGCCACCCAGGCCCGGCCCCACCAGCTCTCCGCGAACGGCTCCCCCTCGCCGGACGTACGCGCCGGCACGGCCTCGAAGGTGCGCCGCAGGTCGTCGGGGCCGGGGCGGGGACGGGCGCCGGGGCGGGCGTCCCGGCCGGGGCCGGGGCGGCCGGAAGCGGCCGGTCCGGCGACGGAGGGCCTGGCGGCGGGCGATCCGGCGGCGCCGGACCGGGCGGTGTCCGGGCGGCGGCGGGGTGCGGGGGTCATGACGGCCTCCGGAGGGAGACGAGGTCGGCCAGGTCGCGGTCGCTCAGCTCGGTGAGCGCGCTCTCGCCACTGCCGAGGACGGCGTCGGCCAGTGCCCGCTTGGCGAGCAGCATCTCGCCGATGCGGTCCTCCACCGTGCCCTCGGCGATCAGGCGGTGCACCTGGACGGGCTGGGTCTGGCCGATGCGGTAGGCCCGGTCCGTGGCCTGCTCCTCGACGGCCGGGTTCCACCAGCGGTCGTAGTGGATGACATGCGCGGCCCGGGTGAGGTTGAGGCCGGTGCCCGCCGCTTTGAGGGAGAGCAGGAAGACGGGGACCTCGCCGGACTGGAAGCGGTCGACCATCCTCTCCCGCTCGGGCACCGGGGTGCCGCCGTGCAGGAGCTGGGAGGGGATGGCGCGCGCGGTCAGGTGGGCGGACAGCAGCCGGGCCATCGTCACGTACTGGGTGAAGACGAGGACGGAGCCGTCCTCGGCGAGGATCGTGTCGAGGAGTTCGTCGAGGAGGGCGAGCTTCCCCGAGCGTCCGGTGAGGCGGGCCGCGTCCTCCTTCAGATACTGCGCGGGGTGGTTGCAGATCTGCTTGAGCGAGGCGAGCAGCTTCATGATCAGGCCGCGCCGCGTGATGCCCTCGGACGCCTCGATGTACGCCATGGTCTCGCGCACGGTGGCCTCGTACAGCGTGGCCTGCTCGCGGGTGAGGAAGACGGGGTGGTCGGTCTCCGTCTTGGGCGGCAGCTCGGGTGCGATGCCGGGGTCCGACTTCTTGCGGCGCAGCAGGAACGGCCGGACCAGCCGGGACAGCCGCTCCACCGCCTCGTCGTTGCCGAGGCCCGCCGCCGTGCCGGTGCTCTCCACGATCCGGGCGTGGCGGGCCCGGAACGCCTTGAGGGGGCCGAGCAGGCCGGGCGTCGTCCAGTCGAGAAGCGCCCACAGCTCGGAGAGGTTGTTCTCCACGGGGGTGCCGGTGAGGGCGACCCGCGCCGGGGAGGGGATGGTCCGCAGCGCCTTCGCGGTGGAGGAGTGGGGGTTCTTGACGTGCTGCGCCTCGTCGGCGACGACCAGCCCCCAGCGGTGGGCGGCCAGTTCGGCCGCGCTGGAGCGCATCGTGCCGTACGTGGTGAGGACGAAGCCGGCGTCGGCCCCGGCGAGGGTGCGGCCGGTTCCGTGGAATCTGCGCACGGGGACGCCGGGGGCGAAGCGGTTGATCTCGCGGTGCCAGTTGCCCAGCAGGGAGGCGGGGCAGATCACCAGCGTGGGGGCGGGGTGGGCGCGGTGCAGGTGGAGGGCGATCAGGGTGATCGTCTTGCCGAGGCCCATGTCGTCGGCGAGGCAGCCGCCGAGACCGAGCGAGGTCATCCGGTCCAGCCAGGCCAGCCCGCGCAGCTGGTAGTCGCGGAGCGTGGCGTGGAGTCCGGGCGGCGGGGCGGGCACGGCGTCGTCGGTGAGCAGGCGCGTACGCAGCTCCGCCAGCGCGCCGGCCGGCACCGCCTCGACCTGTTCGCCGTCCACGTCGGCGCTGCCGGTCAGGGCGACGGCCAGGGCGTCCACCGGGCCGAGCAGGCCCAGCTCCCGCTTGCGTGCCTTGCGGACGAGCGCGGGGTCGACGACGACCCATCGGTCACGCAGCCGCACCACGGGGCGGTGGGCTTCGGCGAGCACGTCCATCTCGGCCTCGGTGAGCTGCTCGTCGCCGAGCGAGAGCTGCCAGTCGAAGGCGAAGAGCTGTGCGGCGTCGAAGAACGCGGTGCCGTCCGTGGCCGTGCCGGGGGCGGGCCTGACCACGGCTGCCGCGGTGAGGGAACGGGCCAGCTCCCTGGGCCAGTGGACGCTCACCCCGGCGGCGGCCAGCCGGGCCCCTGCGTCGCCCAGCAGCTCGTACAGCTCGTCCTCGCCGACGGCCAGGACGTCGGGGACCGGCTGGTCCAGCAGCCGGTCGAGCGGGGCCCAGACGCGGGCGGCGCGGCGCAGGGCGAGCGCGGTGTCGATCCGGGCCCGCGGGCCGAAGGGCTCGCCCGCCTCACCGGCCCACAGTGCGGCGGCGTCGACGACATGGGTGGGGTCGGCGAGGCTGTGCACCTGGGTGACCGCCGCCGCGGCGTGCCGCGCGGGGGCGGGCGCCGCTTCGGGGTCGGCCGTCCCCTCGTCGGGGCCTGCCGTGTCGAAGAGTTCGTACGCCGAGAGGTCCAGGCGCAGTGACACCCGGACCCCGGCGTCGAGCCCCGAGGCGACCTCCACGGCCCACTCCCGCGCTCCGGGCAGGTGCTGGGGCTCGGCCGCCGCGAACGGGGCGCCCATCGCGAAGGCCGCGGCGGGAGTCCGAGGCAGGGTGTCGGCGACCGCGTCGAGGAAGGAGCCGATCAGTGCCTCGGGGTCGGGCAGCCGGAGCGGATTCCGGTCGGGCAGCGGGACGGCGTGCCCCTCCCAGGGCAGGGCGGCGGCCACCGCCCGCAGGTGTGCGACGTCCCCGGCATCGCGGGGCCCGGCCCGCCAGGCGTCGTGGTCGTCGGCCGTCAGCCCGGGGAGCATGCGGCCACCGGCCACCAGGTGCAGCGCGTGCAGGGCGGCGGCGCCCCAGCAGCGGGTGGCGGGGTGGGCGGAGCGCAGGTGCCGGGCGCGGGCGAGCAGGGGCAGGGCCTCGGCGACGGGGAGCAGGAGCGCGGGCACGGGCCGGGAGCGCACCTCGCCCTCGGCGCCGTACGGCCGGACCACCGTGATCTCCTCGCTCCGGGCGCCGCCGCCGACGGCCTCGGGGAGCGGGGCGTCGAGCGGGTCCCAGAAGGCGAAACGCCCCAGGCGTGGCGGCGTACCGGGCAGGAAGACGGCGGCGCAGCGCAGCAGTCGGCTGTCGTCCGCGTCCTGCGGCGGCGGTGCGGTGCTCACCGGCCCCTCCCCTCCCGTCACGCGCGGCCCGGTGGCCGCGTCCTGGTGTTCCGTGCCTGGTCAGCACGGTCTCGTCCGTACGATCCCTCTGCTCGGCGAGTCTAGGCGGGAGGTCTGACAACGGATTCGGGCAAGGGACCGGCCGCCGCCGTTCCCGCAGCTCGTACGGGGTGGGCGACGGCCGGAGAGTGACCACGCGGCGGGGTCAGTGCCGGGCGTACGGCTCCGAGGGCGCGGCGGGCCGCGAGGCGACGGGGCCGGGCGGCTCGGAACCGCCGGGGCCCGGGGAACCCGCTGCGTCACCGGCGGCGTGCGGCCCCGTCCCCGGCGCGGCGGGGTCCGGTGGCCGGGCGCCCTCAGGCGCGGGCCGTCCCACCGGCGGCCCCTGCTGCGCGCGTTCCAGGAAGCGCAGCAGTTCCACCGGGAACGGCAGCACCAGCGTGGAGTTCTTCTCGGCCGCGACCGCCACCACGGTCTGGAGCAGTCGCAGCTGGAGCGCCGCGGGCTGGGCGGACATCTCCGACGCCGCCTCGGCCAGCTTCTTGGACGCCTGGAGCTCCGCGTCCGCGTTGATGACGCGGGCGCGCCGCTCACGGTCGGCCTCGGCCTGCCGGGCCATGGAGCGCTTCATGGTCTCCGGCAGCGAGACGTCCTTGATCTCGACCCGGTCGATCTGGACGCCCCAGCCGACCGCCGGGCTGTCGATCATCAGCTCCAGGCCCTGGTTCAGCTTCTCCCGGTTGGACAGGAGGTCGTCCAGATCGCTCTTGCCGATGATCGAACGCAGCGACGTCTGCGCCATCTGCGAGACCGCGAAGCGGTAGTCCTCGACCTCGACGACCGCGCTCGCCGGGTCCACCACCTTGAAGTAGATGACGGCGTCCACCCGGACCGTGACGTTGTCCCGGGTGATGCCGTCCTGGGCCGGCACGGGCATGGTGACGATCTGCATGTTGACCTTGCGCAACCGGTCTACGCCGGGCAGCACCATCGTGAACCCCGGCCTGCGCACCTCGTCGCGGAGCCGGCCGAGTCTGAGGACCACACCCCGCTCGTACTGCCTGACGACCCTGGCGGCCGCCATCAGGTACAGGGCGCCGACGAGCACCGCCGCGACGACCGCGATCAAGAGGTCCTGGACCATGACGGCCCCCTGCCAGCCGGAAGAGCCCGGCTCTCGGCCTCGCACCTCTTCGTGCGCTATTACCACGTTATGCCCGGTTCCGCTCCGGGGCGAACCCCTACGCGTACGCCCGGTGTCGCCGCGCTCCCCCGCCCGGCCGCTTCCCGGATGCCGGGGCTCCGGGAAGCGGGCAGGGTGGCCAGCACCGGCACGTATCAAGGTCCGTGCAGTGACGAGACAGACGAGGACCCGCCCATGTCCGTGATCGACCGCCGACGCCGCCGGCTCGGCATCACCGCCCAGGCCGTGCTCCTGGCCCTCACCGTCGCAGGCTGTTCGGGCCTCGGCCGGACCGCGGTCGGCCCTGTCGTCTACAGGACCGAGCGTGACGTGGTGATCGAGGTGAACAGCCCCTCGGTCAAGGGCTGCCACCGGCTCGCGCCCGCCGGCGCCAAGGCGGTGACGAACGAGACGCTGGTCGACATCGTCCTGTACCGGACACGGAACTGCACCGGACCGGGCACGACGTACCTCGCGACCACCTTCTCCGACGTCAACGCGCCGAACGCGCGTCCCTGGCGCAGCTTCAGCACCATCCACTGACCGCCGGGGCGGCCGCTACACGGGCACGGCCCGCACCCAGACGCCGTCGTCCGTGAGGCAGCGGTCCACCTTCAGCCCGGCCGCCCCCAGGTGGCCTTCGAACGCCTCCTTCGACAGCGGCCGGGACCGGAAGGTCTGTGTCCACCGGGCGTCGGGGAACTCGTACTCCGCGTGCACCGAGCGCACCCCGTCGCCGACCGGCTCCGAGGAGACGATGCGCACCGTGTAGCCGGCGGGGTGAACGCGCTCGCGCGGGAGCGCGTCGTGGGCGCCCGCCCCCTCGCGCTGGATGAGCACCACACCCCCGTCGCGCACGTACCGTCTGCAGGTCCGCAGCAGCCCGTCACGCACCCGGCGGTCGCCCGCGTGCACGAGGAGCGACGCGAGCATGACGACGTCGAAGGTCTCGTCGCCGAGGTCCAGCGACTCGATGGGGGCGCACACCGTCCGCGCGCCGCGCACCCGCTCCAGCATCTGCGGCGACTCGTCCACCGCCGTCATCCGGAAGCCGCGCTCGATCAGCGGATGCGTCACCCGGCCCACCCCGCAGCCCAGTTCCAGGATGTGCGCACCGGCGGGGACGGCCGCCTCGATCACGTCCGGTTCGTCGCCCACGGCCAGCCGCGTGTACAACTCGACCGCGCAGCCGTCGGGAGTGATCGCGCCCGGCCCCGTCCCGGAGTAGCCCTCTCGTACTCGTTGTCCGCTCATACCCGCCGAACGACCGTACGTTCGCAGCCGTTCCCACCCCCTCGCACCGAACGGCGCACGACCAGGGCCGCGCTCAGGTGCGGGAGGCCGGCGGGGAGGGAAAGGCCGGGGGCGGTCGGTGCGCCCGGTGAAGCCCTCCCGGTCCTCGCCGGTCAGCAGCGCGGCCATCAGCGTGTGCCGGCCACGCGCTCCTGGCTGTCCAGGAGCCGGCGGGCCTCCGGCCGGGCGCCGCTCGCCGCCGAGGTCAGCTGCTGCGCGAGCCGACCGGGCCGCGCCCGCGGGGCGGCCGTCGTCTCCCCACCACCGTGCCGCATCTGTCCGGTCGCGGGTCCATGCTGGTAGGTGAGGCGATGCCATGCGTACCGGCAATGAACCGACGACCGCCCGCAGTCCGCTGCGGATGCGGCTCTGGCTGAGTCTGTGGGGCCTGGCCTGGGCCGTCTTCGGGGTGACGGCCTTCGCCGTGAACGGCCGCACCGGCTGGGCCGCCGTCTGCGGGGTGCTGCTCGTGCTGGTCCTGGTGGACCTGTGCGTGGTGGTGCACCGGCTGCGCCAGGGCGCGCACTACCAGCCGGGCCGCTCCATACCGCCGTACGAACCCGACCACGGCCCCCGCGGTGGCAAGGGCCCTCCGCCGGGCACGCCTTAGTGGCGGGGCAGCCGGGGTTCGCCCTGCCGCGGCCTCAGCAGCCGGGGGCTGCCCGGAAGGAGCGGCGCCGGGTGCTTCCCCGAGTTCTCGGCTCCGCTCGAACAGGGGAGACCCCACTCCGAGTTCTCGGCTCCGCTCGACCAGGGAAGACCCACTTCCGGCGGACCGGCCGGAAGCCCTCGTACGGGACGCACCCGGGCTTTCGACTACGGGACCGCACCCGGGTCCGGCCGGGTACGGCGAGAGCGCGCGCAGGGCGGCGCGACGGGGCGAACCCCGTTTGCCGCGGCGCTAGTTGTCGAAGCGGGCAGCCCGCAGGTACTCCGGCTTGGGGTCGAGCGCCGCCGCCAGCCTGAAGTGGCGCGTGGCGCGCTCGGGATGGCCGGAGCGCTCGAAGGTGCGGGCGAGGGCGAAGTGCGCGAAGGCGTTGTCCGGCTCCCGCTCAAGCACCAGCTCGAATTCCAGCTCGGCCGGGCGCAGCTGGGCCGCCGCGAAGAAGGCGCGGGCGCGCAGCAGCCGGGCGGCGGTGTTCTCGGGGTGGGCGGCGATCACCGAGTCGAGCAGCCGCACGGCACCCCGGGGATCACGCGCGGCGAGCAACTGCTCGGCCGCGCGGAAGTCGATGACGTCGGTTTCCGGGTTCCTCTCGGGCACGGTCGCATCCTTCCCTGGTCCGTCGCGGGGTGAACGCGGGGGCGGCCGCGGGTATTCCGGTACGGCCCCGGCCCGCCTCGGCCGCCGGCGTTCCCGTACGTCCCCGGCTCAGCCCGCCTCGGCCGCCCGCCGCTCCAGCTCCGCCCAGACCGTACGGACCCGGGCCTCCAGTTCCTCGACCGGTCCGTCATTGTCGATGACCAGGTCGGCGACGGCGCGCCGCTGTTCACGGGTGGCCTGGGCGGCCATGCGGGCGCGGGCGTCCTCCTCGGTCATGCCGCGCAGCCGGACGAGCCGGTCGAGCTGGGTCTCGGGGGCGGCGTCGACCACGACGACCAGGTCGTAGAGGGGGGCGAGGCCGTTCTCGGTGAGGAGGGGGACGTCGTGGACGACCACGGAGTCGGGGCCGGCGGCCTTCTCCAGTTCGGCGGAGCGGGCACGGACCAGGGGGTGGACGATCGCGTTGAGCGCGGCGAGGCGGTCCGGGTCGGCGAAGACGATCGCGCCGAGGGCGGGCCGGTCCAGGGTGCCGTCCGGGGCCAGGATGCCGGTGCCGAACTCCTCGACGACGGCGGCGAGACCGGGTGTGCCGGGCTCGACGACCTCGCGGGCGATGCGGTCCGAGTCGACGAGGACGGCACCGTGGCCGACGAGCAGCCGGGACACTTCGCTCTTGCCGGCTCCGATGCCACCGGTCAGGCCCACTTTCAGCATGCCCGGCAGCCTAATGCCCGCTGCCCGTGGCCCCAGGAGCGGGGCCGCGGGCAGCGGGCACAGCACGGGCGGTCAGATGTCGCCCTCGCGCTCGGCGAGGAACTTCTCGAATTCGAGGCCGATCTCGTCGGCGGACGGCAGATCCGCCGGTTCGGCGACCAGGTTGCCCCGGGTCTCGGCGCCCGCGACCGCGTCGTACTGGTGCTCAAGGCCCTCGACCAGCGAGACCAGTTCCTCGTCACCCTGGCCGATCTGGCGGTCGATCTCCGTCTGGGTGCGGTGTGCCTCGGTGCGCAGGGCGTGCGCGACCGCTGGCAGGACCAGGCCGGTCGCGGCCGTGATCGCCTCCAGCGCGGTGAGCGCCGCGTCGGGATAGGCGGAGCGGGCGACGTAGTGCGGCACATGGGCGGCGACGCCCAGCACGTCGTGGCCCGCCTCCATCAGCCGGTACTCGACGAGCGCCTCGGCGGAGCCGGGGACCTGCGCCTCGTCGAAGGGGCTGCGGTGGCCGGGCATCAGGTCGGTGCGGTTGCCGTGCGGGGTGACGCCGACGGGGCGGGTGTGCGGGACGCCCATCGGGATGCCGTGGAAATTGACCGCGAGGCGGACGCCGAGCCGCTCGACGATCTCCTCGACGGCGGCGGCGAACCGCTCCCACTCCACGTCGGGCTCCGGTCCGGACAGCAGCAGGAACGGCGCGCCCGTGGCGTCCTGGACGACGCGGACGTCCAGGGTCGGGGTCTCGTACGCCGACCAGCGGTCGCGCTTGAAGGTCAGCAGCGGGCGGCGGGCGCGGTAGTCGATCAGGCGGTCGTGGTCGAAGCGGGCCACGACCTGGTGCGGCAGCGATTCGAGCAGGCCGTCGACGATCTGCTCACCCGTCTCACCCGCGTCGATGTATCCCTCGAAGTGGTAGAGCATGACCAGGCCGGCCGACTCCTGGGCGAGCGCCATGTCGACGACAGCCAGGCCCTTCGGCTCCCATTCGTACAAACTCTGCGGATCAGGCACGGTTACCGCTCCTCCTTGTGTTCCTGGAGAAGAACGCTCAGGGGGGCATGGTCATTCCCCGCCCACGCCCCCCTTCGTACGGTGTTTACCCAAGAACCCGCTCGTGCAGTGCCATGACGGCCTTGCGCGCCGAGGTGAACGCGCCGTGCTGCCAGGCGTCGGCGTAGCTCAGGTGGTCACCCGCGAAGTAGACGTGCCCCGCGGCCCGGTTGAGGGGCGCGAACAGCGGGGCGTCCGGGCCGCCCGCCAGGGAGTGCCAGGAAGCCTCCAGGTACGGGGTCTGACGCCAGTGGTGGGAGAACGACGCGGCGAGTTCCGTCCGGTACTTCTCGCCGTGGATCTTCACGCCCTGCGCGACCGCGCGTGCCTCCCGCTCGGCCGGGGTGAGCGCGGCGTAGGCGTCCGCGTGGGAGCCGGTGTTGTAGTAGCCGATGATCGTCCCGCGACGGCCCTGGTGGCCGTAGGACGGATACCAGATGTGGGCGAGGTCCATGTCCGTCTCGGTGATGCCGCCGTAGATCTGGTGGTCGCTCTCCCACCAGCGGCTGCGGTATTCGAGTCCGATCTTCCCGGCCGACGAGGGCTTGCACGCCTCCAGGGCTGTCTGGACGGCGGGGCCCAGGTTGTGCGGGGTCTTGGCCAGGATGTTGGGCGGCAGGGCGGCGACGCAGTAGTCCGCCTCGATGCGGCGGGTGCGGCCGGACTGGGTGTACGTGACGGTGACACCGTGGGAGGTGTCGGTGATCTCCGTGACGGCGGCCCCGGTCCGGATGCGCCGTTCGCCGATGGCCCGGGTGAGGGCAGCGGGTATCCGGTCCATGCCGCCGACCGGCTGGAACATCAGCATGGCCTGGTCGTACTCGAACTCGAAGGCGAAGTAACGTCCGACGCCGCTGGCGAAGACCTCGGAGGCGGAGGGGACGGGGCCGAGCAGTTCACCCGGGGTGCCGACGGCGGCCGGGTCGACCCGGTAGCCCCGGCGGGGGCTGCCGGTGTAGTCGAGCGTGTCGCCGATGTCCCCGAAGTCCTTGAGGAATTCGAGCAGCCGCTCCTGGTCGTCGGCGGTGATCTGCCGGTCGAGCGCGCCCTTGTCGGTGGCCTTGGAGAGCAGCTCCGCGACATAGCCGTACACGTCGGCCTTGGCGGTGCGGTAGCGCACCGGCGCCTTCATGCCCGCCTTCTCGTTGAAGATGTAGGCGTTGGCGTTCACGTTGGTGAAGACCTCGATGGGTACGCCGAGCTCGCGGCAGTAGTCGAGGGTGACCATCCACTGCGGTATCCGGCCGGGCCCGGCGTTCATGTACTGCCCGTCGGAGAAGTGGGCGGTCTGCTTCACGCCGTGGATGTCGGTGGTGGAGTCCCCGCCGCGCACGGTGAAGTTGCGGCCGCCGGTGCGGCCCCGGGCCTCCAGGACCGTACAGTCGTAGCCCGCCTTGCCCAGTTCGTAGGCGGTGGCGAGGCCGGCGATGCCGCCGCCGACGACGACCACCTTGGCGGCGGCCCTGCCCTTGAGGTGGAAGTCACCCTTGCTCGGAGCGCGGTAAGCGGGTTCGCGCCCTGCGGCCTGTGCGGTGGGGGCGAGCCCGAGCGCCCCCATGGTGGCGAACATGGCCCCGGCCCCGCCGGCGAGTCCGACGTTGTGCAGGAAGGTGCGGCGGCTCGTGCCCGGTGTCGCGGGCGGCTGGTGCGAAGCGTGCGTCATGTCCCGGCTCCCCTTCTGATCTTGAGGTTGCCGGGATCCTGGCAAGCGTGTGTTACGGGACGTCAGCTATTCGTGTATCCCGCACGTTTCTCTGTGTTCACGTCGGCAAAAACGCGTGAGGCCCGCCCCCCGAAGGGGACGGGCCTCACGGTCACTCACCTACCGCAGCCGATGACCGGCCGGAAGGACAGAGCCTCAGCTCTGGCCGCCCGCCAGCTTCTCGCGGAGCGCGGCCAGGGCCTCGTCCGACGCCAGGGCGCCGGAGTTGTCCGAGGACTCCGAGGAGTAGGAGCCGCCGCTGCCGCCCGAGGCGGCCGGGGCGTTGCCGGCGGGGGCGGCAGCGCCCTCGGCGGCAGCGGCCTCGTCGGCCTCGCGGGACTTGATGACCTGGGCCTGGTGCTGCTCGAAGCGCTGCTGCGCCTCGGCGTACTGGGTCTCCCAGATCTCGCGCTGAGCCTCGAAGCCCTCGAGCCAGTCGTTGGTCTCGGGGTCGAAGCCCTCGGGGTAGATGTAGTTGCCCTGGTCGTCGTAGGACGCGGCCATGCCGTACAGGGTCGGGTCGAACTCGACCGAGGCCGGGTCGCCGCCGAAGGCCTCGTTGGCCTGCTTCAGCGAGAGGCTGATGCGACGGCGCTCGAGGTCGATGTCGATGACCTTGACGAAGATCTCGTCGTTGACCTGGACGACCTGCTCCGGGATCTCCACGTGGCGCTCGGCCAGCTCGGAGATGTGGACCAGGCCCTCGATGCCCTCGTCGACGCGGACGAACGCACCGAACGGAACGAGCTTGGTGACCTTACCGGGGACGACCTGCCCGATCTGGTGCGTACGGGCGAACTGCTGCCACGGGTCTTCCTGCGTCGCCTTGAGCGACAGGGACACGCGCTCGCGGTCCATGTCCACGTCGAGAACCTCGACGGTGACCTCCTGGCCGACCTCGACAACCTCGGAGGGGTGGTCGATGTGCTTCCAGGAGAGCTCGGAGACGTGCACCAGACCGTCGACGCCGCCCAGGTCCACGAAGGCACCGAAGTTGACGATCGAGGAGACGACGCCGGAGCGGACCTGACCCTTCTGGAGGGTGGTGAGGAACGTCTGGCGGACCTCGGACTGGGTCTGCTCGAGCCAGGCACGGCGGGACAGGACCACGTTGTTGCGGTTCTTGTCCAGCTCGATGATCTTGGCCTCGAGCTCCTTGCCCACGTACGGCTGGAGGTCGCGGACACGACGCATCTCGACGAGCGACGCCGGCAGGAAGCCACGGAGGCCGATGTCGAGGATGAGACCACCCTTGACGACCTCGATGACGGTACCGGTGACGATCCCGTCCTCTTCCTTGATCTTCTCGATGGTGCCCCAGGCACGCTCGTACTGAGCGCGCTTCTTCGAGAGGATCAGGCGGCCTTCCTTGTCCTCCTTCTGGAGAACCAGGGCCTCGATCTCGTCACCGACCTTGACGACCTCGTTCGGGTCGACGTCGTGCTTGATCGAGAGCTCGCGGCTCGGGATGACGCCTTCGGTCTTGTAACCGATGTCGAGGAGAACCTCGTCCCGGTCAACCTTGACGATGACACCGTCAACGATGTCGCCGTCGTTGAAGTACTTGATCGTCTCGTCGATCGCCGCGAGGAACGCGTCCGCGTCGCCGATGTCGTTGACCGCAACCTGCGGAGTGGTGGCGGTGGTCTCGGTGCTGCTCGTCATGTGGGAAAGGGCTCCGGTACGGACAGTGAGTCGTAGGTACTGCTACGCCGAAAGCCCGTATCGCCTCTGCAGAAGACCGGACAGCCCGGGAAGCGCCCCTCCCGTGAGCGGGAGGCGCCTCGTGAACCGAGGGGACATGCAACAGATGCGAGCGCGGCCTGCTAGGTCTGAGGAGCGCAGGCTCGCAGCGCAACTTGTAGCATACGGGGGCAGCAGGGCACGGTCAATGCGCGAAGGCGGACACCACGGGCAAAAGCCCCCATGTCCGGCACAACTCGGGTTCACCGAGGCCAGATCGTGTCCGAGGACACCGGGACACACGGGTGCCGCGCTGCACGGGTCCCTTGGTACGTACCGCGTACGACGGGGTGAAGGCAAACTACAACGACGGACACGATGAGCCAAGAGATGTACGCCGCCGAACCGGAGGCGACACGCCGCAGCGCCGGGACCGCCGAGAGCAGCCGGGCCAGCCGGGGCTGGTGGGACCGCAACGCCGACGAGTACCAGAGCGACCACGGGACCTTCCTCGGCGACGACCGCTTCGTCTGGGGCCCGGAGGGCCTGGACGAGGCGGAGGCCGGACTGCTGGGCCCCGCCGCCGCGCTGAAGGGGCTCGACGTCCTGGAGATCGGCGCCGGCGCGGCACAGTGCTCGCGCTGGCTGGCCGCCCAGGGCGCCCGCCCCGTCGCCCTGGACCTCTCCCACCGCCAGCTCCAGCACGCCCTGCGCATCGGCGACGACGTCCCGCTGGTCGAGGCCGACGCCGGGCGGCTCCCGTTCCGCGACGCCTCCTTCGACCTGGCCTGCTCCGCCTACGGCGCCGTGCCCTTCGTCGCCGACCCGGTCCAGGTCTTCCGCGAGGTCCACCGGGTGCTGCGCCCCGGCGGCCGCTGGGTCTTCTCCGTGACGCACCCCGTCCGCTGGGCCTTCCCGGACGAGCCGGGCCCCGAGGGCCTGTCGGTCGCCGCCTCCTACTTCGACCGCACGCCCTACGTCGAGCAGGACGAGCGCGGCGACGCGGTGTACGTGGAGCACCACCGCACGCTGGGCGACCGGGTGCGGGACGTGGTCGCGGGCGGCTTCCGGCTGGTGGACCTGGTCGAGCCGGAGTGGCCCGCCTGGAACGACCAGGAGTGGGGCGGCTGGTCCCCGCTGCGCGGCAATCTGATCCCGGGCACCGCGATCTTCGTCTGCGTACGCGGCTGAGGCCGACCGGCCCGGGACGCCCGTACGCCGGCCCGGGGCACCGGCCGGTGCGGGGCGCGGGGGCCGGCCGTACGAGACTGGGGGCGTGATCCGCACCGACGCCCTCGACCGGCTGCCCGTCCGCACCGCCGTGCCCGCGCTGCGGCAGGCGCTCGACGACCGCGGGGTCGCGGTGCTGTGCGCACCCCCCGGCACCGGCAAGACCACCCTCGTCCCGCTCGTCCTGGCCGGTCTGACCGGGGACGGGCCGGCGCGCCGGGTCGTCGTCGCCGAACCCCGCCGGATCGCCGCCCGCGCGGCGGCCCGGCGCATGGCCTGGCTGCTCGGCGAGCGGACCGGCGGACGCGTCGGGTTCACCGTGCGCGGCGAGCGGGCGGTGGGCCCGGACACCGTGGTGGAGGTCGTCACCACCGGGGTGCTGCTCCAGCGGCTGCAGCGCGACCAGGAGCTGGCCGGGGTGGACGCGGTGATCATCGACGAGTGCCACGAGCGTCATCTCGACGCGGACACGGTGGCCGCGTTCCTGCTGGACGTGCGCGAGGCGATCCGCCCCGACCTGCGCCTGGTGGCGGCGTCCGCGACCACGGACGCGGAGAGCTGGGCGCGGCTGCTCGGCGACGCCCCGGTGGTCGAGGCGCAGGGCGTGTCGCACCCGGTGGAGGTGGTGTGGGCGCCGCCGCCCGGGCCGGTGCGGCCGCCGCACGGGATGAGGGTCGACCCCGCGCTGCTGAGCCATGTCGCCTCCGTGGTGCGGCGGGCGCTCGCCGAGCGGGACGGTGACGTGCTGTGCTTCCTGCCCGGCGTCGGCGAGATCGGCCGGGTGGCCGGGCAGCTGGCGGGCGTGGCGGCCGAAGTGCTCCAGGTGCACGGGCGGGCCCCGGCGGCCGTTCAGGACGCGGTGCTGGCCGGATCGGCCGAGGGGCGGCGGGTCGTCCTGGCGACCTCGGTGGCCGAGTCGTCGCTGACGGTCCCCGGCGTGCGGACCGTCGTCGACTCCGGGCTGGCCCGGGAGCCACGCACCGATCACGCCCGGGGGCTGAGCGCGCTGACGACCGTACGGGCCTCGCAGGCGGCGGGCCGCCAGCGCGCGGGCCGGGCGGGGCGCGAGGCCCCGGGGACGGTCTACCGGTGCTGGGACCGGGCGGAGGACGGTCGGCTCGCCCGGTTCCCCTCGCCGGAGATCAGGGTGGCCGATCTGTCGGCGTTCGCCCTCCAGGCGGCCTGCTGGGGCGATCCGGACGCCTCGGGGCTCGCGCTGCTCGACGCGCCGCCGGAGGGGGCGATGGCCGCCGCGCGCGAGGTCCTGGCCGCGGTCGGCGCCGTGGACCCGGACGGCCGGGTCACCGAGCGGGGCGTGCGGATGTCCCGGCTCGGGCTGCACCCGCGGCTGGCCAGGGCGCTGCTGGACGGGGCGGCCGAGGTCGGCGGGCGCCGGGCGGCCGAGGTGGTGGCGCTGCTGAGCGAGGAACCGCCGCGCGCGTACGGGGACGATCTGGCGGCCGCGCTGCGCACCGCGCGCCGGGGTCAGGACGCCTACGCGGGCCGCTGGCGCCAGGAGGTACGGCGCCTGTCGTCCTCGTCGAAGGGTGAAGGCGGCGGCCGGGCGGTCACGGACGACACGGCGGTGGGCCTGGTGGCGGCCCTGGCGTTCCCGGAGCGGGTGGCGCGGGCGCGGGGCGGCGGGGCGTTCCTGATGGCGTCGGGCACCGGCGCGGAGCCGGGTGACGGCTCCGGGCTGCGCGGCGCTTCCTGGCTGGCCGTCGCGGTCGCGGACCGGCCGGCGCACGCGGCGTCCGCCCGGGTGCGCCTCGCGGCCGTCATCGACGAGGACATCGCGCGCCTGGCGGCCGGGCCCCTGCGGTTCGCGGGCGAGGAGGTCCGCTGGGACGGCCGGGACGTGGTGGCCCGGCGGGTGGAGCGGCTGGGGGCGGTCGAGCTGGCGGCGCGCCCGCTGAAACAGCCCGATCCGACGCTGGTCCGCGACGCGCTGGTGGAGGGGCTGCGGCGGGAGGGGCCCGGCCTGCTGCGCTGGACCCGGGACGCGGGGCAGCTGCGGGAGCGGCTGGCCTTCCTGCACCGGGTGCTGGGTGAGCCCTGGCCGGATGTGTCGGACGGGGCGCTGCTCTCGGACCCCGGGGCCTGGCTGGAGCCCGAGCTGTCGCGGGCGAGGCGCCGCTCCGACCTGGCCGCGATCGACGCGGGGCAGGCGCTGCGCAGGCTGCTGCCGTGGGCCACGGGCGAGGCGGGGCGGCTGGACGAGCTGGCGCCGGAGCGGATCGAGG
This sequence comes from Streptomyces sp. NPDC019224, assembly GCF_040632605.1. Taxonomy (NCBI): domain Bacteria; kingdom Bacillati; phylum Actinomycetota; class Actinomycetes; order Kitasatosporales; family Streptomycetaceae; genus Streptomyces; species Streptomyces sp. NPDC019224. Next base: position 87,536 of record NZ_JBEYCF010000015.1, on the reverse strand, counting down.
TGCCGAGCGGTTCGCGGATCAGGGTGGAGTACGGCGGGGACCAGCCGGTGCTGGCGGTGAAGCTCCAGGAGCTGTTCGGCCTCCAGGAGACCCCGAGGGTGGCCGGTGTGCCGGTCCTGGTGCACCTGCTCTCCCCCGCCGGCCGGCCCGCGGCGGTGACGGCGGACCTGGCCTCGTTCTGGCGCGAGGGCTACAAGGCGGTGCGGGCGGAGCTGCGCGGCCGCTATCCGAAGCACCCGTGGCCCGAGGACCCGGCGACGGTGGAGGCGACCCGGTACACGAAGGCACGGCTGAAACGGGATTGAGCACGGGACAGCCCCTTCGCCGGCGAGCGGCGAAGGGGCTGTCCCGTGGCGTGCTCCGCGTCAGGAGGCGGCGGCGGCCGGGCGCTCCTCGACGGTCAGCTCGATGACGACCGTGGCGCCGCCCTCGGTGGTGAGGCGCAGCTTGTACGTACCGGCCGGGCCGTCGGCGTAGAACTTCGGGAGCGTGAGGCTGCCGTCGGCCGCCGTGGTGAGCACGATGCTGCGGACGGGGTCGCCGTCGTCGTTCGTGCAGTACGGGCCCTTGTCGTTCTCGGCCGGTTCGACGCCGTCGGTGATCATGGTGGCGGTGACGGCGACGCGGCCGGCGGCCTCGCCCTTGTAGGTGGCGGCGACCGTGATGTCGTCGAACGTCCCGCCGGCGACGGCGGTCAGCTTCTCGGTGCCGGTCCTGGCGATGGCGTCGGCCCGGCGGGCGGTGACGGTCGCCTTGAAGGTGGCGGCGGTCGCCGAGGTGCCGTCGGCGCTCGCACGGACGGTGAACTCGCCGGCCTTCTCGCCCGCGGCGAGCACCGGGGCGGTGACGGTGCCGTCCGTCCCGGTCCGGAGGGTGACGGCCTTGAAGCCACCGGCGAACCTGGCGTCGGTGTCACCGGTGATGGTGAAGGTCACGGACGTCCTGGCGACCGCACCGCCGAGACCGTTGCGCGCCCGCACCTTGATCCGCTCGGCGAAGGCGTCGCCGGCCATGGCGGTCAGCGGGCCGGTGCCGGCGTTCTGCACCGCGGTCACGGTCTGGGACGGGGAGGGGGCCGGTGCCGGGGTGTGCGTCGGGGGCTCGCCCGGCCTCGAGGGCTCGGCGCTCGGCTCGGACGGGGTCGGGGGCTTCGTCGAACCGCCCGGCTTCGGGGTCTTCGACGACGAGGGCGTCGGGGACGGCGACGTCGACGTCGACGACGAGGGCGTCGACGACGGACCGCCGCTGGGACGGCCGGGGCCCGGGTCCCGGCTGGTCGAGCCGGACGGCAGGACGCCGGTGCCGTCGGGAACCTCGTGCGTGCCGCGGTTGTAGTACGTGAACCACGAGCGGACCGTACGCAGATACACGGCGGAGTGGTTGTAGCTCAGGACCGCCCGGTCCAGGTCCGCGGCGAGCGACAGGTCACGGGAGCCGGCGCAGAGGTAGCGCCCGGCCGCGAGCGCGGCGTCGTAGACGTTGTTGGGGTCCTTGCGGCCGTCACCGTTGCCGTCCTGGCCCCAGGTCGCCCAGGTGGACGGGATGAACTGCATCGGACCGACCGCCCGGTCGTGCGTCCGGTCCCCGTCGTAGGCACCGTCGTCGGTGTCCTTGATCAGGGCGAAGCCGTTGCCGTCGAGGGCGGGACCGAGGATCGGGGAGAGCGTGGTGCCCTGCGCGTCGACCCGGCCGCCGCGCGCCTGCCCGGACTCCACCTTGCCGATCGCGGCGAGCAGCTGCCACGGCAGCCGGCAGGCCGCGTCCGTGCCCGCGATGCTCCGCTCGGCCTTCTTGTACGCCGCCAGGACGGAGGCGGGTATGCCCGACTCGGCACTGCCGGTCACCGGAAGATTGACGGAACCGCCGGGCTTGTCCGGCGTGTTCAGCGGCGGCAGGTCCGTGTAGTACGGCGAGTCGCCGGAGACGCCGCCGCCCTGGTCGGCGGGGGTCGTCGCACCGGCGGACGAGTGGTCGCCGTCCGCCGCGACCAGCGGGGACCCCGGGGCCTGCGAGGCGGAGAGTGCCGCCACCGCGACGGCGGCCACGGCGGTGGTGGCCGCCCCTCTGTACAGTCGGCGACCGAATTGCGCTGCCATGACGTGTGGGCCCTCCCCGTCGTCGCTCTCGGCGCTCCCCTGCGCCTGGACTCAGGCGACCCTACGGCAACTCTTCCCGCCCGCACACAGCGGCCAGGACGGTTCTTACCGCTTTCTCACTTTCCTGAACACAAGTCGTCCACCCGCGGACGACCGCATGACGTCCTCTCCCGCCCGCTCGGCCGGCCCGCACCGGCCCTTCCGGGTCACGCATACTGCCCGCATGCCCTTCACGCTCAGCCATGCCGCCGCCGTGCTCCCGGGAATACGGCGCGACGGTACGGGCCGTGGTCCGCTCGTCGCATCGGCCCTCGTCGCCGGGTCGTTCGCCCCCGACCTGACGTACTTCGCGGACTCGGTGATTCCGGGCGCCATGGAGTTCGGCGAGGTCACCCACGCGGTGTGGGGCGTCCTCACCGTCGACATCCTGATCACGGCCCTGGCCCTCGCCCTGTGGCTGCTGCTCCGCGACCCCCTGGTGGCACTGCTGCCCGAACGGTGGCGGGGGCGCGTGCACACCTGGCTGCGGGGCGGCCGGCCCGCAACGACCCCCGGACGGGGGGCACTTCACACCCGGGACGTCGCGTGGTTCGCGGTGTCGGCGGTCATCGGCTCCGCCACCCACGTCGTATGGGACGCCTTCACCCACCACGACCGCTGGGGCGTACGGCTGGTACCCGGACTCGACGGCAGCGTGGGCGGGCTCCCCGTCTCCACGCTCGTCCAGTACGGCACATCGGCCCCGGCCCTGCTCCTGCTCGCCCGGTTCGCGGTCTCGGGCCTGCGCCGGGCCGGGCAACGGCCGGTGCCGCCGTCCGTACCGGACCTGGACCGGCGCACCCGACGACGGGCACTCACCGCCATCGGCCTGTGCGTGGCCCTGGGCACCGCCCACCGGTGCGCCCGCCTGTACGCGTACGTCGGGCACATCGACACACCGCTGGACATCATCCCGACGGCCTGCTTCGGCGCCGGCGCCGGTCTCGCGGCCGGACTCCTGCTGTACGCGACGGCAGTGCGCCTGGCACCCCTACGACGCGACGCGGCCGGGGCCGGCCAGGGCCTGTCCGAAGCAGCAGGCCCCGACGGCCCCGGCCGGAAACGGTCAGTGGGCCGCTGACTCCCAGTCACCGCCGACGCCGACCGACACGTCCAGCGGGGCCCGCAGCCGGACCGCCGTGGACATCTCGTGGCGCACGATCCCCTCGACCTGCTCCCGCTCACCCGAGGCGATCTCCAGCACGATCTCGTCATGCACCTGGAGCAGCATCCGCGACCTCAGCTCCGCCTCCCGCAGCGCACGGTCGACATGGAGCATGGCGACCTTGACGATGTCCGCGGCGGTGCCCTGGATCGGCGCGTTGAGCGCCATCCGCTCGGCGGTCTCGCGGCGCTGACGGTTGTCGCTGTTCAGGTCGGGGAGATAGCGGCGGCGGCCGAAGACCGTCTCGGTGTACCCCGTGGCCCGGGCCTCCTCCACCACGCGCCGCAGATAGTCCCGGACACCACCGAACCGCTCGAAGTAGGTGTCCATCAGGCCCCGGGCCTCACCCGCCTCGATGTTCAGCTGCTGGGAGAGACCGAAGGCGGAAAGCCCGTACGCCAGCCCGTAGCTCATGGCCTTGATCTTGCGCCGCATCTCCGGGTCGACCGCCGACTTGCCGACGCCGAAGACCTGCGAGGCGACCGTGGTGTGCAGGTCCTCGCCGGAGGTGAACGCCTCGATCAGACCCGCGTCCTCGGAGAGGTGCGCCATCACCCGCAGTTCGATCTGGCTGTAGTCCGCCGTCATCAGCGTCTCGAAACCCTCGCCGACGACGAAACCACGACGGATCGCCCGGCCCTCGTCCGTGCGGACGGGGATGTTCTGCAGATTCGGGTCGGTGGACGAGAGCCGGCCGGTCGCCGCCACCGTCTGGTTGAACGTGGTGTGGATACGGCCGTCCGCCGCAATCGACTTCACCAGACCCTCGACCGTCACCCGCAGCTTCGCCTGCTCACGATGACGGAGCATGAGGACGGGCAGCTCGTGCTCGGTCCGGGCGGCCAGCCACGCCAGCGCGTCCGCGTCCGTCGTGTACCCCGTCTTGGTCTTCTTGGTCTTCGGCAGACCCAGCTCACCGAACAGGATCTCCTGGAGCTGCTTGGGCGAACCCAGGTTGAACTCCCGGCCCACCGACGCGTGCGCCTCCTTCACCGCCTGCTGGACGGCCCCGGCGAACTGCTGCTCCATGCCCTCCAGATGCGCCCGGTCCGCCGCGATGCCGTGCCGCTCCAGGCGGGCCAGCAGGATCGACGTCGGCAACTCCATGTCGTGCAGCAGCTCGGCCGCACCGACCTCCTTCAGCCGCTCCGTGAACGCGTCACCGAGATCCAGGACCGCGCGGGCCTGCGCCATCAGGGCGTCGGCCTCCGCCCGGTCGTCCGCGCCGAAGGCCAGCTGCCCGTCCGCGGCGGCCGCCGGGGCCAGCTCCCGGCCCAGGTACTCCACGGCCAGGGCGTCCAGCGCGAAGGAACGCCGGCCGGGCTTGACGAGGTAGGCGGCGAGCGCCGTGTCCATCGAGACGCCCTCGATCCGCCAGCCGTGCTCCGGGAAGACCCGCATGGCGCCCTTGGCGTTGTGCATGACCTTGGACCGGGCCGGGTCCGCGATCCAGGCCGCGAACGCCTGCTCGTCGGCCTCGTCGAGCAGCGCCGGATCGAACCAGGCCGCCGCCCCGCCGGCCGCGGCGAGCGCGATCTCCGTCACCGCACCGCTGCCGAGCGCCCAGGTGTCCACCGAGGCGACGCCGAGCGGCTGCGCACCGTGCTCCGCCAGCCACGGGGCGAGCTCACCCGCACCGAGCACGGCACCGTCCAGCTCGATCCCGGCCGCGGGCGCGGGCAGCCCGGCCTCCGCCGCCCCCGGATCCACCGCGAGCAGCCGCTCACGCAGGCTCGGGTTGCGGATCTCCAGCACGTCCAGGACACCGGTGACCGCCGTACGGTCGTAAGGAGCGCGCTCCAGGTCGGCCGGGGTCTTCGGCAGCTCCACGTCCCGGACCATCTCGGTCAGCACACGGTTCATCTTCACCGCGTCCAGGTGATCGCGGAAATTCTGGCCCGCCTTGCCCTTCACCTCCTCGGCCCGCGCCACCAGCTCGTCGAACGAACCGAACTGGTTGATCCACTTCGCGGCCGTCTTCTCGCCGACCCCCGGGATGCCCGGAAGGTTGTCCGACGGGTCACCGCGCAGCGCCGCGAAATCCGGATACTGCCGGGGCGTGAGGCCGTACTTCTCGACGACCTTCTCCGGCGTGAACCGGGTCAGCTCCGAGACGCCCTTGGTCGGATAGAGCACCGTCACGTTGTCCGTGATCAGCTGGAACGAATCGCGGTCACCGGTGACGATCAGCACCTCGAAGCCGGCCGCCTCGGCCTGCGTCGCCAACGTGGCGATGACATCGTCCGCCTCGAAGCCGTCGACCGCGAACCGGTCCGCGCGCATCGCGTCCAGCAGCTCCCCGATCAGCTCGACCTGCCCCTTGAACTCCTCGGGCGTCTTCGAACGGTTCGCCTTGTACTCCGGGAACTCCTGCGCCCGCCACGTCTTGCGGGACACGTCGAACGCCACCGCGAAATGCGTCGGCGCCTCATCACGCAACGTGTTCGCGAGCATCGACATGAAGCCGTACACCGCGTTCGTCGGCTGGCCCGCCCCTGTCGTGAAATTCTCCGCCGGCAGCGCAAAGAACGCCCGGTACGCCAAGGAGTGCCCGTCCATCAGGAGCAGGCGCGGTCGGTTGTCTGCCGTCTTCTTCGATGCCGTCTCAGCCACACCCCGATCCTGCCACGTACCACCGACAATCCGGACCGGCCACCGCCCGCCACGGCTCCCCGGGCACCCCACCCGCCCCGCGTGCCAGGATCGGAGACAAGGAAACACACACGGCGGACCCACGAGACACCTCCTGGGACCCCCAGCAGGCTCGAAGAGGAGCACCATGGCCAGCAAGCCGCCCGCAGGAGACCCCGTCCAGGACGCCCCCCGGGTCGGACCGGCCCAGCACTCCGCCGCCGGCCTGCCCGCCGTCGCCCAGAGCCTGCGCGTCGCCCAGCAGCAGATGGGCCTGCGCCGCACCGCGCAGACCCTCCTCAAGGTCAATCAGAAGGACGGCTTCGACTGCCCCGGCTGCGCCTGGCCCGAGGGCGACAAGCGGCACACCGCCGAATTCTGCGAGAACGGCGTCAAGGCCGTCGCCGAGGAGGCCACGCTGCGCCGGGTCACCCCCGACTTCTTCGCCGCCCACCCCGTCGCCGACCTCGCCGGGCGCAGCGGCTACTGGCTCGGCCAGCAGGGCCGCATCACCCAGCCCGTGTACCTGCCCGAGGGCGCCGACCGCTACCAGGCCGTGACCTGGGAGCGCGCCTTCCAGATCATCGCCGAGGAACTGGGCGCCCTCGACTCCCCCGACGAGGCCGTCTTCTACACCTCCGGCCGCACCAGCAACGAGGCGGCCTTCCTCCTCCAGCTCTTCGCCCGCGAATTCGGCACCAACAACCTGCCCGACTGCTCCAACATGTGCCACGAGTCCTCGGGCTCCGCGCTCACCGAGACGATCGGCGTCGGCAAGGGCTCCGTCTCCCTGGAAGACCTGCACCACGCCGACCTGATCATCGTCGCCGGACAGAACCCCGGCACCAACCACCCCCGGATGCTCTCCGCCCTGGAACAGGCCAAGGCCGCCGGCGCCAGGATCATCTCGGTGAACCCGCTGCCCGAAGCCGGCCTCGAACACTTCAAGAACCCGCAGACCCCCCGCGGCCTGCTCAAGGGCACACCACTGAACGACCTCTTCCTCCAGATCCGCATCGGCGGCGACCAAGCCCTCTTCCGCCTCCTGAACAAACTGATCCTGGCGACCGACGGCGCCGTCGACGAAACCTTCGTCACCGAACACACCCACGGATTCGAGGAGTTCGCCGCCGCCGCGGCCGAAGCCGACTGGGACGAGACGCTCGCCGCGACCGGACTCGACCGCGCCGCCATCGAACAGGCCCTCGAACTCGTCCTCGCCTCGAAGCGCACCGTCGTCTGCTGGGCCATGGGCCTCACCCAGCACAAACACTCCGTCCCGACCATCCGCGAGGTCGTCAACTTCCTCCTGCTGCGCGGCAACATCGGCCGCCCCGGCGCCGGCGTCTGCCCCGTGCGCGGCCACTCCAACGTCCAGGGCGACCGCACCATGGGCATCTTCGAACGCCCCGCCCCCGCCTTCCTCGACGCCCTCGACAAGGAATTCGGAATCACCTCACCGCGCCACCACGGCTACGACGTGGTCCGCGCCATCCGCGCCCTGCGCGACGGCGACGCCAAGGTCTTCCTCGCCATGGGCGGCAACTTCGTCGCCGCCACCCCCGACACCGACGTCACCGAGGCCGCCATGCGCCGCGCCCGCCTCACCGTCCACATCTCCACCAAACTCAACCGCTCCCACACCGTCACCGGCACCCGCGCCCTGATCCTGCCCACCCTCGGCCGCACCGACAAGGACGTCCAGGCGAGCGGCAAGCAGTTCGTCACCGTCGAGGACTCCATGAGCAAGGTCCACGCCTCACGCGGCAACCTCACCCCCGCGAGCCCCCACCTCCTCTCCGAACCCGCCATCGTCGCCCGCCTCGCCCGCGCCGTACTCGGACCCGGATCCGCGACACCCTGGGAGGAGTTCGAGAAGGACTACGCGACGATCCGAGACCGCATCTCCCGCGTCGTCCCCGGCTTCGAGAACTTCAACGCGCGCATCGCCCACCCCGGCGGCTTCACCCTCCCGCACGGCCCCCGCGACTCCCGCCGCTTCCCCACCACCACCGGCAAGGCCAACTTCACCGCCGCGCCCGTCGAGTTCCCCGAGCTCCCCGAGGGCCGGCTGCTCCTCCAGACCCTGCGCTCCCACGACCAGTACAACACCACCATCTACGGCCTGGACGACCGCTACCGCGGCATCAAGGGCGGCCGCCGCGTCGTCCTCGTACACCCCGACGACGCCACCGCCCTCGGCCTCGCCGACGGCTCCTACACCGACCTCGTCAGCGAGTGGAAGGACGGCGTCGAGCGCCGCGCCCCCGGCTTCCGCGTCGTCCACTACCCCACCGCCCGCGGCTGCGCCGCCGCCTACTACCCGGAGACCAACGTGCTGGTCCCCCTCGACTCCACCGCCGACACCAGCAACACCCCCGCCTCCAAGTCCGTCGTGGTGCGCTTCGAGCCCGCGCGCTGAGCCGCCGGCCGACGCCCCCTAAGCGCTCGCTCAGCCGTCTGATAAGAACGACGCACACAGATGCGCACCACCGCACCGAGACGAAAGGCGGCGCCATGGGCGAGCACACCGCACCCACGTTCCCCCAGGAGATCATCGACGAGTACGCCGCGCTCGGCGTCGACCTGCCCGCCCTCTTCTCCGCCGGCCACCTCGGGGAACGCATGGGCGTACGCATCCTCGAAGCCTCCGCCGAGCGCGTCGTCGGCACCATGCCCGTCGAGGGCAACACCCAGCCCTACGGCCTCCTGCACGGCGGCGCCTCCGCCGTCCTCGCCGAGACCCTCGGCTCCGTCGGCTCCATGCTCCACGGCGGCCCCTCCAAGATCGCCGTGGGCGTCGACCTGAACTGCACCCATCACCGAGGGGCGCGAAGCGGCCTCGTCACCGGCACCGCCACCCCCGTACACCGCGGCCGGTCCACCGCCACGTACGAGATCACCATCACCGACGAGCACGGAAAGCGGGTCTGCACCGCACGCCTGACCTGCCTCCTGCGCGACGCCCCCGCCCCCGAAGCCGCCTGACCCCGCACCACGCCCCACCACCCCTGCCCGGCCGCGAACCGAAACGGCCGGGCAGCGGCGTATCCGGACACAACTACCGCCCCGCACAAGGAATTCAGGCAGACGACAGCCTCAACCCCCTTGACCCCGGCCCCCGTTCCGTGGCCCACTCATCTGCCACACCTCCCCGCCCCACCACCACACCGCGTCGCCGCACCCCCGCCACCGTAACGCTGCGTGACCAGCGCGCGAGACGGAGCACCCCGCCGCGACACGACGAGCCCGGCCCTCCCGGCCACCGGGCCCTGCGGCCTGCCCTCCCGCACCCCCGCACCGCCCCACCGGACGACAGCAGCAAGATCACCCCAAGCCCCTTAGCAGAGCTGCGTGTTCTCACATTGCGGTCACTTCACGGTCCGGTAAAAAGCCGTACATGTCCGCCCAGCCACCTCAAGCCTTGCTCAAGGGCATAACAAGACAGTCACATCCTTGGCCGGCACCCCTCCCGACCCCCACCACTGCCCTTAGAGTCACGGCCAGTCACCGCGCCGCCGGGCGCGTCTGCAGCACGGCCCTGTACCAACCAGTACGGCCCGGCGAACGACACGGCACCTCAAGCCGAGGAGGCCGCGCCAGGGAAAGGACCTTTCGTGCGACACCGTTCTTTGCTCATCCTCACCACAGTGCTCACCACAGGAGCACTGACACTCACCGCCTGCGGGTCGCGCGACGACGGCAACGAGAGCGACGGCAACAGCGGCAGCGGCAACACGACCGTCGTCATCGGCGTCGACGCCCCCCTCACCGGTGACCTCTCCGCCCTCGGCCTCGGCATCAAGAACTCCGCCGACCTCGCCGTCAAAACGGCGAACAAGGAGAAGACGGTCCCCGGCATCACCTTCGAGGTCCAGCCGCTCGACGACCAGGCCCAGCCCTCCGTCGGCCAGCAGAACGCCACCAAGTTCATCGACAACAAGAAGGTCGTCGGCGTCGTCGGCCCGCTGAACTCCGGCGTCTCCCAGTCGATGCAGAAACCGCTCAACGACGCCGGCCTCACCCAGGTCTCCCCCGCCAACACCGGCACCGAACTGACCCAGGGCGACAACTGGAAGACCGGCGACAAGAAGCGCCCCTTCAAGACCTACTTCCGCACCGCCACCACGGACCAGATCCAGGGCGCCTTCGCCGCGAAGTACCTCTACAACAACGCGAAGATCAAGCAGGTCTACCTCATCGACGACCAGAAGCCCTACGGCGCCGGTCTCGCCGCCTCCTTCAAGGCGACCTTCACCGGCCTCGGCGGCAAGATCGTCGGCTCCGACCACGTCAACCCCGACGACCGCGACTTCAACGCCGTCGTCACCAAGGTCAAGAAGTCCGGCGCCAAGGCCGTCTACTACGGCGGCGAATACCCCGCCGGCGCCCCCCTGAGCCAGCAGCTCAAGGACAGCGTCAAGATCCCCCTCATGGGCGGCGACGGCATGTACAGCGCCGACTTCATCAAGCTCAACAAGAAGGCCCAGGGCGACATCGCCACCTCCGTCGGCAAGCCCGTCGAGGAGCTGGACTCCGCCAAGAAGTTCATCGCGGACTACCAGACCGCCGGCTACAAGGACGCCTACGAGGCCTACGGGGGCGGCACCTACGACGCCACCTGGGCCATCATCGAGGCCGTCAAGCTCGCCGTCTCCGAGAACGACGGCAAGCTCCCCGACGACGCCCGCGCCAAGGTCCTCGACGCCATGAGCAAGGTCAAGTTCGACGGCGTCACCGGCCCCGTCTCCTTCGACCAGTACGGCGACACCACCAACACCATGATGACCGCCTACCAGGTCGACGGCGGCAAGTGGGTCTCCAAGCTCAGCGAGGCCTACAAGCCGTAACCCGCTCCCGGGCCACACCCGAACGACCCCAGACCGCGCGGGAGCGCTACCAGCACTCCCGCGCGGTGCCATATCCGAACCACTCCACGGAGGCCCTGCGGTGCACGAACTGCCGCAACAGCTGGCCAATGGACTCATCCTCGGCGCGATGTACGGACTCATCGCGATCGGCTACACGATGGTCTACGGAATCATCCAGCTCATCAACTTCGCCCACGGCGAGATCTTCATGATCGGAGGCTTCGGAGCTCTCACCGTCTACCTCTGGATGCCGGCCGGCTCCAACCTCCTCGCGATCGTCCCCCTCATGATCATCGGCGGCGTCATATGCTCCGTCGCCATCAGCGTCGCCGCCGAACGCTTCGCCTACCGGCCCCTGCGCAACGCCCCCCGCCTCGCCCCGCTGATCACCGCGATCGGGCTCTCCCTCGCCCTCCAGCAGGCCATCTGGAAGTGGTACCCCGACGCCACCAAGGACCGCCCCTTCCCCCAGTTCAAGGGCGAGGCCTTCAGCGTCTTCGGAGCCCACGTCCAGCGCGGTGACCTCTTCGTCCTCATCGCCGCCCCCGTCTGCATGATCGCCCTCGGCCTCTTCGTCTCCAAGACCCGCTCCGGCCGCGGCATGCAGGCCACCTCGCAGGACCCCGACACCGCCAAGCTCATGGGCATCAACACCGACCGCATCATCGTCATGGCCTTCGCCATCGGCGCCGCGTTCGCCGCCGTCGCCGCCGTGGCCTACGGACTCAAGAACGGCCAGATCGGCTTCCGCATGGGCTTCCTCATGGGCCTCAAAGCCTTCACCGCGGCCGTCCTCGGCGGCATCGGCAACATCTACGGCGCCATGCTCGGCGGCGTCGTCCTCGGCGTCGCCGAATCCCTCGCCACCGGCTACATGAGCGAAGTCCCCGGCATGGACCTCTTCGGCGGCGGCGCCTGGAAGGACGTATGGGCCTTCGTCCTCCTCATCGTCGTCCTGCTGCTACGGCCACAAGGCCTGCTCGGCGAACGCGTCGCGGACAGGGCGTGATACAGATGACCACCACCCCGACCGCACTCCTCCCGCTCCCCGCACCCGCCGCCCGCATCGCCACCCTCACCGGCGCCGCGGCCGCACTCGCCGGCACCTTCCTCCCCTGGACCTGGACCTCCGAATTCCCCGGCGACCTCACCGTCACCGGCTACCCCGGCGGCCTCCAGATCCTCACCCTCACCAGCGCGATCCTCACCCTGCTCTTCGCCCTCACCGGCTACGGCATCCCCGGACTGCGATGGCTCACCCCCGCCGGCACCAACAGCCCCGTCCGCCTCCTGGCCCTCGCCACCCTCGGCACCACCGGCTACACCATGGGCGCCATCTCCTACGAGCTCGGCGGCGTCGTCAACCTCGAACCCGGAGCCTGGGTCAGCGGCATCGGCGCACTCATCGCCGTCATCGCCTCCCTCGCCCTCCCCTACGACGTCCCCCCCACCACCGACGGGCCCCCGCCGAACGCCTGGCAGCGCTTCCGCAACAGCCTCGCCGCCCCCTCGGCACCCCGCGCCAAGACCCTCCCGGCCTGGGCCGAGATCATCACCATCGCCGCCGCCTTCGGCATCGCCCTGTACGTCTTCACCTACGGGATCGACATCCCCACCGAGGACTCCGAACAGTTCATCGGCTTCCTCATCACCGCGGCCTTCGCCTTCACCGCACTCACCCGGGCCGGACTCATCGCCCGGATCACCGCGCTGACCGCCAGACACCGCAACGTCACCCTCACCGCAGCCCTGGTCGCAGCCCTCTGCTTCCCCTTCACCCAGGACACCGCGGAATACGCCCTCATCGGCGTCAACATCCTCATCTTCGCCACCGTGGCACTCGGCCTCAACGTCGTCGTCGGCCTCGCCGGCCTCCTCGACCTCGGCTACGTCGCCTTCCTCGGCGTCGGCGCCTACACCGCCGCCCTCGTCTCCGGCGCACCCCTCTCCGCGATCGGCGTCCACTTCCCCTTCTGGGCCGCCGTCCTCACCGGAGCAGTCGTCTCACTGATCTTCGGCGTCCTCATCGGCGCCCCCACCCTGCGCCTGCGCGGCGACTACCTCGCCATCGTCACACTCGGCTTCGGAGAGATCTTCCGCGTCACCGTCAACAACCTCAACGGCAACAGCGGACCCGACCTCACCAACGGCTCCCAGGGCATCCCCAGCATCCCCGACCTCAACCTCCTCGGAATCGACTTCGGACTCAGCCACGACGTCGGCCCCTTCACCCTCAGCAGACCCGCCAACTACTACCTGCTGATGCTCGTCGTCACCGCCGTCGTCGTCCTCGTCTTCCGCCGCTCCGGCGAATCCCGCATCGGCCGCGCCTGGGTCGCCATCCGCGAGGACGAGACCGCGGCCACCGCCATGGGCATCAACGCCTTCCGGCTCAAGCTGCTCGCCTTCGCCCTCGGCGCCACCCTCGCCGGCCTCGCCGGCACCGTACAGGCACACGTCAACTACACCGTGACGCCCGAGCAGTACCAGTTCGCCGGCTCCGTGCCCCCGAACTCCGCGTTCCTCCTCGCCGCCGTCATCCTCGGCGGCATGGGAACCCTCAGCGGCCCCTTCGTCGGCGCCGCACTGCTCTACCTCATCCCGGCCAAACTGCAGTTCATGCAGGACTACCAGCTCTTCCTCTTCGGCATCGCGCTCGTCCTCCTCATGCGCTTCCGCCCCGAGGGCCTGGTCGCCGACCGCAGGAAGCAGCTCGAATTCCACGAGACCGACCAGCTCGACGTGCCCACACCCCGGAAGTCCGACGAAACGGACGCCGGCATCGCCAAGGCGGGGGCGTAACACCATGACCACCACCACGACAACCGCCACCACGACAACCGTCCTGGACGCCAGCGGGGTCACCATGCGCTTCGGCGGCCTCACCGCCGTACGCGACGTCGACCTCCAGGTCAACGCAGGCGAGATCGTCGGCCTCATCGGCCCCAACGGCGCCGGCAAGACCACCTTCTTCAACTGCCTCACCGGCCTCTACGTCCCCACCGAGGGCAAGGTCAGCTACAAGGGCACCGTCCTGCCCCCCAAGCCCCACCTCGTCACCAAGGCCGGCATCGCCCGCACCTTCCAGAACATCCGGCTCTTCGCCAACATGACCGTCCTGGAGAACGTCCTCGTCGGACGCCACACCAGGACCAAGGAAGGCCTCTGGTCAGCCCTCCTGCGGCTGCCCGGCTACAGCAGGGCCGAGCACTCCAGCCGCGAACGCGCCATGGAACTCCTGGAGTTCATCGGCCTCCAGGACAAGGCCGACCACCTCGCGCGCAACCTCCCCTACGGAGACCAGCGCAAGCTGGAAATCGCCCGCGCACTCGCCAGCGACCCCGGACTCCTCCTCCTGGACGAGCCCACCGCCGGCATGAACCCGCAGGAAACCCGCGTCACCGAAGAACTCATCTTCGCCATCCGGGACCAGGGCATCGCCGTCCTCGTCATCGAGCACGACATGCGCTTCATCTTCAACCTCTGCGACCGCGTCGCCTGCCTCGTCCAGGGCGAGAAACTCGTCGAAGGCACCGCGTCCGAGGTCCAGAGCGACGAACGCGTCATCGCCGCCTACCTCGGCACCCCCTTCGAAGGCGCCCCCGGCGCCGACGAGGTCGCCGAGGTCGAAGCAGCCGAGGCCCACACGAGCACGAGCACCGAAGAGGAGGACAACCGATGACCGCACTGCTCGAGGTCGAGGACCTCCGCGTCGCCTACGGCAAGATCGAAGCCGTCAAGGGCATCTCGTTCACCGTCGAGGCCGGCCAGGTGGTCACCCTCATCGGCACCAACGGCGCCGGCAAGACCACCACCCTGCGCACCCTCTCCGGACTGCTCAAACCGCTCGGCGGCCGCATCCTCTTCGAGGGCAAACCACTCAACAACGTCCCCGCACACAAGATCGTCTCCCTGGGCCTCGCCCACTCCCCCGAGGGCCGCCACATCTTCCCCCGGCTGACGATCACGGAGAACCTCCTCCTCGGCGCCTACCTCCGCAACGACAAAGCGGGCATCGAGAAGGACGTCCAGCGCGCCTACGACCTCTTCCCCATCCTCGGGGAACGCCGGAAGCAGGCCGCCGGAACCCTCTCCGGCGGCGAGCAGCAGATGCTCGCCATGGGCCGCGCGCTGATGTCCCGGCCCAAGCTGCTCATGCTCGACGAGCCCTCCATGGGCCTCTCCCCGATCATGATGCAGAAGATCATGGAGACCATCGTCGAACTCCGGGCCTCCGGTACGACGATCCTCCTGGTCGAACAGAACGCCCAGGCCGCGCTGTCGCTCGCGGACCGGGGCCACGTCATGGAGATCGGCAGGATCGTCCTCTCCGGCACCGGAGCGGACCTCCTCCACGACGAGTCCGTCCGCAAGGCGTACCTGGGCGAGGACTGAGCGTCCACGGGTACGAGGAAGGCCCGCGCCTCTGGTGGCGCGGGCCTTCCCTGTGCTTTACGGGGCTTACTCGGCGGCCTTCTTCTTCTCCTCGGCGTCCGCGATCAGCGCCTCGGCGAGCTGCTGCATCGACAGCCGGCGGTCCATCGACGTCTTCTGGATCCACCGGAACGCCTCCGGCTCGGACAGCCCGTAGTCCGTCTGCAGGATGCTCTTCGCCCGGTCCACCAGCTTGCGCGTCTCCAGCCGCTGGGCGAGGTCCGCGACCTCGTTCTCCAGCGCCTTCAGCTCCGAGAACCGGGACACGGCCATCTCGATCGCCGGGACGACGTCGCTCTTGCTGAACGGCTTCACGAGGTACGCCATCGCCCCGGCGTCCCGGGCCCGCTCCACGAGGTCGCGCTGCGAGAACGCGGTGAGCATGAGCACCGGCGCGATGGACTCCTCGGCGATCTTCTCGGCGGCGGAGATCCCGTCCAGGACCGGCATCTTCACATCGAGGATGACGAGGTCGGGCTTGTGCTCCCGCGCCAGGTCGACAGCCTGCTGCCCGTCCCCGGCCTCACCGACGACGGAGTAGCCCTCTTCTTCGAGCATCTCTTTGAGGTCGAGGCGGATGAGTGCCTCGTCCTCGGCGATGACGACGCGGGTCGTCAGCGGCGGGACGTGCGACTTGTCGTCATCGGCGACGGGCTGGGGCGACTCGGGGGTGGTCACGGGGCTCCTTGATTCAGGGCAGGTGCTGCTACCTGAGCCTACCTAGCTCCTGTATGTTTGAGTCACAGCGGGTCTAGGCTAGCCTTTGATCCTAATGTCAGCCCTGGTAGTCCAGCGGAAGAGACACGGTTCTCAAACAACCGACAGCGTGGGTTCGAATCCCACCCAGGGCACTTTACCTTCGATACCAAGGTGTCAGCCAGCTTGGCGATCTTCACTCCCGCCGGTGAACTCACCCTCAAATCACGCACATCCCCGCCGAGGTCGAACAAGACTTCGCCGCATGGAACAGCACAATCCGTCGATACGTGACGAAGCACTCGCCCTCCTGCGGAGCGGAACCACGAACCGAGCGGTTGCGGAACTTCTCAATGTCCCGCGCGGGACAATCGGCTGGTGGCTGCACGAGGATCGCAAGCGGCGCGGAATCCAGTTCGAGCGGCCTACCGACTGCCCGCTGTGCACAGGCCGAGAATTCGATCGCCGCGCATACGCCTATTTGCTCGGCCTCTATCTGGGCGATGGCCACATCATCTCCAAGCGGAAGCAGCACCATCTGTCCATCTTCTGCGGTGAGGCACATCCGGGACTGATCGACGAAGCCGAGTCGGCCTTACGCCGAGTGATGCCCGTGCCGCGCACCTCGCGGCGCCACAGAGACGGATGCGTCGAAGTCAAGTCCTACACGAAGCACTGGACCTGCCTCTTCCCTCAACACGGCCCCGGCATGAAGCACACCCGCCGCATCGTCCTCGCTCCCTGGCAGCAGGAGATCGTGGACGCCCACCCGTGGGACTTCATCCGTGGACTCGTCCACTCCGACGGCTGTCGGACCATGAACTGGACGACCAGAGTGGTCGGCGGGGTCAAGAAGCGGTACGAGTACCCCCGGTACTGGTTCACCAACGTCTCGGACGACATCCGGCAGCTCTACACCGACACCCTCGACAAGCTCGGCGTCGAGTGGACGCACTGTACGCGCGCGGGCA
The DNA here is from genome assembly GCF_040632605.1 of Streptomyces sp. NPDC019224. Classification (NCBI taxonomy): domain Bacteria; kingdom Bacillati; phylum Actinomycetota; class Actinomycetes; order Kitasatosporales; family Streptomycetaceae; genus Streptomyces; species Streptomyces sp. NPDC019224. The sequence goes on along the minus strand of NZ_JBEYCF010000015.1, from coordinate 70,633 downwards.
AGGAGTACAACATCTCCGTCGCCCGACGGGCGTCCGTAGCCCTCATGGACGCTCACGTCGGGCCGAAATACTGAGCCGCCCTACTTCGGGCTGTCGTCCTCGCCGATGTGGTGCACTCGCACCAGGTTCGTCGTCCCCGCCACGCCCGGCGGGGAGCCGGCGGTGATCACCACCACGTCGCCCTTCTGGCAGCGGCCGATCCTCAGCAGCTCCTCGTCCACCTGGGCGACCATCGCGTCCGTCGAGTCCACGTGCGGGCCGAGGAACGTCTCGACGCCCCACGTCAGGTTCAGCTGGGAGCGGGTGGCCGGGTCCGGGGTGAAGGCCAGGAGGGGGATCGGCGAGCGGTAGCGCGAGAGCCGCTTGACCGTGTCGCCGCTCTGGGTGAAGGCGACCAGGAACTTCGCGCCGAGGAAGTCGCCCATCTCCGCCGCCGCGCGGGCCACCGCGCCGCCCTGGGTGCGGGGCTTGTTGCGTTCGGTCAGGGGCGGGAGGCCCTTAGCGAGGATGTCCTCCTCGGCGGCCTCGACGATGCGGGACATCGTGCGGACCGTCTCGATGGCGTACTTGCCGACGCTCGTCTCGCCGGAGAGCATCACCGCGTCCGTGCCGTCGATGACGGCGTTGGCGACGTCGGACGCCTCGGCGCGGGTGGGCCGGGAGTTGTCGATCATGGAGTCGAGCATCTGGGTCGCGACGATGACCGGCTTCGCGTTGCGCTTGGCGAGCTTGATCGCGCGTTTCTGGACGATCGGGACCTGCTCCAGCGGCATTTCGACGCCGAGGTCGCCGCGGGCGACCATGATGCCGTCGAAGGCGGCGACGATGTCCTCGATGTTGTCGACGGCCTGGGGCTTCTCGACCTTGGCGATGACGGGGAGGCGGCGGCCCTCCTCGTCCATGACGCGGTGGACGTCCTCGATGTCGCGGCCGCTGCGGACGAAGGAGAGGGCGATGACGTCGACGCCGGTGCGGATGGCCCAGCGCAGGTCGTCGATGTCCTTCTCGGAGAGGGCGGGGACGGAGACGGCGACGCCGGGGAGGTTGAGGCCCTTGTGGTCGGAGACCATGCCGCCCTCGACGACGGTGGTGCGGACGCGGGGGCCGTCGACCTCCTTGACTTCGAGGGTGACGCGGCCGTCGTCGATCAGGATGCGTTCGCCGGGGGTGACGTCGGCGGCGAGGCCGCTGTACGTGGTGCCGCAGCCGTGGCGGTCGCCCTCCATGGGTTCGACGGTGATGGTGAAGTCGTCGCCGCGTTCAAGGAGTACGGGGCCCTCGCGGAAGCGTCCGAGGCGGATCTTCGGGCCTTGAAGGTCGGCGAGGAGGCCGACGCTGCGGTGTGCCTCGTCGGAGGCCTTGCGCACGCGGTGGTAGCGCTCTTCGTGTTCGGCGTAGCTGCCGTGACTGAGGTTGAGGCGGGCGATGTCCATTCCGGCCTCGACCAGGGCCTTGATCTGGTCGTATGAGTCGGTGGCGGGTCCCAGGGTGCAAACGATTTTGGCTCGGCGCATGGTTCGAGCCTAGACCTTACCTATGGGTAGGCAATTGGCTCCGTATGACTGTCCAACCACCTTTCCATGAAGGGTTATTGACAAGTGTTGAATTGCGCGACGGCGCGCTCGGATGAGCGCGCGCCGGGTCCGTGCCGAGGGGAATTTCAGAGTTTCGGCGGGGTCATCGTGAAGCGGGCGTTGACCTGGGCGTAGACGGTCTGGCGCTGGGGTTCGAGGTCGATGGGAGGGGGCGGAGGGGCGCCGGCTCCGGCGGGGGCCGGCATCGCGCCGCCGTAGCCGCCGGTGCGGGCGTAGGCGACGGGGGCGGTGTTCTCCGCGCCTATGTCGGCGAGTTCGACGAGGGCGGCGAGTTCCGCGCCGAGGGCGCCGGCGTATTCGCGGGCGCGCTGGACGGCTTCGCGGACGGCTTGGCGGCGGGCTTCGCCGTGGGCGGGTGAGGTGGGGCGCAGGGCCCACCAGGGTCCGCTGACCTGGGTCATGTCGAGGTCGCCGACGCGGGTGATGAATTCGCCGAGGGCGGTGAAGTCGCCCAGGACGGCGGTGATGTGGACGCGGCCGTGGTAGGCGCGGATTTTTTCGTCGCGGCCGCGTGGGGTGAGTTCGGGGTTGATGAAGAGGGAGCCGGTTTCGAGTTTCTCGATGGCGTCGCCGTAGGTGCGGGCGAGTTCGAGGACGGTGGTGTTGCGGCGGGTGAGGTCTTCGAGGGCGGCGCGGCGGTCCTTGCCGCGGGCGGTGACGGTGATGGAGAGGCGGGCGATTTCGGGGTCGACCTGGAGGCGGGCTTCGCCGCGGACGGCGAGGCGGGGTTGGTCCGGGGTGCCGTAGGGCTGTGCGGTGTCGGTCATGGGTCCACTGTGGCATCCGGGTGTGACAGGCGGGGCGTTCGCCGGTGGATGGCGTGTGGTCATGGAACGGAAACCTGCCGGGGGTGTTGCCGGGGGTGGTGGGTGGGTGATTATCTACGCGCGTTGTCCGCGCGTGTGTGCGGTCTACACGCGTCACGGACGGACGGGGCCGGGCACGACACGAGGGTGCGCGGAAGAACTTCGTACGAAGAGAACTGGGATGTGGGAGACGAGATGCCGCTGAACCGAAGGACGTTCCTGGGGACATCGGCCGCGGCCGGCGCGGGTGCGGTGGTGGCGGGTGGTGCCGCGTCGCCCGCCCAGGCGCGGGGGCGTGGGCGGGGTGATGGTCACGGGGGTCCGCAGAAGCGGTACTCGTTCACCGTGATGGGGACGACGGACCTGCACGGGAACGTCTTCAACTGGGACTACTTCACGGACGCCGAGTTCGACGACAAGGGCCACAACGATGTCGGTCTGGCGAAGATCTCGACGTTGGTGGAGGAGGTGCGGCGGGAGAAGGGCCGTGGCAACACGTTGATGATCGACGCGGGTGACACGATCCAGGGGACGCAGCTCTCGTACTACTACGCGAAGATCGATCCGATCACGGCGAAGCGTGGTCCGGTGCATCCGATGGCGCAGGCGATGAACGTGATCGGTTATGACGCGGCGGCGCTGGGGAACCACGAGTTCAACTACGGGATTCCGGTGCTGCGGAAGTTCGAGGAGCAGTGCGATTTCCCGCTGCTGGGGGCGAATGCGCTGGATGCGAAGACGCTGCGGCCGGCGTTCGCGCCGTATGTGGTCAAGAAGCTGCGTACGCCGCACGGGCGGGATGTGAAGGTGGGGATCCTGGGGCTGACGAATCCGGGGATCGCGATCTGGGACAAGGCGAACGTGAGCGGGAAGATGGTGTTCCCGGGTCTGGAGGAGCAGGCGGCGAAGTATGTGCCGCGGCTGCGTTCGATGGGTGCCGATGTGGTGATCGTGGCGGCGCACTCGGGGAGCAGTGGGACGTCGTCGTACGGGGATCAGGTTCCGTATGTGGAGAACGCGGCGGGTCTGGTGGCGGAGCAGGTGCCGGGGATCGACGCGATTCTGGTGGGTCATGCGCATCTGGAGATTCCCGAGTACTTCGTGGAGAACAGGGAGACCGGGAAGAAGGTCGTGCTGTCGGAGCCGTTGAAGTGGGGGCAGCGGTTGACGCTGTTCGACTTCGAGGTGGTGTGGGAGAAGGGCCGCTGGGTGGTCGAGAGGGCCGGTTCGCGGGTGCTGAACTCGAACACGGCGGTGGAGGATCCGAGGATCACGAGGTTGCTGGCGGATGAGCACGAGAAGGTCGTGGCGTACGTCAATCAGGTGATCGGTACGTCGGCGGCGGAGATGTCGACGGCCGAGGCGGCGTGGAAGGACGAGCCGATCATCGATCTGATCAATGTCGTTCAGGCGGAGACGGTGAAGGCGGCGTTGGCGGGTGGTGAGTACGCGGATCTGCCGGTGTTGTCGCAGGCGTCGTGTTTCTCGCGTACGGCGCGGATTCCGGCCGGTGATGTGACGATCAAGGATGCGGCGGGGTTGTATCCGTTCGAGAACACGCTGGAGGCGCGTCTGGTGACGGGTGCGCAGGTCCTGGATTATCTGGAGTTCTCGGCGAAGTACTACGTGCAGACGGCGGCGGGTGCTCCGGTGGATCCGGAGAGGCTGACGAATGCGGAGAGCACGCCGGATTACAACTATGACGCGGTGTCGGGGCTGACGTATGACATCGATATCGCGAAGCCGGTGGGTTCGCGGATCGTGGGTCTGTCGTTCGAGGGGAAGCCGCTCGATCCGAAGGCGCAGTTCGTGCTGGCGGTGAACAACTACCGGGCGAGTGGTGGGGGCAATTTCCCGCATGTGGCGGGTGCGAAGCAGTTGTGGGCGAATTCGGAGGAGATCCGGAACACGATCATCGCCTGGGTGCAGGCGAGGGGTTCGGTGGACGGTGCGGAGTTCGCTTCGGTGGGCTGGCGGCTGACGCGGGACGGTGTGCCGGTGTTCTAGTGCCGCGGCAGTCGGGGTTCGCCCCGTCGCGGCACCAAGGGCTGTCCGAGGCTTGACCAAATAAGCGGAGAGTGCTCCTGACCTGCAACGATGGTACTTGTCGAGGGTCCTGTCGGCTGCATGGGAAGAAGCACTCTCCAGGTGAAGAGGCGTATCGGGTCGTACCCGCGTGTCCGCATCGAGGGCGGCGGCCGGGCGGTGGTCTCGTAGGCCGGGGAAGTGCTGCTGGTCGAGACCGTCCGCAAGGTCGGCCTGGACAACGCGATATCAGCAGCGCTCACGCCGTGGCGGAAGGCTCGGGCGGCGCGGCACCTCTACGGATGGCCGGCCACCGCCACCACGTACGAGCACGTGGAGCCGTGGCTGCGCTCGCGCTACTGCACGATCGTCTGGCACCGCACCCGTGCGTCGGGCACGCTCGTCGACCTGATCGCCGCCGACTCGATGCCGTGCCCGGCCGGCGTCGCGCTCTACGGACGGGCCCGGGACGCGTCGCGCGCCCGGGCCCGTCCAGTATCGGTGCAGGTCAGTGGACCTGGACGGATGCGACCAGAGTGTTCAGGTCCGGCCAGAGCTTCTTGTTCGTCTCCGGCAGTACGACCCACAGCACCGAGGGGCGGACCCGCCCGGTGTCGACCACGAGGACCGCGTTCAGGTCCATCGTGGACGGCACCCCGCGTTTGTGGAAGTGGATCTCGCTGACCAGCAGCCAGGCGTCATGTCCGTCGACCTTCAGCGGCTGCGAGGCGACGTCGACCAGGATCGCCTGGTCGCGGGGGTACTCGTAGCGCCGCCGCTCGTCCATCACCGCGCCCGCCACGCCCCGCAGCTCCCCGGTGCCGCCGGCCGCGGCCATGATGTCCTCGTCGACCTGCGTGGACTTCACGAGTGCGCGCTGGCGCCCCTCCTGCTTGCGGGTGAAGCCGTCGAAGACCGGATCCAGCGTCTTGCTCCGGTCCCACGTGCCGCCCAGCTCCGCGTACTCCAGGGAAGAGTCCGTGACGGTGCCGATGACCGGCGAGCCCTCGCCCGGGTAGTCCGGCACCTCGACGGTCCCGGTGAGCCGCCGCTCCTCGGGCAGCGGGGAGGCGCCGGGGGTGAGAGTGGGCACGGGGATGCCCCGCTGCGGGGCGTCCGCGACGCTGCCCGCGCAGGTGGCCGATGAGGAGTCCGGTGTGCTGTGCGCCTGCTGGACCACCTTGCCGCCGACCAGGACGGTGCACGTGAGAGTGCCCCCTTCCTGGTCCTCGCGGCTTCTGACGTCCAGGTAGAAGTCGGCGCCCGCCGCCAGCTCGACGGTCTTGCGGTACGGCAGGATGACGACCCCGTGGGGCTCGTGGTTGCCGTTCGCCTCCCCGACGGTGAAGTCCACCGAGGGGTGGTCGCCCGTCGCGATGTAGGTGACCTCGACCCGCCGGGATTCCTTGTCCGGGGATGCCCCGTCGTCGCCCGGGCCGCCGACGGCCGGGGCCAGGCCCACCGCGCCGAGCGTGACCACCTCGAAGAGGATCACCAGGGCGCCGACCAGGTAGAACCCGCCCGGGATCCGCTCGAAGGTCTTCTTGCCGCGGCCGGAGTGGAACTCGCGTCTCGGCTGGGATGTCTGCGTCATGTCGTCCTCCCCCTCACGCCCGGCCGCTGTCGCCGGACCGGCGGTCGGCCGGCTCGTCGGCGAACCGCGTGGCCAGCAGCCCCGCCTCCCGCGCCTCGTCCAGCATCCGGTGCAGGTCCTGGAGCCGGGACCGGTCGGCGAGCCCTTCGATCTCGGCGACGGCCAGCTCGTCCCGCACCGTGTTCACCACCAGCTCGTGCATGTCCTCGCCGAGTTGCTCCAGCTCTCGTACGGCCTCCCACTCGCGGTACGCCGCGTCCGCCGCGCGGGTGTTCTCGGCGTACCGCTCCAGCGCCTCCACCCGCTCCTCCAGCGCGCTCGAAGACAGCCGCAGCGCCTGCCGCTGAGTCCGCAGCATCTCCTCCACCCGCGAGCCGGAGGCGTCCCCGGCAGCGGTGCGCACCTTCCGCGCCAGCCGGGTCAGCTCGGCCAGGCGCTGGGCGATCTCGTACTGTTGGGCCGGCAGCGTCACGTCGTTGGCGATGTCGTCCAGCAGGCCGTCCCGGTCGACCTGCGACTGGAGTACCGCCGTCACGGCGGCCTGGGCGCGCTCCATCCGGCGCAGCGGCGAGTGGTCCAGCAGCTCGCGCAGGGAGTCGTCGCCGAAGTCCTCGGCCAGGTAGTAGCGGCCGTGGCGCAGCCGGGCCACCCGCTGCCGCTCGTCGGTCCCGCAGCCGAGGACGACGATCAGCAGCCAGGCCAGCAGGTGCACGCCCACGACGGTCAGGATGAACGCCTCGAACCCGAACTGGACCCCGAGCCAGATCAGCCCCGCCTGCGCCGCGAGCCCGACGGCCAGGCCGGGCCACACGCCGATCAGCGCCCACAGGATCGTCGCCGGCAGTAGCGCGCACACCGCGGAGGCCCCCAGGGCCGTCCAGATGTCCGCCTTGGTACGGCCGCCCAGCCCCGGCTCCTCGGGCAGCGGCAGCGTGGCTGGGAAGAGTCCGTCGGCGGACTTCTCCAGCAGCGCGCGCTCCGCGTCCTCGAGGGCCGGATCCACCACCGGCCGCAGCGCAATGTCCTGCGCCATTCAGCAACACCCCCCACAGGTTGGGTGCGATCGTGACACACGCCGGAGGGGCTGCCCACACCACCCCGACCCAAGCCGTGGAACCCGGCGCCCACCCGACGCGACAGCGGGGCCATCACCCTGGCCACCACCGGCCCGAGCAACCGGAACGGCCCGCCGAAAGAACCGACGGACCGTCACGAAAGATCGAGGCCAGTGGGTGTGGTGTCCGTTCGGGTGTGACGGCGTGCATGCGGCGGCGGCCCCTTTCCTTCCGCGGGTGCGGTGGAAAGGGGCCGTCGTGGTGTGTGGGGCGGGGGGTCAGCGGGAGCCGAGGAGGGTGCGCCAGGTGTTGGGGCCGATGACGCCGTCGGCGGCGAGGTGGTGGTTCTTCTGGAAGGCGAGGGTCGCGGCCTTGGTCTTGGCGCCGAAGCTGCCGTCGACGGTGAGGGAGTAGCCGTAGATCCTGAGCTGGTTCTGGGCTGCCTTGACGGCCTGGCCCTTGGCGCCGTACTTGACGGTGACGATGAGCTTGGACCAGGTCTTGGGGCCGATGACGCCGTCGGCGGCGAGGGAGTGGGCCTTCTGGAAGCGGATCACTGCGGCGCGGGTCTTGGGGCCGAAGCTGCTGTCGGCGGAGATGCTGTAGCCGCGGGCGATGAGGAGTTGCTGGGCGGAGCGGACGTCGGTGCCCTGGGAGCCGCTCTTGAGGACGGGCCAGGAGGTGCTGGGGGTGGGGGTCTGGCTGCCGCCTCCGCCGCCGCTGCTGCTTCCGCTGAGCTTGAGGGGGCGGTAGGGGTCGTAGTTGTCCCGGCCGATTCCGTAGCTGAGGGTGCGGTGGGTGGTGCCGTGGGAGCCGCGCTGTTCGTAGGCCCAGTAGGAGCTGTGTGAGGAGTTGGCCCACTTCTCGAAGATGACGACGTGGCGGAAGTCGCCGTCGCTGGTGCTGGCGTCGATGAGGAGGTCGCCCTTGCGCAGCTGGCTGGCGCTGCTGAGGCGCTTGGTGACGCCGTTGGCGGAGCTGGCGAGGCCGACGGTGTTGAGGCCGGGCTTGCCGAGGGCGAGTGCCATGGAGACGAAGCCGGAGCAGTCCTGGCGGTAGCCGTCCTTCCAGACGCGCTGCATGCTGTACGGGACCTGGGATCCGTTGTTGGCGGTGAGCCAGGTGCGGGCGCGGTTGATCATGGTGTCGGGCGAGAGTGTGCCGGTGGCCATGGAGGTTATCCGGTCGGCCTGGGTCACGAGGTCGCTGTCGGCTTCGGGTTCGGGGCCGTAGTCGGTGTCTCTGGCGGCGGCGACGGTTGCCTGGCCGGTGGTGTCGTCGTCGGTGAGTGCCGGGACGACGATGATGGCGGCTGCGACTCCTGCTGCGACGAGGCCGGCGAGGGCGATCTGCGTGCGGCGGGTGAGTGACATGGTTTCCCCCGAGGTGTTCCGTGGGGCGGCACACGGTCCGGGGGCGCCCGTGGGTGCGGGTGCTGTCGTTCCGGGTGTGCCGCCTGAGGTGGCTGACGGGGCACCACGATGGCAAGTGCGGGCATCGGCGCCCAGCGTTGTGCGATAACCACATCAGTTGGTGACGTGACCTCGACATTGTTGGCGGCTGGGAGCCGTTCTTGTGACAGTCCTCGGCGGGGTGGGGACGGTCTTGTGGGGGGTCAGTTGGTGTGGGTGAGGGGGACGAGGGTGGGGTGCTGGGTGGGGATGGCGGGCTGGGTGAGGCCGAAGGTGGTGAAGGCGGTGCGTTGCGGAAGGGGGTAGGGGGTGGTGCCGGTGAGGTTGTTGAGGATGGTGGCGCTGCGCCATGCGGCGAGGCCGAGGTCGGGGGTGCCGACGCCGTGGGTGTGGCGTTCGGCGTTCTGTACGTAGATGTGGCCGGTGATGGCGGGGCCGAGGTCGAGGCGGTGGTGTGCGTCGACGCGGGGGCGGCCTGAGGTGTCGCGGCGGAGGTGGGGGGCGAGGTGCTCGAGGAGGGTGTCGAGGGGGCGTTCGCGGTAGCCGGTGGCGAGGACGACGGCGTCGGTGGTGATGCGGGTGCGGGTGCCTTGCTGGGTGTGTTCGAGGTGGAGTTCGACGCGGGTGTTGGCGACGCGTCCTGCGGTGCGGACGGTGACGCCGGGGGTGAGGGTGGCGTCGGGCCAGCCGCCGTGGAGAGTGCGGCGGTAGAGCTCGTCGTGGATGGCGGCGATGGTGTCGTGGTCGATGCCTTTGTGGAGTTGCCATTGCTGGGGGACGAGGGCGTCGCGTACGGGTTCGGGGAGTGCGTGGAAGTAGCGGGTGTAGTCGGGGGTGAAGTGTTCGAGGCCGAGTTTGGAGTACTCCATGGGGGCGAAGGCGGGGGTGCGGGCGAGCCAGTGGAGTCCTTCGCTGCCGGTGGGGCGGGCGCGGAGGAGGTCGAGGAAGATTTCGGCGCCGGACTGTCCTGAGCCGATGACGGTGATGTGGCGGGCTCGGAGGAGGCGGTCGCGGTGGTGGAGGTAGTCGGCGGAGTGGATGACGGGGGCGGTGCCGGCGTCGGTGAGGGGTTTGAAGGCGTCGGGGATGTGGGGTTCGGTGCCGATGCCGAGGGCGATGTGGCGGGTGTGGGTGCGGCCGAGTGATGCGGCTTCGCCGTGGGCGTCGAGCTGGGTGTGGTCGACCTCGAAACGGGCGGTGTGGGGGTCCCAGCGGATGGCCTCGACCTGGTGGCCGAAGTGGAGGCCGGGGAGTTGTCCGCTGACCCAGCGGCAGTAGGCGTCGTATTCGGCTCGGTGGATGTGGAAGCGCTCGGCGAAGTAGAAGGGGAAGAGGCGGTCCTGGGTGCGTTGGTAGTTGAGGAAGCTCCAGGGGCTGGTGGGGTCGGCGAGGGTGACGAGGTCGGCGAGGAAGGGGACTTGGAGGGTGGCACCGTCGATGAGGAGCCCGGGGTGCCAGTGGAAGGCGGGCCGCTGTTCGTAGAAGGCGGTGGTGAGGGGGGTGGGGAGGCCGTGGGCGAGGGCGGCGAGGGAGAGGTTGAAGGGGCCGATGCCGATGCCGACGAGATCGTGGGTGCGGTGCGGGTCGGGGGTGGGTGGTGCGGCGGTCATCGGAGGGTGCTGCCTTCCTTGAGTTCGGCGGTGAGGCGGGTGACGAGGCCGAGGAGCCGGTGGAGGTCGTCGGGGGTGGTGTGGGGGTTGAGGAGGGTGGCCTTGAGCCAGAGCCGGCCGTGGGTGTGGGTGCGGCCGAGTACGGCGTGGCCGCGGGTGAGGAGGGTGCGGCGGACGGTGGCCACGGTGTGGTCGTCGGCGTCGGTGGGGCGGAAGAGGACGGTGCTGATGGTGGGGCGGTCGTGGAGTTCGAGGCCGGGGGTGCGGGTGATGAGGTCGGCGAGGTGGTGGGCGGTGGCGCAGGTGCGGTCGATGAGGTCGGCGAGTCCGGTGCGGCCGAGGGCCTGGAGGGTGACGGCGATCTTGAGTGCGTCGGGGCGGCGGGTGGTGCGCAGGGAGCGGCCGAGGAGGTCGGGGAGGCCGGCTTCGGTGTCGTCGTCGGCGTTGAGGTAGGGGGCGTGGTGGTGGAGGGCGTGGAGGTGGTGGCGGTCGGGGACGGCGAGGATGCCGGCGGACGCGGGTTGCCAGCCGAGTTTGTGGAGGTCGAGGGTGACGCTGTCGGCGCGGTCGAGTCCGTCGAGGCGGTGGTGGTGGGTGGGGCTGAAGAGGAGGGGTCCGCCGTAGGCGGCGTCGATGTGGAGTTCGGCGCCGTGGCGGGCGCAGAGGTCGGCGATGTCGGTGAGGGGGTCGATCTGGCCGGTGTCGGTGGTGCCGGCGGTGGCGGTGACGAGGAGGGGGCCCTGCGCGTGGTGGCGGGCGAGGGTCTCGTGGAGGGCGGGGACGTCGATGGTGCCGTTCGGGGCGGGGACGGTGAGGGGTTCGGGGAGGCCGAGGAGCCAGGCGGCGCGGGCGATGCTGTGGTGGGCGTTGGCGCCGGTGACGGTCTGGACGGGGCCGTGGCGTTCGCGGGCGAGGAGGAGGCCGAGTTGGTTGGCTTCGGTGCCGCCGGTGGTGATGAGGGCGTCGGGGGCGGGGTGGTGGGGGTAGATCTCGGCGGCCAGCGCGGCGGCGGTGTCGGCTTCGAGGGTGGAGGCGGCGGGGGCCTGGTCCCAGGAGTCCATGGAGGGGTTGAGGGCCGAGGCGGCGAGGTCGGCGGCTACGGCGAGGGCGAGGGGCGGGGTGTGGAGGTGTGCGGCGCAGAGGGGGTCGGCGGGGTCGGCGGCGCCTTGGGTGAGGGCTTCGACGATGGTGGCGAGGGCGTGGTGGGCGCCGGTGCCGTGGTCGGGGATGAGGGGGGTGAGGGCGGTGCGCATGTGGGGGTCGACGGTGTCGGGTCCGCCTGCGGGGAGGGGGCCGTCGCGGCGGTGGGCTCCTTCGGTGAGGGCGGTGAGGACGGTGTCGAGGAGGGGGCGCAGTGCGGTGGGGCCGGTGGTGGACCCGGCGAGGGGTGGTACGGGCATGGGGTGGGTGGTCCTTCGGGCGCGCGTGGGGGGTGCGGGCATGGGTGTGCGTGCCAGCTTGTCCGGGTTTCGGGGGGCGCGGCCGGGGAGCGGGGTGATCTGAACTCGAAAGGGTGGCGGGTTTCGGGTGGGGACGGGTTGCCGGGGGTTGGGGTGGTATGGGTGTGCCCGGCACGCTCCTCGGGGTGAGGGCGGGCCGGGCACGGGTGGGGTGTGCGGTCAGGTGGCGTTGCGTACGTTCAGGGCGCGGCGCAGGTCGTCGAGCTGATCGGTGAGTTTGCGGCGCAGGGCGGGGATGAGGGCCTGGTCGGTGAGGGCTTCTTCGCCGAGGCGGAGGCTGTCGGCGTCGACGGCGTGGGCGGGGAAGGCGTGGCGTCCGGCGGCTTCGGCGATGGCGGGGCCGCGGCGGGCGGCGAGCTGGGCGGCCTCGGGGTAGTAGCGGGGCACGTAGGCCCGTACGAGGTCGGTCTGTTCGGGTTGCCAGAAGCCCTGGGCGGTGGCGGTGAAGAGGTAGTTGGAGAGGGTGTCGTCGTGGAACATGGCGTCCCAGGCGGTGGCCTTGGCCTCGGGGGTGGGCAGGGCGGCGCGGCAGCGGGCGGCGCCTTCCTGGCCGGTGGCGCTGGGGTCGTCCTCCAGGGCGGCGTCGATGGTTTCCTCGTCGGTGGCGCCGAGGACGGCGAGGCGGGTGAGGATGCGCCAGCGCAGTTCGGGGTCGAGTCCGGGTCCGCCGGGGACGATGTCGTCGGTGAGCCAGCCCTGGATGGTGTCGGGCTGGGTGGCGGCGTCGATGAGGTGGCGTACGGCGGTGAGGCGGAGGCCGGGGTTGGTGCCGTCCTCGGTGCGGCGGATGAGGTCGCGGCAGAGGGCGGTGAGGGTGGCGAGGGCGGCGGGGCGGTCCTCGGGGGTGGTGTAGCGGCCGGCGACCTGGGTGTCCGCGAAGGCGAGGACGCCTTGGAGGAGGGCGAGGTCGGTCTCGTAGGGGAGGTGGGCGCGGGCGGCTTCGAGGTAGGTGCTGGGGGCGAGTTCGCCGTCGCGGACCAGGTTGCGGGCGGCGTTCCAGATGACGGCGCGGGTGAGGGCGTCGGGGATGCCGGAGAGGCTGTCCAGGACGGTGTTCCAGGAGTGGGGGTCGAGGCGGATCTTGGCGTAGGTGAGGTCTTCGTCGTTGATGACGACGAGGGCGGGGCGGCGGCCGGGGCGGGTGAGGGTGGTGTCCTCGGGGATGCCGGTGGTGAAGCGTTCGCGCAGGGCGAGGGGGGTGGGGCCGTGCTGGGTGTCGAGGGTGTGGTCGTAGACGCCGACGCTGATGCGGTGGGGGCGGGTGCCCTGGTGGTCGATGGTGAGGGACCAGGTGGTGTCGGTTTCGCCGGTGTGTGCGGTGAGGGTGTCGATGCCGGTGGTGCGCAGCCACTGGTCGGCCCAGGCGTGGACGTCGCGGTCGGTGGCCGAGGCGAGGTTGTCGATGAAGTCGGCGAGGGTGGCGTTGCCGAACTTGTGGCGGGCGAAGTGGGTGTTGATGCCTGCGAGGAAGTCCTTCTCGCCGAGCCAGGCGACGAGTTGGCGCAGGGCGGAGGCGCCCTTGGAGTAGGAGATGCCGTCGAAGTTGAGGAGGGCGGACGCGGTGTCGGGGACGTCGGCCGGGTCGGGGGCGACGGGGTGGGTGGAGGGGCGCTGGTCGGCGTCGGAGCCCCAGCCCTTGCGGGCGACGCCGAAGTCGACCCAGGTGTCGGTGAAGGGGGTGGCTTCGGCGAGGGTCTGGTAGCCCATGTACTCGGCGAAGGACTCGTTGAGCCAGATGTCGTCCCACCAGGCGAGGGTGACGAGGTCGCCGAACCACATGTGGGCCATCTCGTGGGCGATGACCATGCCGCGGGTCTGGCGTTCGGTGTCGGTGACGGCGGAGCGGTAGACGAATTCGTCGCGGAAGGTGACGAGTCCGGGGTTCTCCATGGCGCCGGCGTTGAATTCGGGGACGAACGCCTGGTCGTAGGAGTCGAAGGGGTAGGGCTCGTCGAACTTCTCCTGGAACCGGTCGAAGCAGGCCCGGGTGATGTCGAGGATCTCGTCGGCGTCGGCGTCGAGGTGGGGGGCGAGGGAGCGGCGGCAGTGGATGCCGAAGGGCAGGCCGGCGTGCTCGGTGGTCACGGAGTGCCAGGGGCCTGCGGCGACGGCGACGAGGTAGGTGGAGACGGGGGGTGTGGGGGCGATGGTCCAGCGGCCGTTGCCGGTGTGTTCGGCGATGCCGTTGCCGAGGACGGTCCAGCCTTCGGGGGCGGTGACGGTGAGGGCGAAGACGGACTTGAGGTCGGGCTGGTCGAACGCGGCGAAGACGCGCTGGACGTCGTCCATGAAGAGCTGGGTGTAGACGTAGGTCTGGTTGTCGCTGGGGTCGGTGAAGCGGTGCATGCCCTCGCCGGTGCGGGAGTAGTGCATCGCGGCGTCGACGCGCAGTTCGTGGGGGCCGGTGGTGAGGCCGTTCAGGGGGAACCGGTTCCCGGTGAGGTGCGCGGGATCCAGCGGTTGCCCGTCCAGGCTGATCGAGCGCAGGGTGGCGGGCTTGAGCTCGATGAAGGTGTCACCGGCCGTGCGGGCGGTGAACTCGATCACGGTACGGGAGTCGAAGGTCTCCTCCGCCGTGGTGAGATCGAGTTCGATCGTGTATCGCTGTACGTCGAGGATCTGGGCTCGGGCCTGCGCTTCATCGCGCGTCAGTACGGACATGGGGACATGCTGCCGTATGCGCGGGGCGGCGCGCAGGCGGGTTCCGGTGGGGGCGGCGGGGGGTGACCGGGCGGGGGCCGGGCGGTTTCAGCGGCTGTCGGTCGCGGACTCCTCCGCGATGCGTTCGTGGTGGCGGATGACCTCGGCGACGATGAAGTTGAGCAGCTTCTCGGCGAAGGCGGGGTCGAGGTGGGCGCTCTCGGCGAGCTGGCGCAGGCGGGCGATCTGGCGGGCTTCGCGGGCCGGGTCGGCCGGGGGGAGGTGGTGGGCTGCCTTGAGGTGTCCGACCTGCTGGGTGCATTTGAAGCGTTCGGCCAGCATGTGGACGACGGCGGCGTCGATGTTGTCGATGCTCTGGCGCAGCCGGTCGAGTTCGAGGCGTACGGAGTCGTCGGTGTCGTTCGTGGTCATGGGCAGCGAGCTTACGGGGCTACGAGGTGATCGTCGGCGGGTGTTCGGGGTCCGGGACGCGGTCGCTCCAGCCGCCCGGGACGGTGCGGCCCTGTTGTTCGCGGAAGCGGACGGGGGCCATGCCGACGCGGCGGGCGAAGAGGCGGGAGAAGTAGGCGGGGTCGTCGTAGCCGACGCGGCGGGCGACGGCTGCGACGGGCAGGTCGCCGGTGGCGAGGAGTTCCTTGGCGCGGCCGAGCCGGATGCCGAGGAGGTAGTCCTTGGGGCTGCATCCGGCGCCCCGGCGTACCGCGGTGCGCAGTTCGGCGGAGGTCATGCCGTGGCGGGCGGCGTGCTCGGCGACGGACAGGGGCTGGAAGGCGTCGCGGGCGAGTGCCTGGAGGACGGGGTCGCCGTCGGGGCCGACGTCGGCGCGGGCCCGGCGCAGGGCGACGAGGAGTTCGTGGACGGCCGCGCCGGTCTCGACCTCCAGGAGGGGGTTGTCGCGGCGGGCCGCTCGGACCATGCGGCTGACGGCGGCGCGTGGGGCGGCGGTGTCGGAGAGCGGGACGAGGGGGCGGTCGGGTTCGATGTAGCCGAGTTCGGTGTAGGTGGCGGTGGCGGGTCCGGTGAAGTCGACGAAGCTCTCGTCCCAGCCGGTCACGGGGTCGGCGCCGTAGTGGTGCGGGGTGCCGGGGGTCAGCCAGATCAGGCTGGGCGCGGTGACGGGGAGCCGCCGCCCGTCGGGGCCGGTGAGCCATCCGCTGCCGGAGTGGACGATGACGGCGACGTGGTGGTCGAGGGTGCGCGGGCCGACGGTCGGCAGGGTGCCGTGCTGGAGGCCGACGCCGAGGCAGACCAGGCCGAGGCGGTGGTGGAGGGGGCTGGGGGTGAAGAAGCGCATCCAGGTGTGGTACATCGGTCCCTTCTCTCCCCGGTCCTCGTGTCGTATGCCTGGTGAGGCCGTATGCCTGTGAGCAGGCGGTTGTCCAAACAGCGAAGATCTTTGTCCATGGACCGGCCGCGCGCCAGGGGTGAGGGTGGACCGAGACATTCCGCGCATCAGGAGAACGAGCACCATGGCTGACTTCACCGTCGGGGACGACGACTTCCGGATCGACGGGAGGCCCGTACGGCTGCTGTCGGGGGCCCTGCACTACTTCCGGGTGCACGAGGGTCAGTGGGACCACCGGCTGGCGATGCTGCGGGCGATGGGCCTGAACTGTGTGGAGACGTACGTCCCGTGGAATCTGCACGAGCCGCGGCAGGGCCGGTTCCGGGACGTCGGGGCGCTGGGCAGGTTCCTGGACGCGGTGCACCGGGCGGGTCTGTGGGCGATCGTGCGGCCGGGCCCGTACATCTGTGCCGAGTGGGAGAACGGCGGGCTGCCCGTGTGGGTGACCGGCCGGTTCGGGCGGCGGGTGCGGACCCGTGACGGGGAATACCTGGACGCGGTGCGGGCGTGGTTCGCGGAGCTGCTGCCGCAGGTCGTCGAGCGGCAGGCCGACCGCGGCGGCCCGGTGATCATGGTGCAGGCGGAGAACGAGTACGGGAGTTACGGCACCGACGGCGTCTATCTGCGCCGGGTGACGGAGCTGCTGGGCGAGTTCGGGGTGGGGGTGCCGCTGTTCACCTCGGACGGGCCGGAGGATCACATGCTCACGGGCGGTTCGGTGCCCGGTCTGCTCGCCACGGCCAATTTCGGTTCGGGTGCCCGGGAGGCGTTCCGGGTGCTGCGCCGGCATCGGGCGGCGGGTCCGCTGATGTGCATGGAGTTCTGGTGCGGCTGGTTCGAGCACTGGGGTGCGCCGCCGGTGGTACGGGATCCGGCGCAGGCGGCCGGTGCGCTGGCGGAGATCCTGGAGTGCGGGGCGTCGGTGAACATCTACATGGCGCACGGTGGCACCAATTTCGGCGGCTGGGCGGGTGCGAACCGGTCGGGTCCGCTCCAGGACCAGGAGTTGCTGCCGACGGTGACGTCGTACGACTATGACGCGCCGGTCGACGAGTACGGGCGGGTCACGGAGAAGTTCCGGCTGTTCCGCGAGGTGCTCGCCGGTTACGCGGACGGGCCGCTTCCCCCGCTGCCGCCGGAGCCGGCCGGGCTCGCCGCTCCGGTGCGGGCGGAGCTGACGGAGTGGGCGTCGCTGGACGCCGTCCTCGGGGCGCTGGGTGACGAGGAGTCGGCGGAGTGCGGGGTGCCGCCCACGTTCGAGGAGTTGGGGGTCGACCGGGGGCTGGTGCGTTACCGGGTCGCGGTGCCGGGTCCGCGTCGCCCGTACGCCCTGGGGGTGTCGGGGTTGCGGGACCGGGCGGTGGTGTACGTGGACGGGGTGCGCCGGGGTGTCCTGAGCGGGGAGGCGGGGGCCCTGGAGGAGCCGGTGGCCGGGCCGGCCGAGGTGGAGCTGTGGGTGGAGTCGCTGGGCCGGGTCAACTACGGGCCGCGCCTGGGCGAGCCGAAGGGGATCACCGGGGGTGTGCTGCACGAGCGCCAGTATCTGCACGGGGTGCGGGCGCGGGCGCTGCGGCTGGACGCGTTCGACGAGCCGGGGGCGGTGGCGGGTGTGCCGTTCGCCCCGGTCGACGGGGCGGGCGGGACGGGCCTGTACCGGGGGACGTTCGAGATCGCGGACGCCGGCGGCACGGATCACGCGGGGCTCGAACTCCCGGGCTGGACGCGGGGGTTCGTCTGGGTGAACGGTTTCTGCCTGGGCCGCTACTGGTCGGCGGGCCCGCAGCGCACGCTGTACGTGCCGGGGCCGGTGCTGCGGGACGGTGTCAACGAGGTGTGGGTGCTGGAGACGGAGGGGGCGGGCGCCCCGTTCGTCGAGCTGGGGCCGGGGCTGCCGGTCCGGGTGGGCGGCTGACAACCCCGGGGCGCCTTCCGCGGTCTACAGTGGCGAGGAGTCGAGCGTCGCGCGAGCGGGGGTTACGGACGTGCCGGACAACTCCCGCCGCAGCCCGGTCGAGCACGGTTTCCCGCATCTGGCGACGGTCCGCTCGGCGGTCACCGCGCTGTACCGGAGGCTGGGTCGCGACGGCGTCCAGCGGTTCTCGGTGAGCTTCGCCCCGGTCGACGCGGCGTTCGCCGACGCGGATGATCTGCATCTGGGTGCGCAGCGGGTGGCGCGGGCGATGGTGCACCACTACCGGCTGCCGGACGCCCGGGTGATCGTGGCGTTCCGTGCGATGGAGCACGCGGGCAGCGTCGAACTCGCGGCGGGTCCCGAGTACTTCGTGGAGCTGAACGACCGTTTCCGCACCCATCGCAGGGACATCGGCGCGGCCCTGTCGCACGAGGTGGCGCATGTGCTGCTGCACCGGCTCGGCCTGGAGTTCCCCGGCACCCGCGACAACGAGATCCTGACCGACACGGCGGCGGCCTATCTCGGGGCGGGCTGGCTGCTGCTGGACGCGTTCCGCGAGGACGCGACGTCCAGCCAGAAGCTGGGCTATCTGACGCCGGAGGAGTTCGGGTACGTGCTGGCCAAGCGGGCGCAGGTGTTCGGCGAGGACCCTTCGCCGTGGTTCACCAGTCCGCAGGCGTACACCGCGTACGCGGAGGGCCGGGCGCGGGCGCTGCGGGAGGATGCGCAGCCGCCGCTCACGGCGGCCGGGTGGGCGGGCCGCCGCCGGTACGCCCGGGACCGGCGGTACGCGAGGGAGCATCCCGGTGCGGGGGCGGCTCCGGGGCGGGAGGTCCCGTACAGGTTCGAGACCGGCGGGGAGGGGCTGCGGGTGGCGTTCCCGTGTCCCACCTGCCATCAGCGCAACCGGGTGGCGGTGCGGGGGCGGGTGCGGGTGCGGTGCGGGTTGTGCGGGGCGGTGCTGGACTGCACGACGTGAGGTCCGCGCGGTGCGCTGAGGCGCGGGGTGCCGCCGGGTGGGGGCGCCGCCCCCGGGGCCCCGCTCCTCAATCGCCGGAGTGGCTTGATTTTCCGGTCGCCGGAGAGGTTGGTCCGCCGGCCTCCGGAGGGGCTTGGATTCCGGTCGCCGGAGGGGCTTGACCGGGCCCCTCCGGCGGGCGGGATTACGCGGCGCGGCGGCCGCGTGCCGGGGCCGTGCCGCGGCCGGTGCCGCGCGGGGCCGTGCCCCGCGGGGCGCCGCCCGTGCCCTGCGCACCACCGGTGCCGCCGCTCCGGCGTCCGCGGCCGCGGCTGCCCGAGCGGGTGCCCGTGCCGCTGCCGGCCGGCCGCGTGCGCGGCTTGGGCTGCGCCGGCTGGGGGACCTCTATGACGACCGCGACGCCGGACGGTTCGCGGGCGCCGGTGATGCGGGTGAGTTCTTCGTCGCTGGACCGGATGCGGGTGGTGTGCGGTGCGATGCCCGCGTCCTGCATCAGGCGGGTCATGTCCCGCTTCTCGTCGGGCAGGACCAGGGTGACGACGCTGCCGGACTCCCCGGCCCGGGCGGTGCGGCCGCCGCGGTGGAGGTAGTCCTTGTGGTCGGTGGGCGGGTCCACGTTGACGACGAGGTCGAGGTCGTCGACGTGGATGCCGCGTGCCGCCACGTTCGTCGCGACGAGGGCGGTGACCTGGCCGTTCTTGAACTGGTCCAGGGTGCGGTTGCGCTGCGGCTGCGAGCGCCCGCCGTGCAGTGCGGCGGCGCGCACCCCGCTGGCGAGGAGCCGCTTGGCGAAGCGGTCCGCGGCGCGCTTGGTGTCGACGAACATGATCACGCGCCCGTCGCGGGCGGCGATCTTCGTGGCGACGGCCTTCTTGTCGGTCTCGTCGAGCACATGGAGGACGTGGTGCTCCATGGTGGTGACCGCGCCGGCGGACGGGTCGACGGAGTGGACGACGGGGTCGGTGAGGAACATCTTGACCAGGCGGTCGATGTTCTTGTCCAGGGTCGCGGAGAACAGCATGCGCTGGCCGTCCGGCTCGACCTGCTTGAGCAGGGCGGTGACCTGGGGCATGAAGCCCATGTCGGCCATCTGGTCGGCCTCGTCCAGGACGGTGATCGCGACCTGGTCCAGGCGGCAGTCGCCGCGCTCGATGAGGTCCTTGAGCCGGCCGGGGGTCGCGACGAGCACCTCGGCGCCGCGGCGCAGGGTGGCGGACTGCTTGGTGATCGACATGCCGCCGACGACGGTGGCCAGGCGCAGGTTGACCGCGGTGGCGTACGGGGTCAGCGCGTCGGTGACCTGCTGGGCGAGTTCGCGGGTCGGGACGAGGACGAGGACCAGGGGTGCCTTGGGCTCGGCGCGGCGGCCGGCGGTGCGGGCCAGGAGCGCGAGGCCGAAGGCGAGGGTCTTGCCGGAGCCGGTGCGGCCCCGGCCGAGGATGTCGCGGCCGGCCAGCGAGTTGGGCAGGGTGGCGCCCTGGATCGGGAACGGCTCGGTCACGCCCTGCGCGGCAAGGGTCTTCAGCAGGGCGGCGGGCATGTCCAGCTCGGCGAACGCCTCGACGGCGGGCAGTGCGGGGGTGATGGTTTCGGGCAGCGCGAATTCGCCCTGCGGGGGCGTGGCCCTGCGACGGGGCGACGCCTTTCCGGATCCCTTGCCGGAACCCTGCGCGGTTGCCTTGGCCTGGGCCGTGCCACGCCCCCTCGACGGGCGGTTGCGGGCGGGGCGGTCCTGACGTTCGGAGCGGGTCATAACGGGATTGTCCTCCTGGGGACAGCACGAGCCGGGGCCCGCACCTTCACGGTGCGGGCCCCGGCTGCGAGGTACGCGTCCGGCAATTAGGCCGGGACGATGTTCTCCGCCTGCGGGCCCTTCTGGCCCTGCGTGACGTCGAAGCTGACCTTCTGGCCCTCGACGAGCTCACGGAAGCCAGAGGCGTTGATGTTCGAGTAGTGGGCGAAGACGTCGGCGCCGCCGCCGTCCTGCTCGATGAAGCCGAAGCCCTTTTCGGAGTTGAACCACTTCACGGTTCCAGTAGCCATGTCATTCTCCTAAGGAGGTGCAGTGCCGGAAATTCGCACTTTACGAATTCCAAGTCGCCGCATTGAGCCCCATCCGGAGAAAGCCGGAAAACAATAAAGCGCCTGACGAAGCATTCCCGTCAGGCGCACATAAAGTTCATGGGTACCAAAACTGCAACGGGGACAACGGTAGCACGGTTCGCCGCCGGATGTCGGGAGGCGGGCGGATCAGTCCTTCAGGGCGATCCCGTCCAGGACCATCGACAGGTACTGGCGGGCGATCTCCTCGGGGCTGTGCCGCCCGCCGGGCCGGTACCAGGATGCCGCGACCCAGACCGTGTCGCGGACGAACCGGTAGGTGAGGCGGATGTCCAGGTCGGCCCGGAAGGTGCCGTCGGCGACGCCGCGCTCCAGGGTGCCGAGCCACGCCCCCTCGAACTTCCGCCGGGAGCCGTCCAGGTACCGGAAGCGCGGCTGGGCGGCCAGGTGCCGGGCCTCCTTCCGGTAGATGGAGACGGCGTCCCGGTGCCGGTCGATCTCCCGGAAGGATTCGGCGACCAGGGCCTCGATGGTCTCCCTGGGGCCGAGCCCGGCCGCCAGGACGGCGTCGTACCCCTCCCCCAGCTCGGTCAGGAAGGTGGAGAGGATCTCGTCGACCATCGATTCCTTGGAATCGAAGTGGTGGTAGAGGCTGCCCGCGAGCATCCCGGCCTCGTCCGCGATCCTGCGCACGGTCGTGGCGTTGTACCCCTGGGCGGCGAAGACCCCGGCCGCGGTGGCGAGCAGTTCGGCACGGCGCTCGGAGGGGGTCGCCCGGGGCTTCTTCTTGGTAGGCACTCGCCCATTGTCCGCCCGCCGCGCGCCTCCCGGGGGCCGAGGCCGCCCTCAGCGGTCCTCGGAGAGCGTTCCCTCCTCGTTGCCCCTGCGGATGGTGCGCAGCGGGCGGCCGGGGCGCCAGGTGCGGATGACGAGGGTGTCGCCGCCTTCGAGGCCGACGCGCACCACCTCGGTGGGTTCGACGCGGAACAGGTGGAAGGGCTCGGGCGGGGTGCGCTCGTCGATGAAGCGGGCGAGCACGGCGGGGTCGGTGATCTCGACCGCGCGTCCGGAGATCCGGACGTCTCCGTCGGCCATCTCGGCGCCGGGCCCGGGGTTGGCGTGCACCGAGAAGCGGGGGTCGCGGCGCAGGTCGAGGGCCTTGCGTGAGTTCGGCATCATGCCGAGGT
This sequence comes from Streptomyces sp. NPDC019224, assembly GCF_040632605.1. NCBI lineage: Bacteria > Bacillati > Actinomycetota > Actinomycetes > Kitasatosporales > Streptomycetaceae > Streptomyces > Streptomyces sp. NPDC019224. The sequence goes on along the minus strand of NZ_JBEYCF010000015.1, from coordinate 48,931 downwards.
GCGGTTCGTCCTCCCAGAAGTCCACCTCCAGACCGGTGACCCGGGGCGATCCGTCCTTGCGGAGGGTGGCGAGGACGTGGTGGCGGTACAGGGCGAACCGCCGGCGGACGGTGTCGGCGAAGTCGGGTTCGGCGGTGCGGAAGTCGGTCCAGGAACTGGTGCTCATGGGGCCATGGAAGCCGGGAAACCCGACATCTCCTGTCCGGTTTCCCCCTGGACCTGCCGTTCCCCACCCGTTCGGGGGTCCGGAGGAACGCGGAGCCCGGGTCGGGGGCGTGGTGCCGGGTTCGCTATCTTGATCGCCGCCGTCCCCCCACCGGCCCCTGATCCCCGTACAGACGAAGGAGCCGGCCATGGAGGCCGCCGCCACCACGTGCTACCGCCATCCCTCGTACGAGACGTATGTGAGCTGTGTCCGCTGCGAGCGCTTCATCTGTCCCTCCTGCATGCGGGAGGCCGCGGTCGGTCATCAGTGTGTGGCGTGCGTGAAGGAGGGGCTGCGTTCGGTGCGCCGGGCCCGGACGGTGTTCGGCGGGGCGGTGTCGCGGACGGCGGTGCCGGTCGTGACGTACGCGCTGATCGGCCTCGATGTCCTGGTGTACGTGGCGGAGCTGATACGCCCGGGGCTCGTCGACCGGTTCGCGATGACGGGGGCCGGGCTGACGGATCCGGAGGGCGGGCGGTATCTCTACGTCGACGGCGGCTACCCCGGGTTCGACGTGGTCGGGGTCGTGGACGGCGAGTGGTACCGGCTGCTGACCGGGTCCTTCCTCCATCTGCTGCCGGGCGGCACGTCGTTCGGGTCGCTGCCGTTCGGGGTGCTGCACATCGTGTTCAACCTGTACGCCCTGTGGAATCTGGGCCGGGTCGTCGAGGAGCAGCTGGGCCGTCTCCGCTTCCTCGCCCTGTATCTGCTGGCCGCGCTGGGCGGTTCGGTGCTGGTGTATCTGGTCTCGCCGTCCGACGAGGTGGTGGGTGCGTCGGGGGCGGTGTTCGGTCTCGCCGCCGCGTTCTACGTCATCAGCCGGCGGCTGGGCCGGGACATGCGGGCGGTCAACAGCTTCCTGGGCGGGTTCCTGGTGTGGATGCTGGTCTCGGCGGCCGTGACCTCGTGGGAGGCGCATCTGGGCGGCCTGCTCACCGGGGCGGCGGTGACCGTGGTGTACGCGTACGCTCCCGCCGGGCGGCGTACGGCGGTGCAGGCGGCGGGGTGTGTGGTGCTGGCGGCGGTGCTGGTGCTCCTGGTGGTCCTCAAGACGTCGGCGCTGACCGGCTGAGCGGGGCCGGGCCACCCCGGTCTGACACGATGACCGCATGCGGAAAGATCACTCCACGCCGCTCCCGCGCGCCCTGGCGCGGCGGTTGCACCCCCTGGACCGGCTGGCCGGCGGGCTGCTCCTGCTCGGAGTGATCGCCGCGGCGACCGGGCTGCTGCCCGCCGGGCCCGCGCAGGACCAGTTGCGGCGCATCGGGCCGCTGCTGGCGTTCCTGGCGACCGTGATCGTGCTGGCGGAACTGGCGGGCCGGGCCCAGGTCTTCGACGTGGTCGCGGCGTGGGTGGCGCGGGCGGGGCGGGGCCGTTATCCGCTGCTGTTCGGGCTGTGCGTGGCGTTCGCCTCGCTGACCACGATCACTCTGAACCTGGACACCACGGCCGTGCTGCTCACTCCGGTGATGCTGGCGCTGGCGGGCCGGGTGGGCATCGCGGCGGTGCCGCTCGCGATGACGACGGTGTGGCTGGCCAACACGGCGAGCCTGCTGCTGCCCGTGTCGAATCTGACCAACCTGCTGGCGGCGGACCGGGTGGCGCTGTCGCCGGCCGGGCTCGCCGCCGTGATGTGGCTGCCGCAGCTGGCCGCGATCGGGATGACGGCGCTGTGCCTGTGGGTGTTCTACTGGCGCCGGGGCCGGCGGGGGGCCGACGCGTACGTCCCGCCGCCGGTGCCGTCGCCCGACGACCGGGTGCTGCTGGGGGTGTGCTCGGCGGCGTGTGCCGGGTTCCTGCTGGCGATCCTGGTGGTGGACGTGCCGCTGTGGTCCGCCTCGCTGGTGGCGATGGTGGTCGTGGTGGCGGTGTACGCGGTGCGGCGGCGCGAGGAGCTGCGGCTGTCGCTGGTCCCGTGGCGGCTGCTGGTCCTGGTACCGGGGATGTTCCTGGTGGTGGAGACGGTCAACGCGCACGGACTGCACGAGGTGCTGGTGCGGGCGCTCGGCTCGGACGACGGCCTGGCGGGCATGCTGCGTACCGCCGGGGTGGGCGCGGGGCTCGCCAACGTACTGAACAACCTTCCGGCGTACGTGGCGGGCGAGGCGGTCGTCCCGGCGGACAACCACCACCAGCTGCTCGCCCTGCTGATCGGGGTGAACGCGGGCCCGCTCGTCACGCCCTGGGGGTCGCTGGCGACGCTGCTGTGGTTCGAGCGGTGCCGGTGGCAGGGGACGCGCATCGGCGTACGGCGCTTCGCGCTGACCGGTCTGGTGCTCGCGGTGACGGCGACGGGGGCGGCGACCTGCGCGCTGGCCGTGACCGTCTGAGGCCGGGGCCGCCGGCCGGGAGGCGGGGCGGCACCCGTCCCCGGACGCGCCACGGCGCCTGCCGATTCGTCCGGTCGGGGACGGGCAGGCGCCGCGTTCAGTTCCGCACGCCGTTGTGCGGGACGTCTGGTGTGCCGTATCAGACCGTCAGAGCACGGTCCGTCGGGCGGATCGGGGCCGGCAGGGCGCTGGCTCCGGTCAGGTAGCGGTCCACGCCGCGTGCCGCGGAGCGGCCCTCGGCGATGGCCCACACGATGAGGGACTGGCCGCGGCCCGCGTCGCCGGCGACGAAGACGCCGTCGACGTTGGTCGCGTAGTCCGCGTCACGGGCGATGTTGCCCCGTGCGTCGAGCTCCAGACCGAACTGCTGGACCAGACCGTTGGCCTGGTCGGTGCCGGTGAAGCCCATCGCGAGCGTGACCAGCTGCGCGGGGATGACCCGCTCGGTGCCGGGCTTCTGCTCCAGCTTACCGTCCTTGAACTCCACCTCGACGAGGTGGAGGGCCTGGACGTTGCCGTCCTCGTCGCCCTCGAAGTGGGTGGTCGAGACGGAGTAAACTCGCTCGCCGCCCTCCTCGTGCGCGGAGGTGACCTTGTAGAGCATGGGGAAGGTCGGCCAGGGCTGGTTGGCGTTCCGCTCCTCGCCCGGCCGGGGCATGATCTCCAGCTGGGTGACGGACAGGGCGCCCTGCCGGTGCGCGGTGCCGACGCAGTCGGCGCCGGTGTCGCCGCCGCCGATGACGACGACGTGCTTGCCCTCGGCGGTGATCGGGGAGACCGTCAGGTCGCCCTCCTGCACCTTGTTGGCGAGCGGCAGGTACTCCATCGCGAAGTGCACGCCGTTCAGTTCGCGGCCGGGGACGGGCAGGTCGCGCGAGACGGTGGCGCCGGCGGCGACGACCACGGCGTCGTAGCGGCGGCGCAGCTTCGCGGCGTCGATGTCCCGGCCGATCTCGATCTCGGTGCGGAACTTGGTGCCCTCCGCGCGCATCTGCTCGATGCGGCGGTTGATGTGCGACTTCTCCATCTTGAACTCGGGGATGCCGTAGCGGAGGAGGCCCCCGATGCGGTCCGCGCGCTCGTAGACGGCGACGGTGTGGCCGGCCCGGGTCAGCTGCTGGGCGGCGGCGAGGCCGGCGGGGCCGGAGCCGATGACGGCGACGGTCTTGCCGGAGAGGCGCTCGGGCGGCTGCGGGGTGACGTCGCCGCTGTCCCACGCCTTGTCGATGATCGAGACCTCGACGTTCTTGATGGTGACGGCCGGCTGGTTGATGCCGAGCACGCACGCCGACTCGCAGGGGGCCGGGCACAGCCGCCCGGTGAACTCCGGGAAGTTGTTCGTGGCGTGCAGCCGCTCGGACGCGGCGGCCCAGTCCTCGCGGTAGGCGTAGTCGTTCCACTCGGGGATGAGGTTTCCGAGCGGGCAGCCGTTGTGGCAGAACGGGATGCCGCAGTCCATGCAGCGGCCGGCCTGCTTGCTGATGATCGGGAGCAGCGAGCCGGGAACGTAGACCTCGTTCCAGTCCTTGACGCGCTCGCTCACCGGGCGGGTCTCGGCGACCTCGCGGCCGGTGGTCAGGAAGCCCTTGGGGTCAGCCATTGGTCGCCGCCTCCATCATCTTCTCGGTGGTCTCCTGCTCGGAGAGACCGGCGAGCTCAGCGGCGTCCTTGGCGGCGAGCACTGCCTTGTAGGTGGACGGGATGATCTTGCTGAAGCGGGCCACCGCGGTGTCCCACTCGGCGAGGAGCTTCTCGGCGACGGTGGAGCCGGTCTCCTCCTGGTGGCGGCGCACGACGTCGTGCAGCCACTGCTTGTCGGTGTCGGTGAGTTCCTCGATCGCGCCGAGGTTGCCGGCGTTGACGTTGTCGCGGTCGAGGTCGACGACGTAGGCGACGCCGCCGGACATGCCGGCCGCGAAGTTGCGGCCGGTCTCGCCGAGCACCACGGCGTGGCCGCCGGTCATGTACTCGCAGCCGTGGTCGCCCACGCCCTCGGAGACGACGGTGGCGCCGGAGTTGCGGACGCAGAACCGTTCGCCGGTGCGGCCGCGCAGGAACAGTTCGCCGCCGGTGGCGCCGTAGGCGATGGTGTTGCCGGCGATGGTGGAGTACTCGGCGAGGTGGTCGGCGCCGCGGTCCGGGCGGACGACGACGCGTCCGCCGGACAGGCCCTTGCCGACGTAGTCGTTGGCGTCGCCCTCCAGGCGCAGCGTGATGCCGCTGGGCAGGAAGGCGCCGAAGGACTGGCCCGCGGAGCCGGTGAAGGTGATGTCGATGGTGTCCTCGGGCAGGCCCGCACCGCCGAACTTCTTCGTGACCTCGTGGCCGAGCATGGTGCCGACGGTCCGGTTGATGTTGCGGATCGCGATCTGCGCGCGGACCGGCTGGGCGGCCTCGGGGCTGTCGGCCTTGAGGGCGTCGGCGGCGAGCTTGATCAGCTCGTTGTCGAGGGCCTTGTCCAGGGCGTGGTCCTGCTCGGTGTTCCGGTACCGGACCGCGCCTTCGGGCAGTTCGGGGACGTGGAACAGCGGGGCGAGGTCCAGGCCCTGCGCCTTCCAGTGGGTGACGGCGCGGTCGGTGTCGAGGAGTTCGGCGTGGCCGACGGCCTCTTCGATCGTACGGAAGCCGAGCTCGGCGAGGAGTTCGCGGACTTCCTGGGCGATGAACTCGAAGAAGTTGACGATGTACTCGGCCTTGCCGGAGAAGCGGTCGCGCAGGACCGGGTTCTGGGTGGCGATGCCGACCGGGCAGGTGTCGAGGTGGCAGACGCGCATCATGACGCAGCCGGAGACGACGAGCGGCGCGGTCGCGAAACCGAACTCCTCGGCGCCGAGCAGCGCGGCGATGACGACGTCGCGGCCGGTCTTGAGCTGGCCGTCGGTCTGCACGACGATGCGGTCGCGCAGGCCGTTGAGCAGCAGGGTCTGCTGGGTCTCGGCGAGGCCGAGCTCCCAGGGGCCGCCCGCGTGCTTGAGGGAGGTGAGCGGGGATGCGCCCGTGCCGCCGTCGTGGCCGGAGATGAGGACGACGTCCGCGTGCGCCTTGGAGACGCCGGCGGCGACCGTGCCGACGCCGACCTCGGAGACCAGCTTCACGTGGATGCGGGCCGCCGGGTTGGCGTTCTTGAGGTCGTGGATCAGCTGAGCCAGGTCCTCGATGGAGTAGATGTCGTGGTGCGGCGGCGGGGAGATGAGGCCGACGCCCGGGGTGGAGTGCCGGGTCCTGGCGACCCACGGGTAGACCTTGTGGCCGGGCAGCTGGCCGCCCTCGCCGGGCTTGGCGCCCTGGGCCATCTTGATCTGGATGTCGTCCGCGTTGACCAGGTACTCGCTGGTGACACCGAAGCGGCCGGAGGCGACCTGCTTGATGGACGAGCGGCGGGCCGGGTCGTAGAGCCGTTCGGCGTCCTCGCCGCCCTCACCGGTGTTGGACTTGCCGCCCAGCTGGTTCATGGCGATGGCGAGGGTCTCGTGGGCCTCGCGGGAGATGGAGCCGTAGGACATGGCGCCGGTGGAGAAGCGCTTGACGATCTCCGAGACGGGCTCGACCTCCTCGATGTCGATCGAGGGGCGGTCCGACGTGAAGCCGAACAGGCCGCGGAGCGTCATCAGCCGCTCGGACTGCTCGTTCACCCGGTCCGTGTACTTCTTGAAGATGTCGTACCGGCGGTTGCGGGTGGAGTGCTGGAGGCGGAAGACCGTCTCCGGGTCGAACAGGTGCGGTTCGCCCTCGCGGCGCCACTGGTACTCGCCGCCGATCTCCAGCGCGCGGTGCGAGGCGGAGATGCCGGAGGCGGGGTAGCCCTTGGTGTGCCGGGCGGCGACCTCCTTGGCGATGACGTCGAGGCCGGCGCCGCCGATCTTGGTGGCGGTGCCGTTGAAGTAGCGGTCGACGAACGCCTGGTCGAGGCCGACGGCCTCGAAGACCTGGGCGCCGCGGTAGGAGGCGACCGTGGAGATGCCCATCTTGGACATGACCTTCAGGACGCCCTTGCCCAGGGCGTAAATGAGGTTGCGGATGGCCTGCTCGGCCTCGATGCCCTCGATGAAGGTGCCGGCCCGGACCAGGTCCTCGACGGACTCCATGGCCAGGTACGGGTTGACCGCGGCGGCGCCGTAGCCGATGAGCAGGGCGACGTGGTGGACCTCGCGGACGTCACCGGCCTCGACCAGCAGGCCCACCTGGGTGCGCTGCTTGGTGCGGATGAGGTGGTGGTGGACGGCGGAGGTGAGCAGCAGCGAGGGGATCGGTGCGTGCTCGGCGTCGGAGTGCCGGTCGGACAGGACGATCAGGCGGGCGCCGTCCTCGATGGCGGCGTCGACCTCGGTGCAGATCTCCTCGATCCGGGCGGCCAGCGCGTCGCCGCCGCCGCCGACCCGGTAGAGGCCGGAGAGCGTGGCGGCCTTCATGCCCGGCATGTCGCCGTCGGCGTTGATGTGTATGAGCTTGGCCAGCTCGTCGTTGTCGATCACCGGGAAGGGCAGCGCGACGCTGCGACAGGACGCGGCGTTGGGCTCCAGGAGGTTGCCCGCGGGACCCAGCGTGGAGCGCAGCGAGGTGACGAGTTCCTCGCGGATGGCGTCCAGCGGCGGGTTGGTGACCTGTGCGAACAGCTGGGTGAAGTAGTCGAACAGCAGCCGGGGGCGGGCCGAGAGCGCGGCGATCGGCGAGTCGGTGCCCATGGAGCCGAGGGGTTCGCCGCCGGTGCGGGCCATCGGGGCGAGGATGACGCGCAGCTCCTCCTCGGTGTAGCCGAAGGTCTGCTGGCGGCGGGTGACGGAGGCGTGGGTGTGGACGATGTGCTCCCGCTCGGGGAGGTCCTCCAGCTCGATCTCGCCGGTCTCCAGCCACTCCTGGTAGGGGTGCTCGGCGGCGAGGGACGCCTTGATCTCGTCGTCCTCGATGATGCGGTGCTCGGCGGTGTCGACGAGGAACATCCTGCCGGGCTGCAGGCGGCCCTTGCGGACGACCTTGGCGGGGTCGATGTCCAGGACGCCGACCTCGGAGGAGAGGACGACGAGCCCGTCGTCGGTGACCCAGTAGCGGCCGGGGCGCAGGCCGTTGCGGTCGAGGACCGCGCCGACCTGGATGCCGTCGGTGAAGGTGACGCAGGCCGGGCCGTCCCAGGGCTCCATCATCGCGGAGTGGTACTGGTAGAAGGCGCGGCGGGCGGGGTCCATGGAGTCGTGGTTCTCCCACGCCTCGGGGACCATCATCAGCACGGAGTGCGGGAGCGAGCGGCCGCCGAGGTGGAGCAGCTCCAGGACCTCGTCGAAGGAGGCGGAGTCGGAGGCGTCGGGGGTGCAGACGGGGAAGATCCGGTCGAGCGGCGCGTCGCCGAAGAGGCCGGAGGCGAGCTGGGACTCGCGGGCCTTCATCCAGTTCCGGTTGCCCTTGACCGTGTTGATCTCGCCGTTGTGCGCGACGAAGCGGTACGGGTGTGCGAGCGGCCAGCTCGGGAAGGTGTTCGTCGAGAAGCGGGAGTGGACCAGGGCGACCGCGGTGGCGAAGCGGGGGTCGGAGAGGTCCGGGAAGAAGGGTTCGAGCTGGCCGGTGGTGAGCATCCCCTTGTAGACGAGGGTGCGTGCGGAGAGCGACGGGAAGTAGACCCCGGCCTCGCGCTCGGCGCGCTTGCGCAGCACGAACGCCTTGCGGTCCAGGGCGATGCCGGTGCTCTCGCCGTCCGTGACGAAGAGCTGGCGGAACTCGGGCATGGTGGCGCGGGCGCCGTTGCCGAGGATGCCGGGGGTGACCGGGACCTCGCGCCAGCCGAGGACGGTCAGGCCCTCCTCGCCGGCGATCTTCTCCAGGGCGCGGACGGCGCCGGTGGAGTCGTCGGCGGGCAGGAAGGCGATGCCGACGGCGTAGGCGCCGGGCTCGGGGAGGGCGAAGGGGGCCTCGGCGCGCAGGAAGGCGTCCGGGACCTGGAGCAGGATTCCGGCACCGTCACCGGAGTCGGGCTCCGAGCCGGTGGCGCCGCGGTGTTCGAGGTTGCGCAGTACGGTCAGCGCCTGCTCGACCATCTCGTGGCCGGGCACCCCGGTCAGAGTGGCTACGAACCCCACGCCACAGGCGTCGTGCTCGTTGCGGGGGTCGTACATCCCCTGGGGGGCGGGGCGACCGTCCATGGGCGACCAGGCGTCGGTGCGCATCGGCTCTCCCGTCGTCGTCGTGGCATATGCAGTGCCGAGGGACGACGTTGGCCCTCTGCGAAATTTCGTGCAGATTACATGATGGGGCGCTTCTCAAAAAGCGGATGAACCGTTCCACCATACGGACACCGTCGATGGCGGTGGGGTGGGCCGCTGTCGGAGGATCGGCACCCGGGAGACCGCGGAGGGCAGGCGTCGTTGCCTGCGGTGTCTACGGCTCTTGCCCGGTGCTGGAGAGAACGAAACCGCCGGGCAGTGGCTACTTATGTGCAGCCCTGCATAGAGACTCATTTTACGGTGCGCGGAGGGGCCCGCCCAGTGGCGCGGACCAAGACGTACGTCACACGCGTGGCGTACGGGTAACAGGCCGATTGCGCGACCGGGCCGCCCGGTCCGGAAAAAGGGGCGGTCAGCCGCCGACGGCCACCCCGAACAGCGCGCCCAGGCCGTACGTGAGCGCGGCGGCCGCACCGCCGAGGGTCAGCTGGCGCAGTCCGCTGAACCACCAGCTGCGGGCGGTCACCCGGGCCACCACCGCGCCGCAGCCGAACAGGCCGGCCAGGGCCAGCAGCGCGGCCGGCCACAGCGCGTCCGCACCGAGCAGGTACGGCAGCACGGGCAGCAGGGCACCCAGCGCGAACGCGCCGAACGAGGAGACGGCGGCCACCAGCGGCGAGGGGAGGTCGCCCGGGTCGATGCCCAGCTCCTCGCGCGCGTGTATTTCGAGCGCCTGCTCCGGGTCGCGCGAGAGCTGACGGGCGACCTCGCGGGCGAGCGCGGTCTCGACGCCCCGGGACTCGTAGAGCGCGGCGAGCTCCCGCTCCTCGTCCACGGGGTGCTTGCGCAGCTCGCGCCGCTCGACGTCCAGCTCGGCCTCGACCAGCTCGCGCTGGGAGGCGACGGAGGTGTACTCGCCGGCCGCCATGGAGAAGGCGCCGGCGGCCAGTCCGGCCAGGCCGGTGATGACGAGGGTGCGGTGCGAGACGTCGCCGCCGGCGACACCGGTCATCAGGGCGAGGTTCGAGACGAGCCCGTCCATCGCGCCGAAGACCGCGGGACGCAGCCAGCCGCCGTTGACGTCACGGTGGGTGTGGTTGTCCCGGTGCGCCTCGTGCAGTACGGCGTCGGTCTCGATGATGGCCACGACTGCTCCTCTCCCCTCTCCGGAGACGGGCCTCCTGCCCGCCCGCCCCCGCTCGACACCTCGAAAGTACGCACGAAAAAGGGCTCCCGCCAGCAAGGCAGGCCGTACTTACCACCCTGCGTAACCGGATAGGTACGGCTTGCCTTGCTGTCCGGAAGGTTTCATCCGAGTGGCCCTTTTGTGTGGATAACCGGCCTTCGTCCGGTCTCCGCGTGGAACGGATTCCACAGGGCCGAGTACGGGCTCGGTACGAGCGAAGGGTCGACGCGATGGAGACGGTCGCAGGAAATCCGACGGCGCCGCGGGCGGGCGGCACCCACACGGCACGGCTCCCGGACGGCCCGCCCCCGGGCGGACCCGGGGACCGGGCCAGGGGGGCGCTGCTCGGCCTCGCGGTCGGCGACGCGCTCGGCGCCCCGGCGGAGAACATGCGGCCCTCCGAGATCCGCCGCCGCTGGGGCCGGATCGAGGGCTTCGTCAGCAACGACCCGGCGGGCACCGACGACACGGAGTACGCGATCTTCTCCGGGCTGCTGCTGGCCCGGCATGGCTCCGAGCTCACCGTCACCGACGTCGAGCGGGCCTGGCGGCTGTGGATCGCCGACCTGGACGAGGGGCCGTTCCGGGGCGCCGGCTTCAGCGAGCGCGGCACGCTGGAGAACCTGCGCCGGGGTCTGGCCGCCCCCATCTCCGCCCAGCACCGGCACGCCTGGAGCGACGGTCTGGCGATGCGGGCCGCGCCCTTCGGCGTCTTCGCGTCCGGCCGTCCCGCCGAGGCGGCCCGGCTGGTCGCGGTGGACGGCCGGGTCAGCCACGAGGGCGAGGGCATCTACGGCGGCCAGGCGGTGGCAGCCGGGGTGGCCGCCGCGATGACGGGGGCCTCGGTCACCTCGGTGATCGCCGCCGCGCTCTCCGTCGTCCCGATGGACTCCTGGACGGCCCGCTCACTGCGCCGCGCGGTGACGGCGGCGCAACGCCCGTACCCCGACCGCCTCACCGGTGAACGCGCGGTCCGCTCGGCCGTGGTGGTCGGCGGCTACCCGTGGACGGACCTGGCCCCGGAGGCGGTGGGCCTGGCGTTCGGCGCGTTCGCGGCGGCGCGCGGCGATTTCCGTACGGCGGTGCTGATGGCGGTCAACATGGGCCGGGACGCCGACACGACGGCCGCGGTGGCGGGCGCCCTGGCCGGTGCGCTGCACGGTGCCTCGGCGATCCCCCGCGTCTGGGCGGACGCGATCGGTCCGGTCCGCGGCAGCTGCCTGCCCTCGATGCGCGGCTACCACGTCCTGGACATCGCGGACCTGCTGGCGCCGGACGGGGTGGCGGGGCGGGCGGGGGGCGCGGACGCCCGGCCGGGCCATGGCGCCGCGGCGCCGGGGCCGGACGGACCACCCCGCCCCGGCCCGGCGCCGGACCCGGCCACGGGCGCGGGCGCGGGCGAACAGCCGCACCGCGGACCGGCCGGGGGCGCGGCGCCGCCCCCCGCCGTGGGCGGGCCCGCGGACCCCGGCGGGCCGGCCCGCCGGGGTCCCCGTCCCCCGCGCACCGGGGCGGTGCCGCGGTGAACCGGGGACGGCGGGCCAGGATCGAGGGACTGCTGATCGGGCTGGCCGCCGGGGACGCCGCGGGGTGGCCCGCCGCGCGGCACCGGGCCGCCCGGATGCCGGAGTGGACCCGACGCCTGACCCGCGAACTGGACACCTTCGCCGAGCAGAACGCGACGACCACGCTCCCCGTACCCATCGCGCTCAACCAGCCCCCCGAGCCGCTGCGGCTCGGTCCGTCCGACGACGCCGAATGGGCGGCGTTCGCGGCGGGGACCGTGCTGGCCTCGGCCGCCGGGCCCGGCCGGGGACCCGCCCTCGACCAGCGGGTGCGGGCCGCCGTGGCCGGAGCCTGGAACGCGCTGGCCGCCGAGGTCGCCGCCGCCGCGGCCCGCGCGCCCGAGGTGGAGGCGGCGGTGCTGCCGCTGCGCGCCCGGATCTCGGTGCGGGCCGGGCTGGGCAACCTGGCCGCCGGCCTCCGGCCGCCCGCCACCGGCCACGACAACCCGCACTACTTCGACGACGCGGCGTGCGTACGGGCGGCCGTGCTGGCGGTCGTGCACCCCGGCGACCCCGGCGCGGCGGCGGAACTCGCGGAATTCGACGCGCGCTTCACCCAGGACGGCGACGGGGTGCACGGGGCGCGGGCGATGGCCGCCGCGAGTGCCGCGGCGCTCGGCGGGGCGGACGTCGACACGGCGGTGAACGCCGCGCTCGCCCAGCTCCCCGACGGCACCGAGATCGCCCGCAACGCGGCCCACGCGGTCCGGATCGCCCGGGAGTTCGCCGGTGAGCGGGCCGGCGCTTTCGCGCTGGTCCCCGTGCTGGAGCACCAGATCGTGGACCACGTCTACAGCTACGGGATCGCCGCCGCCGAGACCGTGCCGGTCGCCCTCGCGCTGGCCACCGCGTCCCGGGGCGACATCGCGCAGGCCGTGCCCGCGGCGGCCTGCCTGTCCCGGGTGGCGGACTCGGCGCCCGCCCTGGCCGGGGCGCTGACCGGGGCGCTGGGCTCGATCGGCTCCGTGCCCGACGGCTGGCGCGAGGCCTGCCGGACCCTGGCCGGCTGCGCCCTGCCCCGGTTCGCGGGTACGGATCTGATCGAACTCGCCGGGCTGCTGGCAGACACGGAACCGGCGCCCATGGGTGGACAATTCGGACATGACATCCACAGTGCCCCTGGCGCCCACGACGTCCCCTTCCCCCACGACAGCCACGACAACGACCCCAGCGGCGCCCACGCTCGATGACCGGATCACGGGCGCCCTCGTCGGCGCCGCCGTCGGCGACGCGCTCGGCGGCCCGGTCGAGGGCCGCCCCCCGGAGCAGATCGCCGCCCGCCACGGGGGCAGGATCACCGGGATCGTCGGCCCCTGGGACGGCGACGACTGGCGGACCGCCCGCCCGATCGCCCCTTATCACAAGGGGGACGGGCACGTCACCGACGACACCCTGATGACCCACGCGCTGGTCCGGGTGTACGGGAAGGTCCGCGGCCACCTCGACGCGTACGCGGTCGCCGACCACCTCGTGCCGGAGCTGATCGGCGAACCGCGCTGGATTCCGGAACTGGAGGCCGAGGCGCTGCCGCTCCAGCGGATCTTCCTCGCGGAGAAGTGGATCGTCGCCCGGCTGCACTACGGCCACGTCGACCCCCGCGAGGCGGGCGCCGGAAACATCGTCAACTGCGGGGCGGCGATGTACATGGCCCCGGTCGGGCTGGTGAACGCCGCCCATCCGCAGGCGGCGTACGCCGAGGCGATCGACGTCGCGGGTGCCCATCAGTCGAGTTACGGCAGGGAGGCGGCGGGCGTCTTCGCGGCGGGCGTCGCCGCCGCCTGCGCGCCCGGGGCGACGCCCGCGTCGGTCGTCGAGACGTGCCTGTCGCTCGCCAAGGACGGCACCCGCTCCGCGATCGAGGCCGTGTGCGAAACGGCCTCCCGCCACCAGGACTTCGAGGCGGCGCTCGCCCCGCTGCGCGAGGCCGTCGCGCCCTTCGACACCGTCGGCCCCGACTACCGCGCCCCTTCGCTCGGCGCCCGCCGCCCGTCCCGGCTGCACGCCATCGAGGAACTGCCCGTCGCGCTCGGCATGCTGCTCGTGGCCGGCGGGGACTACCGGCAGGCGGTCCTCGGCTCGGTCAACTACGGGCGCGACTGCGACTCGATCGCCACCATGAGCGGCGCGCTCGCGGGCGCCCTGCACGGCGAGCGGGCCGTCCCCGCGGACTGGGCGGCGACGGTGGCCGAGGCCAGCCGCCTCGATCTGCACGCCCCGGCCCGGACGCTGGCGGAGGTGGCCCGTGAGGTGTTCGCCCGGGACACCGCCCGCCGCCGGGCCCACGAGGCCGCCTTCGCGACGCTGGCGGGCACCCCGTGACCACGGCGGTACGGGTGACCTGGGTGCAGCCGGAGGACCTGGTGGGCCACGAGCTGCGGCAGGCAGCCGAGGACGGCCGCGACGCCCTCGACATCGCACGCCGGTGGTACGAGGCCGGCGGCTCCCCCGCCCCGGAACGCGCCGGCGCCTCCGTCCCCGGGGCACCGCCCGGCCTGCGCGCGGTCGCCGAACGGCTGCTCGACGAACTCGCCCTGCTGGACTCCCCGCTGGCCGCCGACGAACCGGAGAGCCTGGACGCGATCCGGGCCGCCTGCCCGCAGTGGCCGCACGCCCAAGGGGTGCGGCCGGCCGGCCGGGAGCGGCTGCACGCCGCCTGGCTGGGCCGCGCCGCCGGCTGCCTGCTGGGCAAACCGGTCGAGAAGCTGCCGCTCGAGGGCATCCGCGCGCTGGCCCGCGCCACCGGCAACTGGCCGCTGAACACCTGGTTCACCGCCCGGGGCCTGCCCGCCTCGCTGGCCGCCGCCCACCCGTGGAACCGGCGCTCCGCTGCCACCTCGCTGGCCGAGAACATCGACGGGATGCCCGAGGACGACGACCTCAACCACCCGCTGCTCGCCCTGCTGCTGCTCCAGCGGCACGGCACCTCGTTCACCACGGCGGACCTGGCCCGGCTGTGGCTGGACGAGTTGCCGGCGGGCCGTACGTTCACCGCCGAGCGGATCGCGTACCGCAATCTGCTCGACGGGATCGAACCGCCGGACACCGCCCGGTACCGCAACCCGTTCCGGGAGTGGATCGGCGCGCAGATCCGGGCCGACGCGCACGGCTGGACCCGGCCCGGCGACCCGGCCGGGGCGGCGGAACAGGCGTACCGCGACGCGGTACTCACCCACACCGGGAACGGCGTCTACGGCGCGATGTTCACGGCGGCGGCGCTGGCCGAGGCGGCCACGGGCGAGACCGACGTGCACGGCTGCCTGGCCACCGGCCTGCGCGTGGTGCCGCCGCGCTCGCGGTACGCCCGAGCGGTACGGGACGGCATCGACGCCGCCCGCGAGGAGCGGGACTTCGATACGGTCGTCGACCGGTTGCACGCGGCGTACGGCAGGTATCACTGGGTGCATGTACTGCCCAACGCGGCCCTGCTGGCCGCCGCCCTCACCCACGCCGACGGCGACTTCACGGGTTCCGTCTGCAAGGCGGTGTCCGGCGGCTGGGACACCGACTCCAACGGCGCGACCGCCGGTTCGCTCGCCGGACTGCTCGCCGGGCGGCCGGACGCGCTGCCCGAGAGGTGGACCACCCCGCTGAAGAACCGGCTCGCCACGTCCGTCCCCGGTTTCGACTCGGCCGGCTTCGACACGCTGGCCGCCCTGACCCACCGGCTCACCCACGAGGAGGCACTCCGCCCATGACCAAAGTCGCGGTGCTCGGCAGCACCAATATGGATCTGGCGGTCTACGTCGACCGGGCCCCGGAGCGCGGCCGGACCGTCACCGGACGGGAGTTCCGCACCATCCCCGGCGGCAAGGGCGCCAACCAGGCCGTCGCCGCCGCCCGCGCGGGCGGTGACGTGATGATGATCGGCGCGGTCGGCGACGACGAGTACGGCGTACGGATGCGGGAGAACCTGGAGCAGTCCGGCGTCGACACCGACCTGCTGCACACCGCCGAGGGTCCCAGCGGCACCGCGCACATCGTGGTCGACGCCAAGGGCTCCAACGCGATCGTGGTCATCCCCGGCGCCAACGGCACCGTGACCACGCTCGGTCCGGGCGAGGTGGCCGCCATCGCCGAGGCCGATCTGCTGCTGCTCCAGCTGGAGCTGCCGCTGTCCGCCGTGATCGAGGGCGCCCGGGCCGGCCACGCCCAGGGCGTACGGACGGTGCTCACCCCCTCCCCCGTGCAGGAGCTGCCCGCCGAACTCCTCGACCACGTCGACCTGCTGATCCCCAACGAGCACGAGGCGGCCGAGCTGTCCGGCTACGACGACCCGCACGCCGCGGCGGAGATCCTGCTCGGCCGGGTCCCGGCGGTGCTCATCACGCTCGGCTCGAAGGGCTGCCTGTACGCGGCCCGGGGCAGCCGCACCATCCACTTCCCCGCCCCGGACGTCACCGCCGTCGACACCACCGGCGCCGGGGACACCTTCGTCGGCACGCTCGCCGTGGCGCTCGGCGAGGGGCGTCCGGTCCCGCAGGCCATCGCCTGGGCCTCGGCCGCCGCCGCGCTCTGCGTACAGAAACCGGGCGCCTCGGTCTCCATGCCGTACCGCAGCGAAATCGACGCCGCGTGAGCGCCCCCGCGGCACCGCCGCTGACCGGACTGCGGGTCGTCGATCTCGCCACGCTCTTCGCGGGCCCGCTCTGCGCGACGATGCTGGGCGACTTCGGCGCCGAGGTGATCAAGGTCGAGCACCCGGTCCGCCCCGACCCCTCCCGGGGCCACGGCCCCTCGAAGAACGGCGTCGGCCTGTGGTGGAAGCTCCTCGGCCGCAACAAGCGCAATCTGACGCTCGACCTCTCCGCCCCGGAGGGCCGCGATCTGCTGCTGCGACTCGCCGCGAGCACCGACGTGATCATCGAGAACTTCCGGCCGGGCACGCTGGAGCGGTGGGGTATCGGTCCCGATGAGCTGCGTGCCGTCAACCCCCGGCTCGTGCTGGTACGCGTCACGGGCTTCGGCCAGTTCGGCCCGTACGCCCACCGGCCCGGCTTCGGGACGCTCGCCGAGGCGATGAGCGGCTTCGCGGCGATCACCGGGGAGCCGGACGGGCCGCCGACCCTGCCGCCGTTCGGCCTGGCCGACTCGATCGCCGCGCTCGCCACGGCGTACGCGGTGATGGCCGCGCTGGCCGGCCGGGACCGCACCGGCGAGGGCCAGGTCGTCGACATGGCGATCATCGAGCCGATCCTGACGGTGCTCGGCCCGCAGCCGCTCTGGTACGACCAGCTGGGTTACGTACAGCCGCGCACCGGCAACCGGTCGCGCAACAACGCCCCGCGCAACACCTACCGCACCTCGGACGGGCAGTGGGTGGCCGTCTCCACCTCCGCGCAGTCCGTCGCGGAGCGGGTGATGCGGCTGGTCGGGCGGGCGGACCTGATCGACGAGCCGTGGTTCGCCTCGGGTGCCACCCGCGCCGAGCACAGCGACGAACTCGACGAGGCCGTCGGCCACTGGATCGCCCGGCACAGCCGGGAGGAGGCCCTGTCCGCGTTCGAGAAGGCGGAGGCCGCCATCGCGCCCATCCACGACGTACGGGATGTGATGGAGGACCCGCAGTACCGCGCGCTGGACTCGGTCACCGAGGTCGACGACCCGGAGCTGGGGCCGCTGCGGATGCAGAACGTCCTCTTCCGGCTCTCCCGCACCCCGGGGGCGATCCGCTGGGCGGGCCGCCCGCACGGGGCCGACACCGAGGAGATCCTCACCGAGCTGGGGCTGAGCGGCCCGGAGATCTCGGCGCTGCGGGCGGAGCGGGTGCTGTGAGCGCGGCGGCCCCCCTCACCCTGCTGTACGTGCCCGGGGACCGGCCGGACGTCGTGCGCAAGGCGGCCGTCTCGGGGGCGGACGTGGTGATCGTCGACCTGGAGGACGCGGTCGCCCCCGACCGCAAGGAGTACGCCCGCGCCGCGACGGCGGAGCTGCTGTCCGATCCGCCGTCCGCCACGGCGCCGCCCGTCCATGTCCGGGTCAACGACGAGGCGGACGTCCTGGAGCTGGCCGGGCTGCCGGGTCTCGGCGGACTGCGGCTGCCCAAGATCACCCACGCCGCGTCCGTCCACCACATCGCGGCGCTGGCCCCCGGGGTCCCCCTCTGCCCGCTGCTGGAGTCGGCCCTCGGCGTCGAGCACGCGTACTCGGTGGCCTCCGCCCATCCCCAGGTCCGCGCCATCGCCCTGGGCGAGGCGGACCTCCGCGCCGATCTGGGCGTGCGGGAGGACGCGGGGCTCGACTGGTCGCGCAGCCGGGTGGTGGTCGCCGCCCGGGCGGCCGGCCTGGCGCCGCCCGCGCAGTCGGTGTTCGCGGACGTCCGGGACCTGGACGGCCTGTGGTCCTCCTGCGCCCACGGCCGGGCGCTGGGCTTCCTGGGACGGGCGGCGATCCACCCCCGGCAGCTCCCGGTGATCGAGCGCGCGTTCCGCCCGACGCCGCAGGAGGTCGAGGCGGCCTGGGAGATCGTCGAGGCGGCCCGCACCCAGGCGGGCGCCCAGGCCCTCCCGGACGGCCGCTTCGTGGACGCGGCGGTGGTCGCGCAAGCGCAACGGACTCTGGCGCTGGCGGAATCAAGCCCGTCCGGCGATTGAGGACGCCCCGCAACGGTGAGGGGGCCGCCGGGAATCCCGGCGGCCCCCTCACTCGGCTTGCGCGGCGTCAGCCCTTGGCGGTCTCGGCCGTACCGTCCGCCTTCGGCGCGTCCGCGTCCGGCTTCGCATCGGTGTCCGCGTCGGCCTCGGCCTCCGCGGCCTCCGGCTCGTCCGTATCGGCCGTGTCCGTCTTCTCCGAGCCCTCCGGCGCCTCCGGCGCCCCGGGCTCGACGACCTCCTCGCGCCCCGGCCGCACCTTCGCCGAGATCACGATGTACGTCACCGCCAGCACGAACACGATCAGCGCGGTCCACACGTTCAGCCGCAGGCCCAGGATGTGGTGGGCCTCGTCCACGCGCATGTACTCGATCCACGCGCGCCCCGCGCAGTACGCCGCGACGTACAGCGCGAACGCCCGCCCGTGCCCGAGCTTGAAGCGGCGGTCGGCCCAGACCACCAGGAGGGCCACACCGACGCACCACAGCGACTCGTACAGGAAGGTCGGGTGGTAGGTGCCCGCCACCCGGTTGGGGCCCTCGCTGATCTTCAGCGCCCACGGGACGTCGGTCGCCCTGCCGTACAGCTCCTGGTTGAACCAGTTGCCCCAGCGGCCGCAGGCCTGGGCGAGGGCGATGCCGGGGGCGAGCGCGTCGGCCCAGGCGGGCAGCGGAATCCCGCGGCGGCGGCAGCCGATCCAGGCACCGACCGCGCCCAGCGCGATCGCACCCCAGATGCCGAGGCCGCCCTGCCAGATCTTGAAGGCGTCGACCCAGTTCTCACCGTCGCTGAAGTACAGCTGGTAGTCGGTGATGACGTGGTAGAGCCGGCCGCCGACAAGCCCGAAGGGCACGGCCCAGACGGCGATGTCGGCAACGGTGCCGGCGGTGCCGCCTCGGGCGACCCAGCGCTTGTTGCCGAACCAGACGGCGACGAAGACACCGATGATGATGCAGAACGCGTAGCCGCGGAGCGGGATCGGTCCGAGATCGATCACGCCGGTCGACGGGCTGGGAATGTAGGCAAGGTTCATGGCAGCGTCGACGCTACCCTGCCGGGCGGGAGGTAGGACAACCCGCCCGGCAACGTCTGGGTAACGAGCGGGTCTTCGCTTCCCCCGACCGGCCTACCGGCGGCCCGTGCCACGGGCCTACGGGGTGGGCGTCGCGGTGCCCGGCTTCTTGCCCTTGTTGGCCTCGGCGACCCACTTCTTCAGGTTGGCCACGGTGATCGCCTCGTCGCCCTTCCTCGGGAAGATCGACTCGCCGTTGAGCAGGGCCGTCGGCGTGCCCTGGAAGCCGCTGTCGCGGAAGGCCTGGTTGGACTTCTCCACCCACGCGTCGTGCTTGCCGTCCTCGACGCAGCTGCGGAATCCGGGCGTGTCCAGCCCGTCGACCTTCTTGGCGAGGTCGATCAGCTTGTCGTTGTCGCCGAAGGCGTCGTCGGTCTCCGCCGGCTGGTTGCTGTACAGCACGTCGTGGTACGCGGAGAACTTGCCGGCGTCCTGCGCGCAGGCCGCCGCGTTGGCCGCCTTGAGGGAGCCGCTGCCGCCCATGTTGCCGTCGATGATCGTGGCGAGGTGGTAGTCGACCTTGATCTGGCCGTCGCGCTCCATCTCGTGGATCGTGTCGCGGAACGCGTTCTCGAACTGGGCGCAGACCGGGCAGCGGAAGTCCTCCCAGATGGTGAGGGTGGACGGGGCGTCGTCCGCGCCGACCCTGATGGCCAGGGCGTCCTTGCCGGTCGCGCCCGAGGGTGCGACGGCGGGTCCGGATGCCTTGGACTTGTCGCTCTCGCCGCCGGCGTTCGCCGCGATGACGCCGATCACGGCGGCCAGGCCCAGGACCCCCACCACGGCCGTGGACACGATCAGCGTCCGGCGCCGGCGGTCGCGCGCCTTCGCCTGCTCGCGCTGCTGGATCAGCCGGTCTCGCGCGGCCCTCTTACCCTGTTGGTTCTTCTCGCTCACACCGCAGCAACGACCCGGGGAGGCACTCGCGTGCCTCCCCGGACCGAGGTCCACCCGTTCGGGTTACCTCAGGTGTCAGCGCTTTCGAACACCTTCGGCAAGGTCGGCCGCCAGCGAACGGACGGCCGCGAGGCCGGCCGCCTCGTCGGGGGCGTCCAGCATCCGCTTGACGAAGGCCGAGCCGACGATGACGCCGTCGGCGAAGCCGGCGACCTCCGCGGCCTGGGCGGCGTCGGACACGCCGAGGCCGACGCAGACCGGCAGCTCGGTGGTGGCGCGGGTGCGCCGGACCAGGTCCTGGGCCTGGGCGCCGACCGAGGCGCGGGTGCCGGTGACGCCCATCAGGGACGCGGCGTAGACGAAGCCGGAGCCCGCGTCGGTGATGGTGGCGATCCGCTCGTCCTTGCTGCTGGGCGCGACGACGAAGACGGTGGCCAGGCCGTGCTTCGCGGCGTGCTCGCGCCACAGCGCGGACTCCTGGACCGGCAGGTCGGGCAGGATGCACCCGGCGCCGCCCGCCTCGGCCAGTTCGGCGGTGAAGCGCTCGACGCCGTACCGGTCGATCGGGTTCCAGTACGTCATGACGAGGATCGGCGCCCCGGTCGCCTCGTGCGCCTCGCGCACCGTGCGCATCACGTCGGCGATCCGCACGCCGCCGCGCAGCGCGATGTCGTCGGCGGTCTGGATGACCGGGCCGTCGAGCACGGGGTCGCTGTGCGGCAGCCCCACCTCGACGACGTCGGCACCGCCCGCCACGACGGCCTTGACGGCCTCGATGCCGCCGTCGACGGTCGGGAAGCCGGCCGGCAGGTACGCGATCAGCGCGGCCCGGTCCTCGGCCCGCGCGGCGGCGAGCGTGGTGTTCAGCAGCTCGATGTTGCCGCTCACTGGGCGTCCCCCTCGATCTCCGCGTTCCGGCTGCCGGCGTCCGCCTCGACGGCGGCGTCGGTGTCGTACAGCCCGAAGTAGCGGGCTGCCGTGTCCATGTCCTTGTCGCCGCGTCCGGAGAGGTTGACCACGATCAGCCCGTCCTTGCCCAGCTCCTTGCCGACCTCCAGGGCCCCGGCCAGCGCGTGCGCGCTCTCGATGGCCGGGATGATGCCCTCGGTGCGGGAGAGCAGGCGCAGCGCCTGCATGGCCGCGTCGTCGGTGACGGCGCGGTATTCGGCGCGGCCCACGTCCTTGAGGTAGGCGTGCTCGGGGCCGATGCCGGGGTAGTCCAGGCCGGCCGAGATGGAGTACGGCTCGGTGATCTGGCCCTCGTCGTCCTGGAGGACGTAGCTGCGCGAGCCGTGCAGGATGCCGGGCTCGCCCGCGGTCAGGGTCGCCGCGTGCTCGCCGGTCTCCACGCCGTGTCCGGCGGGCTCGCAGCCGATGAGGCGGACGTCCGCGTCGGGGACGAAGGCGTGGAAGAGGCCGATGGCGTTGGAGCCGCCGCCGACGCAGGCGACGGCGGCGTCCGGCAGCCGGCCGGCCTGCTCCAGGATCTGCCGCCTGGCCTCCACGCCGATGACGCGGTGGAAGTCGCGGACCATCGCCGGGAAGGGGTGCGGTCCCGCGACCGTGCCGAAGAGGTAGTGGGTGCGGTCCACGTTGGCGACCCAGTCGCGGAACGCCTCGTTGATGGCGTCCTTGAGGGTGCGGGAGCCGGACTTCACGGCGATGACCTCGGCACCCAGCATCCGCATGCGCGCCACGTTCAGCGCCTGGCGCCGGGTGTCGATCTCGCCCATGTAGATGGTGCAGTCGAGGCCGAAGAGGGCGCAGGCGGTCGCGGTGGCGACGCCGTGCTGGCCGGCTCCGGTCTCCGCGATGACGCGGGTCTTGCCCATGCGCCGGGTCAGCAGTGCCTGCCCCAGCACGTTGTTGATCTTGTGCGAACCGGTGTGGTTGAGGTCCTCGCGCTTGAGGAAGATCCGGGCGCCGCCGGCGTGCCCGGCGAAGCGGGGCACCTCGGTGAGGGCGCTGGGCCGTCCGGTGTAGTGGACCATCAGCTCGCCGAGCTCGGCGGCGAAGGCGGGGTCGGCCTTGGCCTTCTCGTACTCGACGGCGACCTCGTCCACGGCGGCGACCAGCGCCTCCGGGATGAACTTCCCGCCGTACGCGCCGAAGTAGCCCTCGGCGCTGGGGATCAGACCCTCCGGGTCCGGGATGAAGAAGTCGGAAGACATGCGGAACGTGCTCCTAGTCGTCGCAGGGGTGGTCGCACCGTCTGCGCCGTGAGCGGAGCACCGCACCGGTGCGTGACCGGGGCGGTTCCGGCCGCACGGGACCGCGCCCTGGCGGGCGGGCCGGTGCGGCGCACGGGGCTCGCTCTACAGCGCGGGCCCCGTGCGCCATCGCATGCCGTTGACCTGACCGGGTTCGGCGCCGATCACGTACCGCACCCGCCGGCCGTGCACACGGCGTGCCGGAGCCCGGCAGCCGCGGTGCCACGAGGGCAGCGCGCAGCGCATCGGCTCGGGGTGCGGAAGGGGGGACACGGCCGGATCAGCCCCGCCCGTGGCGCAGGGCGGGGTGGGCGCCGGCGGCGACCAGGTCGGCGACGGCGGCCCGCGGGTCGCGGCCGGTGACCAGGGACTCGCCGACGAGCACGGCGTCCGCGCCGGCGTTGGCGTAGGCGATCAGGTCGTGGGGACCGCGGACGCCGGACTCGGCGACCTTGACGATGTGGTCGGGGATCTCGGGGGCGACCCGCTCGAAGGTGGAGCGGTCGACCTTGAGGTCCTTGAGGTTCCGTGCGTTGACGCCGATGATCCTGGCCCCGGCCGCCACGGCACGCTCGGCCTCCTCCTCGTCGTGCGCCTCGACCAGCGGCGTCAGGCCGATGGACTCGGCGCGCTCGATCAGGGAGACCAGCGCCTCCTGTTCGAGGGCGGCGACGATCAGCAGGGCGAGGTCGGCGCCGTACGCGCGGGCCTCCCACAGCTGGTACGAGGTGACGATGAAGTCCTTGCGGAGGATCGGGATGTCGACCTTGGCGCGGACGGCCTCCAGGTCGGCCAGCGAGCCGCCGAAGCGGCGCTCCTCGGTGAGGACGGAGATGACGGACGCCCCGCCGGCCTCGTAGTCCGCGGCGAGCGCGGCCGGGTCGGCGATGGCGGCGAGCGCGCCCTTGGAGGGGCTGGAGCGCTTGACCTCGCAGATGACGGTCACCCCCTCGCCGCGCAGGGCGGCGACGCCGTCCTTGGCACGGGGGGCGCGGGCGGCGCGTTCCTTGAGCTCGTCGAGGCTGACGCGCGCCTGCCGCTCCGCGAGGTCGGCGCGGACGCCGTCGATGATCTCGTCGAGCACACTCACGCGAGCGGCCCCCTTCCGGAGCGGTGACAAAGAAACGTGACAGACCACAGGATCAGCCACTCCGATGGTATCCGCAGCGGGCCGCCGGGCCCGCATCCGGACACCGTCTGTCCCACTACCTGGGACTTCACGGGGCGAGCGCCGAACCGAAGGGCAGGTTCCGGACGACGGTGAAGAGCAGCAGCACGGCCCCGATCCCCCACCAGTGCACCGCCCGCAGGTCGGTCCGCAGGGGCTTGCCGCGGGCCTCGCGGACCAGCCACACGGTCCACAGCACGGCGAAGATCCCGTAGCCGACGACGGCCAGGGCGTTGGCGCCGAAGGCGGCGGCGAGGTCGCCGTGGGCGAAGGCGTGGGCGCTGCGGAGGCCTCCGCAGCCGGGGCAGTAGACACCGGCGAACCGCAGCAGCGGGCAGACGGGGTAGTGGCCCGGCTGGTTCGGGTCGACCGCGGCGACGTAGCCGAAGGCCCCGACGACGACGGCCAGTACGCCCGCGGGGGTGGCGATGCGGCGCAGCCGCGAGGAGCCGGCGGGGGCGGCAGGGAGGAACGAGGGCTGCCCGGAAGCGGCCGGCGCGGGCCCCGGGGCCGGGCCGGGGGCCTCGGCCGGGGGCGGTCCGGCGGTCACCGGTCCCGGGTCCGGGACCGGAGGGGCGTCGGCGGGGGTAGGCGATGCGTCCACCCGGTGATTGTCGCCGTGGATACGGAAAGGCGCAGCCCGGACCGGGCTGCGCCTCGCATGCGTACGTCCCCGCGGGTCAGGAGGTCTGCGCCCGGCCGGCGCGCGCCCGGGCGGCGGACAGCTCGGCCGACTCCTTCGGCATGCCGAGGCCCGCGGCCTTCATCGCGAGGCCGACGACGCCACCGATGAGGACGACGGCCATGCCGGCCCAGAAACCGAGCGGGTTGGCCGCGACCATGAAGACGCCCGCGACGCAGAAGCCGATGAAGGCGATGATGACACCGGTCCAGGCGGCCGGGGTGTGTCCGTGGCTGCTGCCCGCCATGAGTTGCTCCTCGTTGGTGTTGCGCTGTTGGAATCGCTCGGGTCGCTGTCCCCACGGCCCGTGCCGTTGTGCCAGCTCCCTGTCATTGTCCCGTACGTGCGGGTAGGACGTGAGCTGGGGGTCATGCCTCGCGCGTCGGGTCCTCGCCGCGGTCCAGGGCCTTCCACAGATCCTCGGGCCGGTCCGGGTCGGGGGCGCGGGTGGCCTTGCGGGGGCGCGGGGTGCCGTCGCGCTCGTAGCGTCCGGACATGGTGGGCCAGCGGCTGCCGTAGCGCAGGGCGAGGAGCCCGGCGAGCAGGATCAGCAGGCCGCCGGCCGCCGTGACGTAGGGCCAGGCGGTGTGGCTCAGGGCCGTGATGGTGGCGGCGCTGTCCCCGCTGGTCTGCGCGGCCTTCTCGTCGAGCGCCCCGCTGTCGGACGCGCCGAGGAAGGCGCTGAGCGCGGCGCCGAGCCCGCTGAGCGCGAGGAGCCCGGCGACCACGCGCCGGCCGGTGCCGCGCACGGCGAAGACGGCGACGAGGGCGGCCAGGCCGACGATCGCGAGGGCGGCGGGGAGCCCGGTGACGTCCTGCCCGTCGGCGCTCAGCGGCAGGGTCCCGCCGCCGACCAGGGCCTTGCCCTCGGCCCAGGTCTGCCCGGAGGCGAGCAGGACGACGGTCGCGCCGGCCGCCCCGAGGAGCAGGCCGGCGGCCAGGGTGCGGCGGCTCCCCGAACTGTCGGGCGCGGCGACGGCTTCGGCACGGGGCTGGGGTACGGGGACGGCACTCACGTGCTCCACTATCCCTCACCGGCCCGTGGCGGCCCACCGCGCCCCTGGGGCGGGCGCACGGGTCAGGCGCCGCCGAGCCGGTTGGCGGTGTGGACGGCCCGGAGCACCGCCGCCGCCTTGTTGCGGCACTCGGTGTCCTCGGCGACCGGGTCGGAGTCGGCGACGACGCCGGCGCCGGCCTGGACGTACGCGGTGCCGTCGCGCAGCAGGGCGGTGCGGATGGCGATGGCGGTGTCGGAGTCCCCGGCGAAGTCGAGGTAGCCGACGCAGCCCCCGTACAGGCCGCGGCGGGTGGGTTCCAGCTCCTCGATGATCTGGAGGGCGCGGGGCTTGGGGGCGCCGGAGAGGGTGCCGGCGGGGAAGCAGGCGGTCAGCACGTCGAAGGCGGTGCGCCCCTCGGCGACCCTGCCGGTGACCGTGGACACGATGTGCATCACGTGCGAGTAGCGCTCGATGGACATGAAGTCGACGACCTCGACGCTGCCCGGTTCGCAGACCCGGCCCAGGTCGTTGCGTCCCAGGTCGACCAGCATCAGGTGCTCGGCGCGTTCCTTGGGGTCGGCGAGGAGTTCGTCGGCGAGGGCCTGGTCCTCCTGCGGGGTGGCGCCGCGGTGCCGCGTTCCGGCGATCGGGTGGACCATCGCCCGGCCGTCCTCGACCTTGACCAGGGCCTCGGGGCTGGAGCCGGCGACGTCGAAGCCGTCGAACCGGAAGAGGTACATGTACGGCGAGGGGTTGGTGGCGCGCAGCACCCGGTAGACGTCCAGCGCGCTCGCCGTGCACGGGGTCTCGAAGCGCTGGGAGGGCACCACCTGGAAGGCCTCACCGGCCCGGATACGCTCCTTCACGTCCTCGACGGCGTCCTGATAGGCCTTGCCGCCCCAGAGCGCGGTGTACGGGGGGAGCTCGGAGGGCGGCAGGGCGGCGGGGGCGTTCTCGACGGGGCGGCGCAGGTCCCGTTCCATCGCGTCGAGCCGGGCGAGGGCGTCGGCGTACGCCTCGTCGACGCCGGTGGCCAGGTCGTTGTGGTTGATGGCGTTGGCGATGAGCAGGACGCTGCCGTCCCAGTGGTCCAGGACCGCGAGGTCGGAGGTGAGCAGCATGGTCAGCTCGGGGAGCTTCAGGTCGTCGCCGCCGCTCTCGCCGATCTTCTCCAGGCGGCGCACGATGTCGTAGCCGAGGTAGCCGACCATGCCGCCGGTGAAGGGCGGCAGGCCGTTCTCCCGGTCGTGCGGGGTGTGCAGGGCCTCGATGGTGGCGCGCAGGGCGTGCAGCGGGTCGCCGTCGACGGGGACGCCGACCGGCGGGGTGCCGATCCAGTGGGCCTCGCCGTCGCGGGTGGTGAGCGTGGCGGCGCTGCGTACGCCGATGAAGGAGTAGCGCGACCAGGTGCGGCCGTTCTCCGCGGATTCCAGGAGGAAGGTGCCGGTGCGTTCGCCCGCGAGCTTGCGGTAGAGGCCGACGGGGGTGTCGCCGTCCGCGAGGAGGCGGCGGGTGACGGGGATGACGCGCCGGTCGACGGCCAGCTTGCGGAACGTGTCGAGGTCCATGGCGGCAGACCCTACTGTCCGAGGGGGAGGACGTCGGCGTCGAAGCAGGTGCGGTCACCGGTGTGGCAGGCGGCACCGGTCTGGTCGACCTTGACGAGGACGGTGTCGGCGTCGCAGTCCAGGGCGACGGACTTGACCAGCTGGATGTGGCCGGAGGTGTCGCCCTTGACCCAGTACTCCTGGCGGCTGCGCGACCAGTAGGTGCAGCGGCCGGTGGTGAGGGTGCGGTGCAGCGCCTCGTCGTCCATCCAGCCCAGCATCAGTACCTCGCCGGTGTCGTACTGCTGGGCGATGGCCGGGACCAGCCCGTCGGCGCCGCGCTTGAGGCGGGCGGCGATGGCGGGATCGAGGTCGCTGGCGGGCCGGGGGGTGCCGGGCGTGGGCGTGCTGGTCATGGGCTCCATTGTGCCGTGGTGACGCGGGGTGTCCGGGCGTGCGTCCACTGGGCGGACGGGGGACGGCGGTCGTACGCTGGCGGGCATGTCGACCCATGCGAAGCGCGAACGTCTTCTGCTCGCCGACCTGTTGGAGGCGGCGGGTCCGCAGGCCCCGACCCTGTGCCACGGCTGGACGGCCCGTGATCTCGCGGCCCATGTGGTGGTGCGGGAGCGGCGGCCGGACGCGGCGGCCGGAATCGTCATCGGCCCGCTGAGGGGCCGGCGGGACCGGGTGATGGCCGAGTTCACCGAGAAGCCGTACGAGGAACTGCTCCAGCTCATCCGTACGGGTCCGCCGCGGATGTCCCCGTTCGGCCTGAAGCAGCTGGACGAGGCGGCGAACACGGTGGAGTTCTACGTCCACACGGAGGACGTGCGCCGGGCGCAGCCCGACTGGACGCCCCGGGAGCTGGACCCGGTCTTCGCCGATGTCCTGTGGTCGCGTACGGAGAAGGCGGCGCGGATGCTGGGCCGCAAGGCGCCCGTGGGTCTGGTGCTGCGCCGCCCGGACGGGCAGACGGCGGTGGCGCACCGGGGGACGCCGGTGGTGACGGTGACCGGTGAGCCGGGCGAGCTGCTGCTGTTCGCGTTCGGGCGGCAGGAGGCGGCGCGGGTGGAGCTGGAGGGCGAGCCGGAGGCGATCGGGCGGGTGACGACGGCGAAGCTGGGCATGTAGCCCGCGTACGCCCTGGTCGGCGCGGGAGCTCCGCCCGGCGCAGCGGGGCGAGGACGAGGCCGGTGACCGCGCCGGCCTCGGCGCGCGGTACGCGCACTGTCTATGGCGCGATAAATGCTGCGCGTTTCCCGGGAGCCCCCTTCCGGCTGTCGCGGGAGCCGAGGTGTCCGAGCAGGAAGCCGGCCGGGATGGTCAGCAGGCCGGGCGTCTGGAGCGGGAACCAGTGGAAGTCGCGGGCCGGGAAGAGCGCGACGGGTGTCCCGGAGAAGGCGGGTGAGAACACCATCAGGACCGCGATCAGCGGCAGCGTCCCGTAGGCCGTCCAGCGCACCCCGCGCGCGGTGAAGCCCGGCCGGAACAGCGCGTGGAGCAGGACCGGCGGCAGGACGGAGGCCGCCGCCGCGAACGACAGCGAGAGCAGCACCTGCGGGTTGCGGTCGTGGGTGTACGTGGACGCCCACACGGCGACCGCGCCGGTCAGGACGACGGCGAGGCGGGCGCGCAGGATCTCGCGTCCCGCCGACCGGCCGGACCGCGCCGCCGTACGCACCCTGGCCTTCGCCGCGAAGTCGCGGGCCAGGGACGAGGCGGCGGCGAGCGTGATGCCGGCGACGGCGGCCAGCGTGGTGGCGAACACCGCGCAGGCGACGCACGCGAACAGCAGGCTCTCGCGCGGGCCGCCGGCGCCCGGGTCGAGCGCCCCGGTCACCAGCAGCAGCGCCGTGCCGCCGGCCGGGTCCGCCCCCTGGATGGCCTTGTGGCCGAGCAGGGCGGACGCGCCGAGCCCGGCCACGACGACCCCGGCGCACAGGACGGCCACCGGGACCACCGCCCAGACGGTGGCGCGGCGCACGGTCCGGCGATCGCGCATCGGGTGCAGCCGCATCATGATGTGCGGCATGCACGCGGCCCCGAGGAGCAGGGTGAGCTGGAAGCCCAGCAGGTCCAGGGTGCCGGCGAGGCCGGGGCCGAACTGGAGGCCGGGGCGGGCGTACGCGTCGCCGGCCCCGCTGCCGCGTTGCGCCGCGTCGAACAGGGCGAAGGGGTTCCAGCCGAAGCGGGCGAGCACCAGGCCGGCGAGCAGGGTCACCGCCGCGAGGACCACCGCGACCTTGAGGATCTGGACGTAGCCGGTGCCGCGCATGCCGCCGACCGCGGAGTAGCAGACCATCAGGGCGCCGCCGGCCACGGTGCAGCCGGTGAGCGCACCGTCCGGCAGCCCGAACATGGCGGCCATCACCCGGCCCGCGGTGGCGAGTTGCACCAGGAGCAGCGGGGTGAGGATCACCAGGGTGGTGATGCCGAGGGCGCGGCGCACGGAGGGGTCGCCGAGCCGGTCCGCGAGGAAGTCGCCGAGGGTGAACACACCGCTGCGGCGCATCGGTTCGGCCAGCACACGCATGACCAGGACGAGTGAGGCGACCGTGGCGAGGGCGAACAGGACGCCGTCGAACCCGGCGAGCGCGACGGAGCCGGTGGTGGAGAGCAGCGTCGCGGCCGAGACGTAGTCACCGGCGATGGCCAGTCCGCTCCCGGCCGGCCCGAGCGCGGAGCCGCCGCCCGCGTAGAAGTGTTCCGGGTCGTCCTGGTCGGCCGCGGCCAGGCCGCACAGCAGCAGCGAGCCGGCCACGAACGCGAGGAAGACGACCACCGCGAGCGAACGGGCGTCGAAGCCGCCGCTCACCGGCACGGTCCCGGGAGCGGGACGGGTGTGGTCGCGGGGGCGCTGGGTGACGGGTGCACACGAGACATGCGGGTACGGCATCAGGCCCCCGGGTCCGCGTACAGCGGGTTTTCCGGGGGCGCTGCGCGGGTACAGCCCGCCCCGGCGACGGCTGTGCCGGGGCACACGGTGAGCGCGTGTCGGGCGGGAGGAAGGGCGAGGCGCGCCTCCCCGGGCCTCAGCCGGGGAGCAGGCGTCGGGCGGTCAGGGCGAGGGAGACCTCGACCGCGTCCGAGGGGCGGGTCAGGCAGCGGCCGGTCAGTTGCTCGAAGCGGCGGAGCCGGTTCAGGACCGTGTTGCGGTGGCAGTAGAGCCGGGCGCCGGCCCGGGGCGCCGAGCCGTCGGCGTCGAACCACGCGGTGAGCGTCTCGATGAGCACGTCCCGGTCCGCGGCGTCCAGCCGGTCCAGAGGGCCGAGCACCCGGTCGGCGAGGGCCGCGCCGAGCGCCGGTGACGAGACGATCAGCGCGGCGGGCAGGTGCTCGTCGAGCAGGACGACCCCGCCGCCCGCCGGGCAGGCGCGCAGGGCGGTCTCCGCGAGGCGGCGGGCGTCCCCGACGGCGGCCAGCCCCCCGACGGCCGAGCTGATGCCGGCCCGGGCCCCGGCCGGGACGCGCAGGGCGGCGGCCAGCGCGGCGAGCGGCCCGGCGTCCTCAGGCGCGTCGGGCCGCTCCGTGCCGCGGCTCCGGCCCAGCGGCAGGATGGCGTAGTCCGCCTCGGCGCCCGTGTGCCACACGGCGTCCGTGCCGGCGGGCAGTTCCAGCGGCGGGTGCGTCGCACCGTGCGGGGAGGGACGGGAATCGCCCAGGGCGAGCACCGCGTACCGGCCGTCCTCCGGAAGGCCCAGCGCGGCCGCCGTGTCGGGGAGGTCGGCGATCTGGGCGGTGCCGTCCAGCAGCGCGGCCGTCATCAGGCGCTGGCGGTTCTCCCTGCGCCAGACCAGCCGGCGCTCCGCCCTCCGGTAGGCGTCGGCGACGACCCCGCAGTGCTCGTCCACGAAGTTCCAGACGTCCGCGGCGACATGGACCAGCAGCCGGATGTCCTCCGGGTGGCGGCGGGCGGTCTCGTCCACCAGGTCCTGCCAGACCATCGCCCCGCCCATCCGGAACGCGTGCAGGACCGCGTCCAGCGGCAGCCCCTGCTCGGCGCGGACCTCGCCGATCCGCCGCGAGGTGCGGTGCGCGGCCTCCCGGAACTCGCGTGGCTGGATGAGCGATCCGACATTGTGCCGCAGCGAGTGGTACACCTCCTGCCAGATCTCCGCCGGGTCGCCCTCGATCGCCGCCCGGTAGGCGGGCTCCTGCTCCCGCAGCGCCTCCACCAGCCGGTCCGTCAGCGCCGGCAGCGACGCCACCAGCACCCGGGCGGCCCGGTGCAGGACGGCGACGGCCTCGCGATCGGCCAGCGAACGGAAGCGGCGCGGGACCGGGGCGACGGGCGGCGGCGCGTGCAGCGCCCTGACCCGTGAACGTACGACCTGTGGCATGGCGGCCTCCACCGGGATTCGGCCGGCTCGCTGGGCGGCCGGCTCCGGTCCGCCCCGCCCAGCACGAGGCGCGGGCGCACCGAATGATCCTGACGCCCGCAGAATGACATACCGCCCAGTCGGTACCTAGAGGTGTGCGGCCTCCTTCTCATCACAGTCCTGCAACCCCGGTGGTGTCAGCGCCCGTTCCCCAGCAGCCCGGCCAACTCCGTCCGCGAGCGCACGCCCAGGGCGGCGAACACGTTGCGCAGATGGTGGTCGACGGTCCGGGTGCTCACCGAGAGCCGAAGCGCCACCTCCCGGTTGGTGGCCCCCTCCGCCACGCACCGGGCGATCCGCTGCTGCTGCGGGGTGAGCGCGGCCAGCGGTGCGGCCGCCCCGGAGGGGGCCGGTACCTCCACCGCCTCGCCGGCGGCCCGCAGTTCGCCGCTCGCGCGGCCCGTCCAGGCCGCCGCGCCGCACCGTTCGAACCCCACCAGGGCGTCCCGCAGGGGCTCGCGGGCCTCGCGGGTGCGGCGTCGCCTGCGCAGCCAGGACCCGAACAGGAGCCGGGTGCGGGCCTGTTCGAAGTCACCGCCGGCCCGCCCGTGGTGGGCGAGCGCCTCCCCGTACCGCCCGGCGACCTCGCTCGCCGGTGCCAGCAGGGCCCGGCAGCGGGCCAGTTGGGCGGGGACCTGGGGGTCGGTGGTGCGGGTGGCCCATACGGCGAACTCCGCCACGGCATCGGCCACCGG
Source organism: Streptomyces sp. NPDC019224 (assembly GCF_040632605.1). Lineage (NCBI taxonomy): Bacteria > Bacillati > Actinomycetota > Actinomycetes > Kitasatosporales > Streptomycetaceae > Streptomyces > Streptomyces sp. NPDC019224. The sequence continues at coordinate 17,258 of NZ_JBEYCF010000015.1, read as the reverse complement.
GTCCGCTCCCCCGCCCCGGACCGCCCGCCCGGACAGCACCGACGCCTCGACGTAGCAGGGCACGGCGAGCATCCGGGTGGCGAAGTGGCCGCGCCGGGGGCCCGGCCTGACCAGCGGGTCGAGCCGGGCCGCCGCCTCGGCCGGGCGCCCCGCCGCCAGATCGGCGCGGGCCTGCGCCCAGGTGGCCAGGGTCGCGGCCTGGACGAGTCCGTGCGGTGCCGCACCCTCCAGCGCGGCGTCGGCGTGGGCCGCGCACTCCTGTGTCCCGCTCTCCACGGATGCGGCGAGGGCGAGCACGGCGTGCAGATGGGCGGCGGTGTTGGGCCGGCCGGTACGGCGGGCCGCGCGCAGGCCGTCCAGCGCGTGGGCCCGGGCCCGGGCGTGCCGGCCGGCGCGCAGCTCCGCGTAGGCCAGGTGCTCCAGGGCCTGTGGCAGCAGAGCGTCGGCGCCACTCGTGTGCACGGCGGCCAGCGCGCGGGATCCGGCCCGGCAGGCGGCGTCGAGGTCGCCGAGCACCAGCCCCGCCGCCCCGGCGCGCAGCAGCGTCTCGGGGTCCTGGCTCCGGGCGGCGGAGCCCAGGCAGCGGCGCAGCAGCGCGTGGCCCTCGCCGAGCCGGCCGCGCAGCACGGCGCACATGCCGTCCCGGTACTGCGCGAGGGCGCGGTCGGCCCTGTCTTCGGGGATACGGGTCAGCGCGTCGAGATACCCGAGGGCGTCGCCCGCCGCCCAGGCGGCCTCGGCGGCCCCGAGGAGGGCGTCGCGGGCCCGGCCGGGTTCGTGCGGGGCGAGCAGGCCGGCGGCGGTGAGCAGGGTCTCGCGGGCGTCGGGGGCCGGTCCGTCCCCGAGGGTGAGCAGGCCGCGTACGTGGTGCGCGGCGCCGTGCCCGGGACGGTGACCGGCCCGGGCCAGCAGGGCGCGGGCCCGCCCGGGGTCCCCCGCGAGCCGGGTCTGCTCGGCGGCCGCCGTGAACCGGGCTGCCCGCGCCGCCCCGTCCGGGGTCAGGGCGGCAGCGCGGGCGAGCGCGGCGGCCCGCTCGGCGTGCGGCCGGGGTGGCGCGGCGGCGGCCTCCAGCGCGGCCGCGAGCCGGGCGTCGGGGCCGGGGGCGGCGCAGGCCCGCTGGACGAGGGCGGCGAGGGCGCACGGCCCGGCTGCGAGACGGTCGGCGAGCAGGTCGTGCACAGCGCGGCGGCGGTGCGGAGGCGCCCGGTGCAGGAGGGCGCGGCGCAGCAGCGGTTGGCTGAAGTGGACGCGGTCGCCCGCCCGTTGGAGCACACCCGCAGTGCCGCCGGGGGTGAGCAGGGCGAGGTCGAGCGCGGCGGCCGGGACGGCGGCCGCCACGGCGACGCGGCGCACGAGGGCGAGGTCCGCGCCGGTGCCCTCCGGCTCGTGCTCGTGGGCGGCGGCGGCGACCAGGAGGAGGGTGCGGGTGTCGGCCGGAAGGTGGTCGAGGCGGGCGACGTGGGCGGCCAGGACCTCGTCGCCGCCGGGCAGCGGGTGCGGCAGCGGGGCCTGCCCGGCGAGCTGGCCGGGGGTGAGCCGGCCGGTGAGGTCGGTGAGCAGCCGGGGGTTCCCGGCCGCCTCCCGGAGCAGTTCGCCGCGCACCACCGGGTCGGCCCGGTCCGCGCCGGCCTCTTCGGTGAGCCGGTCCAGGAGCGCGGTGGCGGCGTCGTCGTGGAGGGGGCCGAGCCGGAGCGCGGGCAGGCCGACGAAGCCGGCCTCGTCCCCGGCGCCGATCAGCACGGCGACCCGGCTGCCCGGCCCGAGCCGACGGGCGGCGAAGGTGAGGGCGGCGCGCGAGTCGGGGTCCCAGAGGTGGGCGTCGTCCACGCAGACCAGCAACGGCCGCTCGGCGCCGAGCCGCCGCAGAAGGGCGAGCAGGGCGGCGGGGGCGAGGCCGTCGCGCAACACCCGGTCGAGGGCGCCGGGCGCGGGATTCTCGCGCGGCATCCGGTCGGAGGCGCCGGGCGCAAGGCCGTCACGCGACCCCCGGCCCGGGGCCGCGGCCACAAGACCGCCGGAGGGCACCCGGCCGGGGGCGCCGGACGCGCCGCCCTCACGCAACAACCGGTCGAAGCCGCCGGAGGCGATGCCCTCACCCGCCCTCCGGTCGAAGCCGCCGGGCGCCGGGACCTCACGCGCCCCCCGGTCCGGGGCACCGGGCGCAAGGCCGTCGCGCAACGCCCCGCCGAGCGCGCCGGGCGCCGAACACAGCAGGGCGTGCAGGCCGCTGTGGGGCACCCACCGCTCGGCCGGGGCCGCGGTCGTGTGGAGGACGGGCCCGGAGCACCGTTCGCGGTGCGCCGCGACGGCGCGGTCCAGGAGGGCGGTGCGGCCCGCGCCGGGCGGGGCCGTCAGGACCAGGGCACCGCCGTCGCCGTACTGAAGGCGCGTCAGCAGCGTGTCGAGAACGGCGAGTTCACCGCTGCGGCCGTACAGCCGGAGCGGACTGCGTACGGTCGTGGGGGGAGTCACGCCCGGCACGCTAGGCCGGGGCGCACCCGCCCGGAAGGCGCGCGTACGGCCGTGGGGCGCCCTCCCAGGGAAGGGCGCCCCACGTCTGTGCACGCGCACAACCGGGCCGGTCAGCGCACCGGGTGTCCGGCTTCCTCGAGCGCGCCCTTGACCTCGGAGATCCGCAGGTCGCCGAAGTGGAAGACGGACGCGGCCAGGACCGCGTCGGCGCCGGCTTCGACGGCCGGTGCGAAGTCCGCGAGCCGACCGGCGCCGCCGGAGGCGATGACGGGGACGCGGACGTGCTCGCGGACGGCGGCGATCATCTCGGTGTCGTAGCCGTCCTTCGTGCCGTCGGCGTCCATCGAGTTGAGCAGGATCTCGCCGGCGCCGAGCTCGGCGGCCCGGTGGGCCCACTCGACGGCGTCGATGCCGGTGCCCCGGCGGCCGCCGTGCGTGGTGACCTCGAACGTGCCGGCGGGGGTGCGCCGGGCGTCCACCGAGAGCACCAGGACCTGGCGGCCGAAGCGCTCGGCGATCTCCCGGATCAGCTCCGGGCAGGCGATGGCCGCGGTGTTGACGCCGACCTTGTCCGCGCCGGCCCGCAGCAGCCTGTCGACGTCGTCCGGGGTGCGGACGCCGCCGCCGACGGTGAGCGGGATGAAGACCTGTTCGGCGGTGCGGCGCACCACGTCGTAGGTGGTCTCCCGGTCGCCGCTGGACGCGGTGATGTCCAGGAAGGTCAGCTCGTCGGCGCCCTCGGCGTCGTACAGCTTCGCCATCTCGACGGGGTCGCCCGCGTCGCGCAGGTTCTGGAAGTTGACGCCCTTGACGACCCGCCCGTTGTCCACGTCGAGGCAGGGGATGACGCGTACCGCGAGGCTCATCGCGCACCCGCCCGGTAGGCCTCGACCTCGACCTCGACGACCAGGCTCGGGTCGACGAAGCCGGAGACGACGACCATGGTGGCGGCGGGGCGCACGGCGTCGAACAGCTCCTTGTGTGCGCGGCCGACCTCGTCGGTGTCCCGGGCGTGCATGACGTACATCCGGGTGCGGACGACGTCCTCGCGGCCCAGGCCCAGTTCCTTCAGCGCCTCGAAGGCGATGCCGAAGGCGGTGACGGTCTGCTCGTAGGGGCCGCCGGCGGCGATCTCGCCGCCCACCACCGACGTACAGCCGGACACCAGCACCAGGCCGTTCGGCAGTTCGACGGCGCGGGAGTAGCCGAACTTCTCCTCCCACGGGGCGCCGGAGGAGACGCGGCGCACGGATGCGGACCCGGTCATGCGGAGACCGCCTCCAGCGCCTCTTCGAGGGTGAACGCCTTCGCGTACAGGGCCTTGCCGACGATCGCGCCCTCGACGCCCGCCGGGACCAGTGAGGCGATGGCCCGCAGGTCCTCGAGCGAGGAGACGCCGCCGGAGGCGACGACGGGCTTGTCGGTGGCGGCGCAGACGTTCTTCAGGAGCTCCAGGTTGGGGCCCTGGAGCGTGCCGTCCTTGGCGATGTCGGTGACGACGTAACGGGCGCAGCCCTCGGAGTCGAGGCGGGCCAGCGTCTCGTAGAGGTCGCCGCCGTCGCGGGTCCAGCCCCGGCCGCGCAGCGTGGTGCCGCGCACGTCGAGGCCGACGGCGATCTGGTCGCCGTGCTCGGCGATGACCTTGGCGACCCACTCCGGGGTCTCCAGGGCGGCGGTGCCGAGGTTGACCCGGCGGCAGCCGGTGGCGAGGGCGGCGGCGAGCGAGGCGTCGTCGCGGATGCCGCCGGACAGCTCGACCTTGATGTCCATGGCACCGGCGACCTCGGCGATGAGGGCGCGGTTGTCCCCGGTGCCGAAGGCGGCGTCCAGGTCGACGAGGTGCAGCCACTCGGCGCCGGCCCGCTGCCAGGCGAGTGCGGCCTCCAGCGGGGAGCCGTAGGAGGTCTCGGAGCCGGACTCGCCGTGCACCAGGCGGACCGCCTGGCCGTCGCGGACGTCTACGGCGGGGAGCAGTTCAAGCTTCGGCATTACAGCGTCTCGATCCAGTTGGTCAGCAGCTGGGCGCCGGCATCGCCGGACTTCTCGGGGTGGAACTGGGTGGCCCACAGCGCGCCGTTCTCCACGGCCGCCACGAACCGTTCGCCGTGCGTGGCCCAGGTGACCCGGGGGGCACGGATCTTCGGGTTGGTGACTTCGAGGCTCCAGTCGTGCGCCGCGTAGGAGTGCACGAAGTAGTACCGGGCCTCGGGGTCGAGGCCGGCGAACAGCTGGGATTCCTCGGGGGCTTCGACGGTGTTCCAGCCCATGTGCGGGACGACGTCGGCCTTCAGCGGGCCGACCGTGCCGGGCCACTCGTCGAGGCCCTCGGTCTCCACGCCGTGCTCGATGCCGCGCTCGAACAAGATCTGCATGCCGACGCAGATGCCCATGACGGGGCGTCCGCCGGCCAGCCTGCGCCCGATGATCCACTCGCCGCGGGCCTTCTTCAGGCCCTCCATGCACGCCGAGAACGCGCCGACGCCGGGCACCAGCAGCCCGTCGGCGTTCATCGCGGTGTCGAAGTCGCGGGTGATCTCGACGTCCGCGCCGACGTGGGCGAGGGCGCGCTCGGCGGAACGGACGTTGCCGAAGCCGTAGTCGAAGACGACGACCTTCTTCTTCGTATCCACGTGTCGCTCGTCGCTTCCTAGTCCCAGAGACCTTGAATGCGCAGGACACCCGCCGCCAGGCACATCAGTGAGGCGATGGCGAGGAGGACGATGACGCCCTTGGGCATGCCCTGCTTGGAGAAGGAGTAGACCCCGCCGGCCAGGAACAGGCCGACCAGGATCAGGATGGTGTTCAGGCCGGTCACAGGGCGCCCTTCGTGGACGGGAGGATGCCGGCCGCGCGCGGGTCGCGCTCGCTGGCGTAGCGCAGGGCGCGGGCGAGCGCCTTGAACTGGCACTCCACGATGTGGTGCGCGTTGCGTCCGTACGGGACGTGGACGTGCAGGGCGATCTGCGCCTGGGCGACGAAGGACTCCAGGATGTGCCGGGTCATCGTCGTGTCGTACGCGCCGATCATCGGCGCCATGTTCTCGGGCTCGGTGTGCACCAGGTAGGGGCGGCCGGAGAGGTCGACGGTGACCTGGGCGAGCGACTCGTCCAGCGGGACGGTGCAGTTGCCGAACCGGTAGATGCCGACCTTGTCGCCGAGCGCCTGCTTGAAGGCGGCGCCGAGCGCGAGGGCGGTGTCCTCGATGGTGTGGTGCGAGTCGATGTGCAGGTCGCCGTCGGTCTTGACGGTGAGGTCGAACAGCCCGTGCCGGCCGAGCTGGTCGAGCATGTGGTCGTAGAAGCCGACCCCGGTCGAGACGTCGACCTCGCCGGTGCCGTCGAGGTTGATCTCGACGACCACGGACGTCTCCTTGGTGGTCCGCTCCACGCGTCCCGTGCGGGCCTCGCGAGTCATGCGTCGTGCTCCTTCTTCAGTCCGCGCACCGCATCGAGGAACGCGTCGTTCTCTGCCGGGGTCCCCGCGGAGACCCGCAGCCATCCCGGTACGCCGTTGTCCCGGACCAGGACGCCCCGGTCGAGGATCTGCCGCCAGGCGGTGCCGCTGTCGGCGAAGCGGCCGAACTGGACGAAGTTGGCGTCCGATTCGGTGACGTCGAAGCCGAGGCCGCGCAGCTCGGTGACGAGCCGGTCGCGCTCGCTCTTGAGCTGAGCGACGTACCCGAGGAGCGTATCGGTGTGCTCCAGGGCGGCGAGCGCGGTGGCCTGGGTGACGGAGGACAGGTGGTACGGCAGCCGGACCAGCTGGACCGCGTCGACCACGGCGGGGTCGGCGGCCAGGTAGCCGAGGCGGAGCCCGGCGGCGCCGAACGCCTTCGACATGGTCCGCGAGAGGACCAGGTGGGGGCGGCCCTCGATCAGCGGGAGCAGCGAGGGGTGGTGGCTGAATTCGCCGTACGCCTCGTCCACGACGACCATCGACGGCTTGGCGGCCTGCGCGGCCTCGTACAGCGCGAGGACGGTGTCCGCGTCGACGGCGGTGCCGGTGGGGTTGTTGGGGGAGGTGATGAAGACGACGTCGGGGCGGCGCTCGGCGATGGCCGCGCGGGCGGCGTCGACGTCGATGGTGAAGTCCTCGTTGCGCGGCCCGGAGATCCAGCCGGTGCCGGTGCCCCGGGAGATGAGCGCGTGCATCGAGTACGAGGGCTCGAAGCCGATCGCGGTGCGGCCGGGCCCGCCGAAGGTCTGCAGCAGCTGCTGGAGGACCTCGTTGGAGCCGTTGGCGGCCCAGACGTTGGCGGCCTCGACGCGGTGTCCGGCGGTGCGGGTGAGGTAGCGGGCGAGCTCGGTGCGCAGTTCGACGGCGTCGCGGTCGGGGTAGCGGTTGAGATCGCGGGCGGCCTCGCGGACCCGTTCGGCGATGCGGTCGACGAGCGCGTCGGGCAGCGGGTAGGGGTTCTCGTTGGTGTTGAGCCGCACGGGGACGTCGAGCTGGGGCGCGCCGTACGGGGACTGGCCGCGCAGTTCGTCGCGGATGGGCAGGGCGTCCCACGGGTTGGCCGTGGGTCCGCCGGTGTCGCTGTTCGTCACTGCTGGGGAACCTTCCACCCGAACCTGGCCTTGAGCGCGGCACCGTGGGCGGGGAGGTCCTCCGCCTCGGCGAGGGTCACCACGTGGTGGGTGACCTCGGCGAGCGCGTCGCGCGTGTAGTCGACGATGTGGATGCCGCGCAGGAAGGACTGCACGGACAGGCCCGAGGAGTGGCAGGCGCAGCCGCCGGTGGGCAGGACGTGGTTGGAGCCGGCGCAGTAGTCGCCGAGCGAGACGGGCGACCAGGGGCCGACGAAGACCGCGCCGGCGTTGCGGACCCGGTCGGCGAGGGCGGCGGCGTCGGCGGTCTGGATCTCCAGGTGCTCGGCGGCGTACGCGTTGACGACGGTGAGCCCGTCCTCCAGGTCGTTGACCAGGACGATCGCGGACTGCCGGCCGGCCAGGGCGGGCTCGATGCGCTCCTTGACGTGCTTGGTCGCGGCGACCTGCGGGGCCAGTTCGGCCTCGGTGGCGGCGGCCAGCTCCTCGGAGTCGGTGACCAGCACGGCGGCGGCCATCGGGTCGTGCTCGGCCTGGCTGATCAGGTCGGCGGCGACGTGCACCGGGTCGGCGGTGGCGTCGGCCAGGATGGCGATCTCGGTGGGTCCGGCTTCGGCGTCGATGCCGATACGGCCCTTGAGGAGGCGCTTGGCGGCGGCGACGTAGATGTTGCCGGGGCCGGTGACCAGGTCGACGGGCAGGCAGTCCTCGGTGCCGTACGCGAACATCGCGACGGCCTGGGCACCGCCGGCGGCGTAGACCTCGTCCACCCCGAGCAGGGCGCAGGCGGCCAGGATCGTGGGGTGCGGCAGTCCGCCGAACTCCTTCTGCGGCGGCGAGGAGACGGCGAGGCCCGGGACGCCCGCCTCCTGGGCCGGGACGACGTTCATCACGACGGAGGACGGGTAGACCGCGCGGCCGCCCGGCACGTAGAGCCCGACGCGGTCGACGGGCACCCACTTCTCGGTGACGGTGCCGCCGGGGACGACCTGGGTGGTGTGCGTGCTGCGGCGCTGGGCGCGGTGGACGAGACGGGCGCGGCGGACGGACTCCTCGAGGGCGGCTCGGACGGCGGGATCCAGCTCCTCCAGCGCCCGGGCGAGGGCGGCGGCGGGCACCCGGACCGATTCCAGCCGGACGCCGTCGAACTTCTCCCCCCAGTCGATCACTGCCGCCGAGCCACGATGGCGTACGTCCTCGCAGATGGGCCGCACCGTCTCCAGGGCGGCTTCCACGTCGAACTCGGCACGGGGCAGCAGGTCGCGCAGGGCGCCGCCCTCGGGGAGGGCATCGCCGCGCAGATCGATTCGAGAGATCACACCGCAATTCTCGCAGACCGCCGCACGCGACCGGACGGCCGTATCACTGGCTGATACATGCCGCCGCTGTGACGGCTGACTATGTGCGTTCATCCGGTCACTCAGAGGGAATAACGGGAACACGCCTCCGAACGAAAGGGGCACCGGTGACGGAGCAGCACGACGAGGACCTCCCGGACGGCCTCAGCGCGGCGGAGCTGGGCATGTGGCAGTCCTTCCGGAAGGGCACGACCTACGACCTCCGGGCCCGCGACAGGGCCCTGGACGATCCGTTCGCCCCGCACGAGTGGGGCCCCGAGCGCAGCGTGGGGGCCCGGGCCGTCGCCCGGCTCCTGCTGAGCGGCCCGCCGGCCCGGCCCGGCCGGGTGACGGCGCTGAAGCTCTGGGGCGTACGGATCACGGGAAAGCTGGACCTGGCGGGCGGGCGCGTCGATCCGTACGTGGAGCTGACCGGCTGCCGGTTCGACGAGGAGGTGGCGTTCCCGGAGTGCCACTTCACGACGCTGCGGCTGGTGGGGTGCGCGGTGCCGCGCCTCGAGGCGGCCCGGCTGCGCACGGAGGGCGATCTGCATCTGCCGCGCTGCCGGGTGGAGCGCGGCATCCGGCTCACGGACGCGCAGATCGGTACGGACCTGCTGATCAACCAGATCGAGGTCGGCCCGGACCGGCAGGGGCGGGCGCTGCTGGGGGACGGGCTGACGGTCGCCCAGGACCTCCAGGCCGAGATGGCCGACATGCTGGGCGAGCTGAGCCTGCGCGGGGCGAAGGTGGGCGGCTCGCTGAGCCTGCGCGGCAGCAGGCTGCGGGCGGTCCGGGGCCGTCGCGCGCTGAACGCCCCGCAGCTCAGCGTCGAGCGGACGCTGTACATGAGCGAGGCGTGGGTCAGCGTGGACACGGGGAACCAGGGCACCACTCCCCCGTACGGCATCGCCACCTCGCCGACCCCGGCCCACGGGACCCGCTCGCAGGTGTTCCGCTGCCGGGGCGGGGTGCGGCTGGACGACGGCAGGTTCGGTGACGCGGTGGACCTGCACAAGGCGGTGTTCGTGCTGGACACGCACGAGGAGCTGTCGCTGCGCCGGACGGTCACCCCGGAGCTGCGGTTCAACCCCGAGCGCCCGGTGCGCGGCCGGGTCGTGCTCAACGGCGCGAAGGTCGTCACGCTGATCGACGTGTCGACGAGCTGGCCGGGCCCCGGCGGCCTGGCGATGGGCGGGTTCGTGTACGAGAACCTCGTCCCGTACGGGCACTTCCCGCTCTCCCGGCGCCTGGAGTGGGTGGCGGCGGCGACCCCGGAGTACGTGCCGGAGCCGTACGAGCGGCTGGCGGCCGTGCTCCGGGGCAGCGGCGAGGACGCGGACGCCCGGGAGGTGCTGCTCGCCAAGCAGCGCCGCCGTCGCGAGACGCTGCCGCTCGCCGGGAAGCTCTGGGGCTACCTCCAGGACTGGACGGTGGCGTACGGCTACCGGCCGGGGCGGGCCGCGGTGTGGATGGCGGTGCTGTGGGCGGCGGGCACGCTGGCGTTCTCGCGGTACGAGCCGGTCTCGATCAAGGGCGAGGAGCATCCCCGGTGGAACGCGGCGCTGTACGCGCTGGATCTGCTCATCCCGGTGATCGATCTCGGCCAGGACGGTTACTGGCGACTGGAGGGCGGCTGGCAGTGGATGGCGGCCGCGCTGATCCTGGTGGGGTGGATACTGGCCACGGCGGTCGCGGCGGGCGCCTCCCGGCTGCTGCGTCGCGGCTGAACCGGACACCAGGGCGCGAGCGGGGGTCCGCCCCGGCCCGGCCGGCCGGCGCCCCGCCACCGCCGGGGCCAGACCACGGGCCTTCTGCCCCGCACCCACGAGAATCAGCCATAATCCCCGCGTTCCTTTACCCCTCCTTGACTGACGGCCGGACAACCCATCGACTCGGCACCAAAGCTTCACAGCGCTCCCCCTGGCGCCGCCTCCACCAGCGCTTTTCAATGGTCTGCACCATGCCTTTCCTCCGCGCTCTGCTCCGAACCGCGCGCGTGATCCGGCACACCCCGGCGCTGTCCACCGGGCTGCCCGCGGACCATGCGGTCCTGCTCGACGCCCCCGACGAACGGCTGTCCCCCGCCCTGGTGGCCGCAGCCGCCGGGGAGCACGAACCGGCCGCCAAGCTCCTGGCGACCACCCGGGACACGGCCGAGTGGGAGAGCCGGGACCGCTATCTGAGACGGCTCGTCGCGTTCGCCCGCAACCGGGACGGCTGGCTCGGGGACTGGCTGACCGCCGCCCCGCACGACCCGGACGCCCTGCTCGTCAAGGCGCAGCTCGCCGTCGACCGCGCCTGGGAGTCACCGGCCCGCGCGGAGCAGCTGCGCGAGGTGGGGCCGCTGATCACGGCGGCCGCGGCCGGCGATCCGCGGGACCCGGTGCCCTGGCGCCTCGCGCTGGACCACGCCCGGGGCACGCAGGCCGCACACACCACGTTCGAGGCGCTGTGGGAGCAGGCCCTCCAGCGTTCCACGCACCACTACGGCTGCCATGTCGCCGCCCTGCAGTACCTCTCGGCCGCCTGGTACGGCTCGCACCGCGAGTGCTTCGACTTCGCCGAGCGGGCCGCCGAGGACTCGGTGCCCAGCTCCCTGGTCCAGGCGCTGCCGCTGCGTGCGGCCTTCGCGATGCTGGCCGAGGGGACCGGCGCCCGCTCGACCTCGGTGCAGGAGGACCGGATCGACGCGGCGGCGGACCTGGCGATCTCGCTGTCGGCCGCTTTCGCCCCGGGCGACCCGTGGCCGGCCGAGGTGCGCAATCTGCTCGCGTACGTGCTGGTGGTACGGGGCCGGTGGGGCGAGGCGCTGGAACAGTTCCGCCGGATCGGGCCGCACGCGGCCTCGTTCCCGTGGGCGTCGGTGTCCGGCGATCCGCTGGGCCGGTTCCTGGAGGCGCGGGACACCGCACGGCTCCGGGTGGCCTCCGCGACCCCGCTGCGCCGGGGAGCAGGACGGGGACCGGCGCGCGGCCATTACGCTTGACCGCTGTGACCACCGCCCGCATGCCTCTGTTTCCGCTGAACGCGGTGCTGTTCCCCGGCCTCGTGCTGCCCCTCAACGTCTTCGAGGAGCGATATCGCGCCATGATGCGTGAGCTCCTGACCATCGACGAGGACGAACCGCGCCGGTTCGCCGTGGTCGCCATCCGGGACGGCCGCGAGACCGCCGTCACGGGTCTGGGCATGCCGGAGGCGGTGCGCGGGCCTGTCGAACGCGGCCCGGCGGACGGCTTCGGCGCCGACCCCGTCCAGGCGCTGCACCGGGTGGGCTGCGTCGCCGACGCCGCGACCATCCGGGAGCGCGCGGACGGCAGCTTCGAAGTCCTGGCCACCGGCACCACCCGGGTCCGGCTGCTGTCGGTGGACGCGAGCGGCCCGTTCCTCATGGCCGAGCTGGAGGAGCTGGAGGAGGACCCGGGCGACGAGGCGGGCACGCTCGCCGAGGGTGTCCTGCGCGCCTTCCGCGGCTACCAGAAGCGGCTGGCCGGTGCGAGCGAGAGCTCCCTGACCACGGGCGCGGACCTGCCGGACGACCCGTCGGTCGTCTCCTACCTGGTCGCCTCCACGGTGATCCTGGACGTCCCCGCCAAGCAGCGCCTCCTCCAGGCCCCGGACACCGCGACCCGGCTCCGCGAGGAGCTGCGGATCCTGCGCTCGGAGACCGCGGTGATCCGGCACCTGCCGTCGCTCCCGGCGGTGGACCTGACCGCCGCCCCGACGCACCCCAACTGACCGAGCGACCCGGAGGGACCGCGCCCGTGGCCAAGAAGCAGAAGAAGTCCCAGTCCGGCGGCACCCCCGCCACGGTCGCGCTCACCGCGGCGGGCACGGCCTTCACCGTGCACGCGTACGAGCACGACCCCGCGTCGCCCTCCTACGGCGAGGAGGCGGCCCAGGCCCTGGGCGTCTCCCCCGACCGCGTCTTCAAGACCCTGGTCGCCGACGTGGACGGCCGCCTGACGGTCGCGGTCGTCCCGGTCGCCGGCTCCCTGGACCTGAAGGCCCTGGCCGCGGCGGCCGGCGGCAAACGCGCCACGATGGCGGACCCGGCCGCGGCCGAACGCACCACGGGCTACGTCCGGGGCGGCATCTCCCCCCTGGGCCAGCGCAAACGCCTCCCCACCGTCCTGGACGCCTCGGCCCGCGCCCATGCCACGATCTGCGTGTCGGCGGGCCGCCGCGGCCTGGAGGTGGAGCTGTCGCCGGAGGACCTGGCGGCCCTGACGGACGCGGTGTTCGCGGACATCGGCCGGGGGTAGCGGGGCCGTGGGGCTCGGAACCCCGGCCCACCGGTTCCGTCCTCGAACGCCGGACGGGCCGGCCGGACCCGGCCCCGCCGGCGATTGAGGCGCGGGGGCGGTTTCGGGAAGGGGTGGGGAACAGGCCCCGCGCAGCGCCCCCTACGCCTTGTCGGACGGCGCGTCCGGCGACGCGCCCCCACCCGCCCCGGACGGCGACGAGGGCCCGGACGGCGACGGGTGCCCCGAAGGCGAACCCCACCCCCCGTGGGACGCCCACTCACCCTCGAACTCCCGCGGCCCCCAGGCCGCGGTGAGCGCCAGGTGCACCGCCATCGCCGCCAGCCCCCAAGCCAGCAGCACCCCCTTGGCATGCATCTCCAGCGGCGCATCGAAGATCACACCCTTGCCGACCTCCCGCGCATGCGCCACCACGTCGTCCGTCGGCCCCAACCGCGTCCCGAGCTGCCAGGCCAGCAGCGAACCGAGCACGCTGCCGACCGCGAGGCCCACCGTCGGCCAGATCCCGCCGCGCCGGTGGAACCAGAAGACCAGGCCCGCCGAGACCGCCCCGAACGCCAGCCCCAGCAGGGCGAACGTGCCGTCGGCGCCGATCGCCTCCTCGCCCTCGCTGTCGCTGAGGAAGACGGCCGTGCTGTCGGAGACGAGCGGCACCCGGGGAGCCAGCCACAGCCACAGGAACCCCATCAGCACGCCCGCGACCGTCACCACGGCCGCGACGAGGCCCGCACGGCGCAGATCCGCACGCAGCTCCTCCCGCCCCTCCTGGGACGGCACCCAGTGGGAACCCTGGGGGCTGTGGGACCCCGGCGCGCCGAGCGGCCCCGCGGGCTCACCCCCCGCCGTCTGCTTCTGCCGGTCGTGGTGGTCGTCGGACGAGGGCCGGTGCGGCGGCGTCAGAGGTGCGGTCACCGTGCCATCGTGCCAGGCGCCCGCGAGCCATGCCTCACCGGACCGCTGCCCTGCGATACGCCCAGGTCGCCACGGCGAGCGAGACCACGCCGACCACGGCGCAGACCGCCAGGTCGAGGGCGACCACCGCCCAGTCGGGGTGGGCGCCGAAGGACCGGGACAGCGCCTCGACCCCGTACGTGGACGGCAGCAGATCGCGCGCCCAGCCGATCGGCTCCGGCAGCCGGTCGGCCGGCAGGACGCCCAGCAGGAGCGCGGCGGACATCCCCAGCTGCCCGAGCAGGGTGGCGAGTTCCTGGCGCGGGGCGAGGAGCCCGAGCGCGGCGCCGAGGCCGGAGAGGGCGGCGCCGGAGAGCGGGACGACGGCGACGAGCACCCACAGGTGGGCCATCGGCAGCCCGAACAGCATGCTGCCGGTCACCGCCGTGACGACGGTGCCGGGCACGGTGAAGGAGGCGTACGCCCCGGCCGCGCCGAGCACCACGGCGGCGGGCGGCACGGGCAGGGTCGCGTAGTGGTCGAGCCCGCCGCCGGCCCGGAGCTGCCCGAAGTACTGGGCGAGCAGGTTCAGGGCGACGAAGGCGACGACCAGGACGCTGGAGCCGGCGACGACGGCCCGCGCCTCGGCACCGCCGTCCACCACCCCGCGCATCAGGATCATGATCCCGACGGACTGGAAGGTCGCCACGAACAGCAGCGGGATGCGGGCGACCCGGGCCCGGGAGAGCTGGGCGCGGTAGACGGCCGCGAGGGCGGGGAACAGCCGGGCCCGGGGCGCGAGCGTCGCGGCCGCCCCGGCCACCGCACCGATTCCGCTCATGCCTTCACCAGTCCCTTGATCGCGCCACCGCCGAGCGCGAGGTAGACGTCCTCCAGGCTCGGCGTCGCCAGGCTGAAGTCGTCGAGCGCGGCGAAGGCCGCGCCACCGGTCACCGCGGCGACCGCCGCCCGCGCCTCGTCGGGCGCGAGCCGCAGCACCCAGCGGCGCCCGGACTCCTGGGCGGACGCGCGCAGGGCCGCGACCTCGGGGATCTCCAGGGGGGCGCGCTCGCGCCACACCAGCTCGACCCGGACCTCGCCGGCGACGCGCTCCTTGAGCCCGGCGGGGGTGTCGCAGGCGATGACCTTGCCGCGCTCGATGACGGCGACCCGGTCGAGGACGGTCTCGGCCTCGATGACGTTGTGGGTGACGAGCAGGACCGTGGCCCCGCGCTCGGCGCGCCGGCGGTCCACGGCCGCCCAGACGGCGCGCCGGGCCACCGGGTCCATGCCGGTCGTCGGCTCGTCCAGGACGAGCACCGGGCGCTCCCCGACGAGCGCGGCGGCGACGCAGGCGAGCCGCCGCTGACCGCCGGAGAGCTTCTTCAGCGGACGGCCCGCGATGTCGGCGAGCCCGAGCTCGTCCAGGACGGTGTCACGCTCGGCCCGCGCCTCGCGCACGGGCAGGCCGCGCAGCCGCCCGGTGGTCTCGGCGGCGAGGGCGACGGTCAGTTCGTCGAGCGCGGTGGACTCCTGCCCGAGGTAGCCGATCAGCCGGGAGGCCCGCTCGGGGTGGCGTACGAGGTCGTGGCCCAGCATGTCGACGCTGCCGGAGTCGGGCCGCATCAGCCCGGTGAGCTGCCGTACGAGGGTGGACTTGCCGGCTCCGTTGGGCCCGAGCAGTCCGAAGATCTCACCGCGCCGGACGTCGAGGCTGATGCCGTCGGTGGCGCGTACTTCCGGGGTCGCGGGCGTGCCCCGGCGGCCCCGGGCCGGGGGGTAGGTCTTCACCAGATCACGCACCGCGCACACGGTGCCGTTCGCCGTCGGCGCCTGTGCTGTCCCCGTACTCACGAGGTACGAGAGTACGGGGTCCGGGGACCGGCATTACGCCCGGGGCCGTACCGATCGGACATCGGCGCGGCGAACGGCGGGCGGGCCGAGCGGCCCCTCGGCGGAATGCGGCCTCAGTCTCCGGCCGGGCCCGATTTCCCGGCCTTCTCCGCCGCCCGCTCGGTCGCCGGGGCGTGGTCGCCCGCCGTCCGTACGTCGATCTCGCGCCAGAAGCCCGCCCGGATCGCGTACCGGTCGTGCTCGTCGATCTGGTCGTCCTTGTGGGCGAGGAGGCCGAAGCGTGCCGCGTACCGCAGGAGCTCGCCGTCGATGCGGTGGGGGATGCGCGGGTAGAGGGCGGACAGCTTCGGCAGGTGACCGGTCTCCGGGAGCCGTTCCATCCAGCGCCGGGCGAAGACCTGCCCCACCTCGAAGGGGTCGCCGCCGACCGTGGTGATGTCCTCCTCGCGGTCGGCCCAGCGCTGTTCGGCGCTGGTGAGCTGGGCGAGCGTGGGCAGGGACGCGGTCTCCGGAGGTTCGCCCAGCGGGCCGCCGCGCTCCACCCAGCCCCGGTCGGACGACCAGCGCAGGGTCGCCGCGGGCTGGGGGGCGGGGGTCCGGTCGGGCTGGCCCAGCGGGCCGCGCAGGGTGCCGGCGAGGTCCTTCGGGGTGGGCACGCCCTTGCCGCCCTGGCCGGGTGCGGGCTGGGCGGTGTCCTCGCCGGACCCGGGGGCCGCCTCCTCGGCGTCGGCGGGGGCGGCCTCGGTCTGTGCGGCGGCCCGGGACGCTCGCTCGGCCGAGGCGGCGAGCGCCGACTCGGGCAGCGGGGCGGAGAGGATCGCGGCGATCTCGGGGCGCGGCACGGGCGCCGGGGCGCAGGCGCCGCCGGTCTCCTTGGCCCGGACGGCCTGGGTGATCCACGCCCGGTCCAGGACGCGGCGCTCGTCGGCCTCGGCGACCAGGTCCTCGGACTGGTTGTAGTCGCCGTCGGCGGCCTGGACGGCCCAGAGGTGGACGGCGACGCCGTGCTCCTTGGCGGACATCAGGCCGGGCAGCAGGTCGCCGTCGCCGGTCACCAGCACCACGTCGGAGCAGGCGCGGTTGCGGGCGAGCTCGGTGAGCTCGGCGTGCATCGCCGCGTCGACGCCCTTCTGCGCCCACCGCCCGTCACTGCGGGTGAGGGCGCCCAGGCGGACGGTCACCCGGGGCATGACGCGCAGCCTGCGGTGCTCGGGCTGCGGCACGCGGTCGGGGGCGCCGTCGAACCAGTAGATCCGCAGCAGCGGCTGTGCGGTGTCGGCCTCGGCGCGTTCGCGCAGCTGCTGGACGAGGGCCGCGTGGTCGACGGTGATGCGGGACCGGGCGGGCTCTCCCGCCAGCAGACTCGCGGCTGCGCCCAGCAAATAGCCGGCGTCCACCAGGACGACGCAACGGTCCACGCGTTCCACCCTCTTCCAGGCACTCGGGATCGGGTTTTCCCAGGGTTCCTTCGAGTCTGCCCGACCGCGCCGGGGTTGACGGCCGGAACTCGATCATCGGCGTGGCGGATCGCGAAAAGCGCGCATCATACCCCGTCGCTACGCACGGTAATGATCCGACATGCGATGTTTATCCGATTATGTGAATCTAATGGTGGTCCTGGCCCCGAGCGTCCTTACAGGAGGAACACCATGGCCAAGAACAAGAACCGCAAGCAGGGCAGCCAGCAGGACCGCGCTTCTCAGGCGGAGCGCGGTGCCCAGGAGGCACGCTCGACGGCTTTCGAGTCGCAGAACCAGCCCCAGGCGCAGGCCCAGGGCAGCCCTGCCGATGTCGCGCGTAAGCATCAGCGGCGCTTCGGCCACAACTGACCGGACTTCTCCGGTACGGCCATCGGCCGGTAAGCCGAGAGGGGCGGCCCCGCTTTCGCGGGG
>NZ_JBEYCF010000014.1:0-147249 GCF_040632605.1 Streptomyces sp. NPDC019224 | reverse complement strand
GCCAGTGCGATGAGGTCGCTCGACGCCTTGGAGGCCGAGTACGGGGAGGTGGGTGCGAGGCGTGAAACATGAGCGCCGACGGCACTGACCGGAAGCGAGAGCCTCAGCTCTGCGCCTCCCACCACTTCTTCAGTTCCGCGACCGCCTCGGCGTGTTCCAGCGGGCCGTTCTCCAGGCGCAGTTCCAGCAGGAACGCATACGCCCTGCCGATGACCGGGCCCGGCCCCACGCCCAAGATCTGCATGATCTCGTTGCCGTCCAGGTCCGGCCGGATCGCGTCCAGCTCTTCCTGGCTCTTCAGCTGGGCAATGCGTTCTTCCAGCCCGTCGTAGGTGCGCGAGAGAGCAGCGGCCTTGCGCTTGTTCCGCGTGGTGCAGTCCGACCGGGTCAGCTTGTGCAGCCGCTCCAGGAGCGGACCTGCGTCCCGTACGTAACGGCGCACCGCGGAGTCGGTCCACTCGCCGTCGCCGTAGCCGTGGAAGCGCAGATGCAGCTCCACCAGCTTCGATACGTCCTTGACCATCTCGTTGGAGTACTTGAGCGCCGTCATGCGCTTCTTGGTCATCTTGGCGCCCACCACCTCGTGGTGATGGAAGGAGACGCGCCCATCCTTCTCGAAGCGGCGCGTCCTCGGCTTGCCGATGTCATGCAGGAGGGCCGCAAGACGCAGAACGAGATCCGGCCCGTCCTCCTCCAGGGCGATCGCCTGCTCCAGGACGGTCAGGGAGTGCTCGTACACGTCCTTGTGCCGGTGATGCTCATCACTCTCAAGCCGGAGCGCGGGCAGCTCGGGCAGGACCTGCTGAGCAAGCCCCGTTTCAACGAGGAGGGACAGGCCCTTCCGGGGATGCGAGGAGAGCAGGAGCTTGTTCAGTTCCTCGCGCACGCGCTCGGCGGAGACGATCTCGATCCGGCCCGCCATCTCGGTCATGGCGGTGACGACCTCGGGGGCCACCTCGAAATCGAGCTGTGCGGCGAACCGTGCCGCGCGCAGCATACGCAGCGGGTCGTCGGAGAAGGACTCCTCAGGCGTCCCGGGCGTGCGCAGGACCTGCTCGGACAGGTCCTGCAGGCCCCCGTGGGGGTCGATGAAACCCTTCTCGGGCAGCGCGACCGCCATGGCGTTGACCGTGAAGTCACGCCGCACGAGGTCATCCTCGATGGAGTCGCCGTAGGACACCTCCGGCTTGCGCGAGGTCCTGTCGTACGCCTCCGACCGGTACGTCGTGACCTCGATCTGGTAGCCGCTCTTCTGCGCGCCCACCGTGCCGAAAGCGATCCCGACCTCCCACACGGAGTCGGCCCACGGCCTGACGATCTTCAGCACGTCCTCGGGGCGGGCATCGGTCGTGAAGTCCAGGTCGTTCCCGAGCCTCCCGAGCAGTGCGTCGCGGACCGAGCCACCGACCAGTGCGAGACTGAATCCGGCATCCTGGAATCGGCGGGCGAGATCGTCGGCGACCGGGGAGACCCGCAGCCGTTCGCTGACTGCGCGGTGCTGCACCTGGGTCAGGGCGCTGGAGTTGTCTTCGTTGGCGTTCGGCACAACAGAAAAGGGTACGTGCCCGTGCCGGTCCGGGCGTCATGCATTCCCTCGGCACCGCCGGACTCTCCCGATCATGCAGCACACTCCCCAGCACTTGGCCCCCGCGCCTCGTTACCATGCGGGGACGCAGCAACGGACAACGATCGACAGCAGCTGACGATGACGAGGGACGGGTACGCGTGGCCGAGGCGGCAGACATCCAGGGGATGAATCCCTCTCCTGCCCGCCGGTGGTTGCGGCGCACAGTCGCTGCGCTCGCCGGCGCTCCGCTCGTGGCCGCTCTGCTGGCCGGTGCATCCGCCCCGCAGGCCCGGGCCGACACCACGAGCAAAGCTCCGACGGGTTCCAGCACGGTCTCCGTATCGCTGGACGAGGTCACCCCCAGCGCCCCTGAGAAGGGGGACACACTGCGGATCTCCGGAACCCTGACCAACAAGGGCAGGGAAACGGTCACCGACGCCCAGGTGGACCTGCGGGTCGGCCCCCGGCTCTACAGCCGGACCTCCATCGACACGGCTGCCCGCCGCACGGGATACCTGCCCGGCACCGACCCCTATCCCATCGGGGGCAAGTACACGGTCGAGATCGACAAGCTGCGTTCGGGCATCAGCCAGGACTTCACGCTGTCGGTCCCCGTCAGCAAGCTGGGCCTGGGGGACGACGGGGTCTACCAGCTGGGTGTCTCGCTGTCCGGCCACACCTCGCACACCGTGTACGACCAGGTGCTCGGCATCAAACGGACCTTCCTCCCCTGGCAGGACGGGGAACGCGACTCGAAGATCGGCATCAGCTACCTCTGGCCGCTGATCGCATCCGCCCACCTCACGGCGGAGACCGGCTCCGACGAGCAGCAGACCCCGGTGTTCGCCGACGACGACCTCGCCGCCGAGATCGCTCCGGGCGGGCGTCTCGAACAGATGGTGTCGCTGGGCAGGCAGCTGCCCGTGACCTGGGTCATCGATCCGGACCTGCTGGCCGGTGTCGATGCGATGACCAAGCCCTACCGGGTCAGGTCCGGCGACACCACGGTTGCCGGGACGAACCAGGAGGTGGCCAAGAAGTGGCTCACCTCGTTGGAAGCGGCCGTGTCCGAGGGCAAGGTCGTGGCCCTGCCGTTCGGCGACCCGGACCTGGCCTCGATCGCCCACCGCGGCAAGACCGTCTCGGGCACCCTCAGCCATCTGCAGACCGCCAGTGAGGTCGCCGGGATGACGGTGGAGACGATCCTCCACCTGAAGCCGTCGACCGACTTCGCATGGCCGGTGGACGGTGCGGTGGACCCGTCGATCGTGGACGTCGCCACCTCGGCCGGTGCCCACCACGTGATCGCCCGCAGCGACAGTCTCAAAGAGACCGGGAACCTGCTGTACACGCCCTCCGCCGCCCGCCCGATCGGCGGCGGCACCACAGCGGTGGTCTCCGACGCGCGGCTCTCCACGGCCTTCCAGGGCGACATGGGCAACGCGGGGAACTCCACGCTCGCCGTGCAGAAGTTCCTCGCCCTGAGCCTCGCCCTGGCCGAGCAGGACACGGACAAGGACCGGTCCGTCGTCGTCGCGCCCCAGCGCACGCCGACGGTCGCCCAGGCGCAGTCGATGGCCCGCGCCCTCCACGCACTGGACGACGAGCGCTGGACCCAGTCCCAGGGGCTGGCCCAGGCGGCGGCGACCAAGCCGGACGCGGAAGCGACCACCGAGGTGCCTCCGGCCTCCCGGTACCCGAAGAAGCTGCGCCGCCAGGAGCTGCCCACCCAGGCCTTCCAGGACATCAAGTCCATCCAGTCCTCGCTCGACAACTTCCAGGTCATCCTCACCCAGCCCGAGCGGGTGGTGACCCCCTTCGGCAACGCCGTCAACCGGTCCATGTCGGCGTCGTGGCGAGGCAGGCCGCTGGAGGCCCAGCAGTACCGGGACTCGGTGCACACCTATCTGCAGGGACTGGTCGGCGAGGTCCAGCTCGTCCCGAAGTCGGACATCACCCTGTCCGGACGCAGCGCCACGATCCCCGTGACCGTGCAGAACAGGCTGCTGCAGGGTGTCGAGCACCTGGTGCTGCGGCTCAAGTCGGACAACGCGACCCGCCTCAAGCTGAACGACGGCGGCAGCATGGCGGAGCAGCCCATCCAGATCGGCGCCGGGCACAGCCAGTCGGTGAAGTTCGACGCGGCGGCCAACATCAACGGCCAGGTCCAGATGACCGCGCAGCTCTACACGGAGGACGGAACTCCGTACGGCGAGGAAATGGCCTTCACCGTGAAGGTCTCCGAGATCACCCCGACGGTGCTTCTGGTGATCGCCGGCGGGCTGCTGCTGCTGGTTCTGGCCGGCATCAGGATGTATGCACACCGCAAGCGCGCCAACGCGGGCGGCGCGGCGGGCGACGACGGCAGTGAACCCGAGCAGCCGAGTGACCCGACGCCGGACACCGGTCCCGAAAGCGCGGAGCCCTCGGGCACGGGTGAGAAAGTGGACCGTTGAGCGATGTCTGTCGCGGCCGGTCGGCCGGGGACGATGAGGTGGGGTTTCGATGAACGCGCCGTACGACGGTGACCGCGGTCAGGGTGCGGGAGGGGCCGGGTACCCCGGCGGCCCTCCGGTGCCCCCTGGGCCGGAGCAGGAACCGGTGCCGGACCCGTATCTGCAGTCCGCGTACGACTACGACCCCTACCGGGCCCAGGACCTCTCCGCTCAGGACCCGGTGGACGAGGCGCTGTACGACCGCGCCGCGCATCCGCCCCCGCACCCCGGTGCCTACCAGCAGCCGCAGCCGCTCTACCAGCAGCCTCCGGCATCCCCGTACGCCCCCGACCCCCGCATCTGGGCCCAGACGCCGCCGCCCGAACCCGCCGGACCCTCGCGTCATCTCCCGTACGGTGACAACGCCGCGACGACCCAGTTCGTGGGCGTCGACGACCTCGTCACCCAGGCTTCCGCCCACCGTGACGAGCCCGACGCCTTCGCCCACCTCTTCCGGGACCAGGAGGGACCGGCGGGGCCGGCCGCCTCTCCGGCGCCCGCCCAGCCCGAGCCCGCCCCGGCTCCCGCGCCGCCCAAGTCCGGCGGCCGTGCCTCCGGCCTGCTGAAGTCCAGTGCGATCATGGCGGCCGGCACGCTCGTCTCCCGTCTCACCGGCTTCGTCCGCAGCCTCGTGATCACCGCGGCGCTCGGCGCGGCCCTGCTCGGTGACAGCTTCACCATCGCCTACACGCTGCCCACGATGATCTACATCCTCACCGTGGGCGGGGGCCTGAACTCCGTCTTCGTCCCCCAGCTCGTCCGCTCCATGAAGGACGACGAGGACGGCGGCGAGGCTTACGCCAATCGGCTGCTGACCCTGGTGATGGTCGCTCTCGGCCTCATCGTCGCCGTGGTGGTCTTCGCCGCTCCGTGGCTCATTCGGCTGATGTCATCGACGATCTCGGACGACCCGGCGGCCAACAACGTCGCCGTCACCTTCGCCCGCTACTGCCTGCCCACCATCTTCTTCATGGGTGTGCACGTCGTGATGGGCCAGATCCTCAACGCCCGCGGCAAGTTCGGCGCGATGATGTGGACCCCGGTCCTCAACAACATCGTCATGATCTTCACCTTCGGGATGTTCATCTGGGTCTACGGAACGTCCCACGAGTCCCACATGGGCGTGCAGACCATCCCACCGGAGGGCGTGCGGCTGCTGGGCATCGGCACCCTGCTCGGACTGGTCGTACAGGCGCTGGCCATGGTCCCGTATCTGCGCGAGGCCGGCTTCCGCTTCCGCCCGCGGTTCGACTGGAAGGGCCACGGGCTGGGCAAGACGATAAAGCTGGCCAAGTGGACGGTCCTGTTCGTCTTCGCCAACCAGGCAGGCGTGCTGGTCGTCACCCAGCTCGCGACCTCGGCGGGCAAGGCGTCCGGAAAGAACGGCGCGGGCTTCCTCGCCTACTCCAACGCCCAGCTGATCTGGGGCATGCCGCAGGCGATCATCACCGTCTCGGTCATGGCCGCCCTGCTGCCCCGGATCTCCCGGGCCGCGCACGACAACGACCCCGGCGCCGTCCGCGACGACATCTCGCAGGGGCTGCGCAACTCCGCCGTGGCCATCGTGCCGGTCGCCTTCGCGTTCCTGGCCCTGGGCGTGCCGATGTGCACCCTGCTCTACGCCTCCAGCGGCCCCGAGGCCGCCCGCTCCATGGGCTTCATCCTGATGGCCTTCGGCCTCGGTCTGATCCCGTACTCGGTGCAGTACGTGGTGCTGCGCGGGTTCTACGCGTACGAGGACACTCGCACGCCGTTCTACAACACCGTCATCGTCGCCCTGGTCAACGCGGCTGCCTCGGCCATTTGCTACGCGGTGCTGCCCGCCCAGTGGGCCGTGGTCGGCATGGCCGCCTCGTACGGCCTGGCGTACGCCGTCGGCGTCGGGATCGCATGGCGCCGGCTGCGCAATCGTCTGGGCGGCGATCTGGACGGCGCCCACGTGGTCCGCACCTACGCCCGGCTGTGCCTGGCCGCTCTTCCGGCCACCGTGGTCGGCGGGGCAGCGGGCTTCGGGATCCTGAACATGCTCGGCGAAGGCGCCTTCGGCTCGCTCGTCGCGCTGGTCTGCGGCGGGGCCCTGCTGCTGGGAGTGTTCTTCCTCGCGGCCAAGAGAATGCGGATCGAAGAGATCAACGGCATGGTCGGCATGGTCAGGGGGCGGCTCGGCCGCTGAGAACGACCGGCCCGCACAACCATCGCCGGCCTCCGCGTGTCGTGCATAGCGCCGGAGTGTGGGCACAATTGGCGTGACTGTGCAGAGCTGGCTGGCATCGCGCAACGGATGGGGAGGCAGGAACGACGGTGGCGGAACGTAGCACGGCTGCCGTCGACGTGGCCGACAACAGCGGGGATGAGCCGCTGACCGCCAAGGCGGACGAGGCCACGACCGACGGCACGGCAGAAGCGCAGGACGCGGTGGACACGGACTCCCCGAAGGAGGACGGCGACAAGGCCGCTTCCGAGCCCTTCCCGGCCGCCCCGGATCTGCACAGCGGGCACAAACTGGCCGGCCGGTACCGTCTGGAGGAGTGCGTCACCCGTCTGGACGGGTTCAGCAGCTGGCGGGCCGTCGACGAGAAGCTGCGTCGGGCGGTCGGCGTCCACCTCCTTCCCGCGGACCACCCACGGGCGCGCTCCGTCCTGGCCGCAGCCCGGTCCTCCGCGCTGCTGGGCGACCCCCGCTTCGTACAGGTCCTCGACGCCGTCGAGGAGGACGACCTCGTCTACGTCGTCCATGAATGGCTGCCCGACGCCACCGAGCTCACCGCCCTGCTGGGCGCGGGCCCGATGGAGGCCCACGAGGCGTATCAGCTCGTCAGCCAGGTCTCCCAGGCCATGGCGGCCGCACACCGGGAGGGACTGGCCCATCTCAGGCTCACGCCGGGGGCGGTGCTGCGCAGCTCGTCGGGCCAGTACCGCATCCGCGGCCTCGCGGTGAACGCCGCCCTGCGGGGCATCACCTCGGAGGGCCCCCAGCGCGCCGACACGGAGGCCATCGGCGCCCTGCTGTACGCCGCGCTGACGCAGCGCTGGCCGTACGAGAGCGACGCGTACGGGCTCACCGGCCTGCCCAAGGGAATGGGACTGCTCCCGCCCGACCAGGTACGGGCGGGAGTCCACCGGGGGCTCTCCGAGATCGCCATGCGGGCCCTCGCCAACGACGGCGCCACGGCCTCCCGCCAGGAGCAGCCGTGCACCACGCCCGACGAGCTCGCCAAGGCCGTCGCGGCGATGCCGCGCATCCGCCCGCCCGAGCCCGTCTTCACCGCCCCGCCCGAGTACCAGCGGACCACCTACCAGCAGGGCACGTACGGGAGGCCCGCCGCGGCCGGAGCCGCCACGACCCAGCCCGTCGTGCCCGTCCCCCCCGCCCCGCTGCAGAGCCGCACCGGAAGGGCCCTGAAGTGGGCCGTCTCCGCGCTGCTGATCGCCGCCCTGGGCCTGGGCAGCTGGCAGCTCGCCGAGACGCTCATCGACCGGGACAACAACTCGGGCAGTGACCCCGGCACCACCCAGTCCAACCCGGAGAACAACGATCCCCCACCGGTCGAGAAGAGCAAGCCCGTCCCGATCGTCCGCGCCCAGGACTTCGACCCCCTCGGCAACGGGTCCGAGAAGCCTCAGGACATAGACCATGTCCACGACGCGGACCGGAGCACGTATTGGCACACTGACTGGTACGCGTCCGCCGACTTCGGAAATCTGAAGGACGGCGTCGGGGTCGTACTCGATCTCGGCAAGGTGCAGCGAGTCGGCACGGTGGACGTGTCCTTCCTGGGGGGCACCACGTCGGTCGAGCTGAGGGCCGCCGACGACTCCACGGTGCCGACCCTGCCCAACGGTTTCGATACGGTCGCCGAGGGTTCGGGCACGCAGGTGTCGCTCAAGCCTGCCAAGCCCGTGCAGGCGCGATACCTGCTTGTCTGGCTCACCAAGCTCCCGCCGAGCGGCGAGGGGAACTTCCGAGGGAAGATCTCGGACATCAAGGTCACCAGCTGACATTTCACGACCACCGAAAAGGGTGCCGGGCCGGATCTGTCGATCCGTCCCGACACCCTTTTTTCTTTTACGCGGGCCGTTTCAGCGGTCAGTACGAAGGCGTCTTCGAGTGCAGGCTGACGTTGTCGTACTGCGACCAGCCTTCCGCGTAAGAGGACAGCGGGTCCTTGTCATAGACCATCGCCGTGTAGCACGTATAGCTGCCGAGTGACGCACTGTAGGAGAGCTTCGTGCAGTTATAGGATTTGCCGTCCGAGTTCCGCACGACCTGAGCCTTGCCCCATACGTCCTCGGAGAGGGTGATCCTCGCCCAGGCGGTGTGGCACTTCACGCTGTACCGCAGCTCAATGGCGCCCAGCGTCCAGCTGGAGGTGCCGATGAGCGCGCGCTTCACGGTGGCGGCATCGCCGGAACACTCGGCGGAAACGGGGTTCTTTCCGTCCATCGAATGGGTTGCCGCCTGTGCGCTCGCCGGGAGCAACGTCACCAGCACAGGCGCGGCGAGAACAGTCGGCAGCACCTTTCCCAGATACCGCTTCACATGCCTCTTCATCATGCGATCCCCTTCCTCATTTCCCTCAATATAGGGCGGATAGGGAGCTTCCGAAGCGCGACCGAATCGCTCTTTTTATCATTCCTATAATCCAACCGACCGCGCCATTTACTTTGCGCCGGGAATCGGTTTCAATGCACGGATGGCGACAGCTGAGGGGGGAGACCGCAAGCACTACGGTGTCGATGCCGACGCTCCGAGCGACGCGGACCTCCTCACCCGTCATGTCGCCGGCGACCCCGATGCCTTCGGTGAGCTGGCACGACGCCACCGCGATCGCCTGTGGGCCGTGGCTCTGCGGACGCTGGGCGACCGTGAGGAAGCAGCCGACGCCGTACAGGACGCGCTGGTCTCCGCGTTCCGCGCCGCCCACACCTTCCGCGGCCAGTCCGCCGTCACCACCTGGCTGCACCGCATCACGGTGAACGCCTGCCTCGACCGTGTCCGCAAGGCCGCATCGCGGAAGACCTCCCCGGTCGACGACCCGGAACGGCTGGACCAGCTCATGGAGCCCCACGAGTCCGCAGAGGCACCGATGGAGCGCCATGATCTCCACCGGGAACTTCTCGCCGCTCTGGCCACGCTCCCCGCCGAACAGCGCGCGGCGCTCGTCCTGGTGGATATGCAGGGTTACCCGGTGGCAGAGACCGCCCGCATTCTCGATGTGCCCGTCGGCACGGTGAAAAGCCGCTGCGCGCGGGGGCGAGCACGCTTGGCTCCTCTGCTGGCCCATCTCCGAAGTGACGGTGGGGGCGAGGAGGCGCCCGACGCGAAAGGGAACCGGACGCCCAGAGCATCCGTCCCACCAGCAGCCGGGCCACGAGAGGCGGGCGCAAGCGATCCAACTGCGATGAAGGGCGGAGGTGGACACCGATGACATCAGCAGCCGACACGACCCAGCACCCGGATGTCTCGGAGATCTCCGACCTGACCGAGGGCCTGCTCACCGAGTCCCGCGCCGCCGAGGTCCGCGGCCACACGGATACGTGTGATCTCTGCGGCGACACCCTCGCCTCGCTGGAAGAGATCCGTGGCATGCTCGGCGACCTACCCGCTCCCCAGCCCATGCCCGAGGACATCGCCGACCGCCTCGACGCCGCACTCGCCGCCGAGGCGCTCTCCCGCCGTACGCAGCCCGAGGCGGCGATCGATGTTTCACGTGAAACCGATGTTTCACGTGAAACAGAGCCCGAACCCATAGTCGCGGCCGTTTCGGCCCGACCCGGCCCCCCGGACCGCCCCGCCGGGCATGCACGTACGGGCACGGGCCCCGGCCGTCGTCCCGGACGGACGCGGCGCCGCGCCACTGTGCTCGCCACCGCGCTCGGGGCCGCGGCCCTGGCCGGCATGAGCATCTTCCTGCTGCAGAACGCTCCGGTGTCACAGAGCAGCAGTGACGCCGGCGCACTGAGCCAGGATGCAACGGCCGCTGAAAGCCACTCGCGGGCGTTCTCCCCGTCCACTCTCCAGGACCGGGTGGACGCGCTGTTGAACGGACGCAGCGATGCGACCGTCCCTCAGGACCCCCACGCCAAGGAACAACCTCCGTCCGTAGGCTCCAAGTCCTCGCCGCAGTCCGAGCCCTCGCTCCAGACGGAGCCCTCGGACTCCATGTCACCCGACTTCCCGCTCCGCGCTCCCACCGTGGCCGTGCCCGCCTGCGTGGAAGAGGGCATCGGGCGGAACAGCACCGCCCTCGCCATCGAGAAGGGCACCTACGAAGGCACCGATGCGTACCTCGTGGTCCTGCCCCATCCCACGGACGCATCCAGCGTCCAGGCCTATGTCGTCGACGCGGCCTGTGTCGGCGCCGAGCCCCCCGTCAAGGGGAAGCTGCTGCTGACTCACGCCTACACGCGCCCCTGAGAATCACGCCCCCAGCCGCCCCGGCACGTCGGGAATGCATCCCCCGTAGGATCCGTTGGGTGGGGTGAGAGTCGTTGAACCGGCCCCAGTAGGCGTGGACAGTAGGCAGTCTGCAGAGACGAGGAAGAAACCCGTGAGCGACGTGCGTAATGTGATCATCATCGGCTCCGGCCCGGCCGGCTACACAGCCGCCCTTTACACCGCGCGCGCCTCGCTGAAGCCGCTGGTCTTCGAGGGCGCCGTCACCGCCGGTGGCGCACTCATGAACACCACCGACGTGGAGAACTTCCCGGGCTTCCAGGACGGCATCATGGGGCCCGAGCTCATGGACAACATGCGCGCCCAGGCCGAGCGCTTCGGCGCCGAGCTGGTCCCGGACGACGTGGTCTCCGTAGACCTCACCGGTGACATCAAGACGGTCACCGACACCGCCGGCACGGTCCACCGCGCCAAGGCGGTCATCGTCACCACGGGCTCGCAGCACCGCAAGCTCGGACTTCCCAACGAGGACGCCCTCTCCGGACGCGGCGTTTCCTGGTGTGCGACCTGCGACGGCTTCTTCTTCAAGGACCAGGACATCGCCGTGGTCGGCGGCGGCGACACCGCGATGGAGGAGGCGACCTTCCTCTCGCGCTTCGCCAAGTCGGTCACCATCGTCCACCGCCGCGACACGCTGCGCGCCTCCAAGACCATGCAGGAACGCGCCTTCGCCGACCCGAAGATCAAGTTCGCCTGGGACAGCGAGGTCGCCGGGGTCAACGGCGAGCAGAAGCTCTCCGGCGTGACCCTGCGCAACACCAAGACCGGCGAGACGTCCGAGCTGCCCGTGACCGGCCTGTTCATCGCTGTCGGACACGACCCGCGCACGGAGCTCTTCAAGGGCCAGCTCGAGCTGGACGACGAGGGTTACCTGAAGGTGGCCGCCCCCTCGACGCGCACCAATGTGGCCGGTGTCTTCGGTGCGGGCGATGTCGTCGACCACACCTACCGCCAGGCGATCACCGCGGCCGGCACCGGCTGCTCCGCCGCCCTCGACGCAGAGCGCTTCCTCGCGGCGCTCGCCGACGACGAGAAGGCTGCCACCGCGGCCGCCGTCTGATCCACGCCTCATCCACATCACCCCACACACCCCGCGAAGCTAAGGAGGCCGCCGTGGCCGGCGCCCTGAAGAACGTGACCGATGACTCCTTCGAGGAGGTCGTCCTCAAGAGCGACAAGCCCGTACTGGTGGACTTCTGGGCCGCCTGGTGCGGTCCGTGCCGCCAGATCGCCCCGTCGCTGGAGGCCATCGCGGCCGAGCACGGCGAGATCGAGATCGTGAAGCTCAACATCGACGAGAACCCGGCCACCGCCGCCAAGTACGGCGTCATGTCCATCCCGACGCTGAACGTCTACCAGGGCGGCGAGGTCGCCAAGACCATCGTGGGCGCCAAGCCGAAGGCCGCGATCCTCCGCGACCTGGCGGGCTTCATCGCCGAGTAAGGCAGAGCCTGCGTCTGCTGTTTCACGTGAAACGGGCCCGTCCTCCCCAGGACGGGCCCGTTTCGCATGTACCGGTGATGCGCGCCTCACAACGGGTGCAGTGCGGGCTCCTTCTGCACCGCGCCCAGGAGTCGGTCCAAGGCCATCTCGACGTCTTCCTTCCAGGAGAGCGTCGTACGCAGCTCCAGCCGCAACCGGGGGTACACCGGATGCGGCCGCACCGTCTTGAACCCCACCGACAGGAGGTGATCAGCAGGCAGCACACAGGCCGGCTCCTTCCACCGGGCATCTCCGAAGGCTTCGATCGCCTTGAAGCCCCGGCGGATCAGATCCTTGGCGACGGTCTGCACCATGACCCGGCCCAGCCCTTGCCCCTGGTATCCCGGCATGATCAACGCGGTCATCAGCTGGACCGCATCGGGGGAGACGGGACTCGTCGGAAAGGCAGTGGCTCGCGGGACGTATGCGGGAGGTGCGTAGAGCACGAAGCCGGCCGGTACGTCATCGACATAGACCACACGCCCGCAGGAGCCCCACTCCAGAAGGACGCCGGAGATCCAGGCTTCCTTCTCCCGATCGGAGGTTCCGCTTTTGACGGCCGCCTCTCCGCTGACCGGGTCGAGCTCCCAGAACACACAGGAGCGGCAGCGCCGGGGGAGGTCGGGAAGGTTGTCCAGCGTGAGCGGTACGAGCCGACGCCCCATGAAGGCTGTTCCTCACTTCTCTCGCCCACTGCGTCATGGACGGAAATGGCCTGCCAGAACGCATCGTAACCACCGCCGGATCAAGCCGACACCGCGAGAAAGCAAAGGGCGGGCTGTATTCCGTGAACCGGAAACAGCCCGCCCTCAGCGCTCGGCGCGTCTCAGCTCTCGTCGTCCTCGGCCGACTCCTCGGACGGAGCGCGGTCCAGCACCCTGCCCTCGCCCGGCGCGAGACTACCGAGGATGCGGTCCAGATCCTCCATCGAGGCGAACTCGACGACGATCTTTCCCTTCTTCTGTCCGAGGTCGACCTTCACCCGGGTTTCGAACCGGTCGGAGAGCCGCGATGCCAGGTCGGAGAGCGCCGGAGAGACCCGGGTCCCCGCACGAGGCCCCTTGGCCTTCTTGGCGCTCGTGGGCCTGGAACCCATGAGCGTCACGATCTCCTCGACTGCACGCACCGAGAGCCCTTCGGCCACGATGCGGTGAGCCAGCTTGTCCTGCTGCTCGGAGTCGTCCACCGACAGCAGGGCACGTGCGTGGCCTGCCGACAGCACCCCGGCGGCGACCCTGCGCTGCACCGGAGGTGACAGCCTCAGCAGACGCAGGGTGTTGGACACCTGCGGCCGGGAACGTCCGATCCGGTCGGCCAGCTGGTCGTGCGTGCACTTGAAGTCCTTGAGCAGCTGGTCATAGGCAGCCGCCTCCTCCAGCGGGTTCAGCTGAGCCCGGTGAAGGTTCTCCAGAAGAGCGTCCAGAAGGAGCTTCTCGTCGTCAGTGGCCCGGACGATGGCGGGGATGCGCTCCAGGCCGGCCTCTCGGCAGGCCCTCCAGCGCCTCTCGCCCATGATGAGCTCGAAGCGGTCGGCCCCTGTCTTGCGCACCACGACCGGCTGGAGAAGACCGACCTCCTTGATGGAGGTGACCAGCTCTGCCAGCGCGTCCTCGTCGAAGACCTCACGCGGCTGACGCGGGTTCGGCGTGATGGAGTCGAGCGGCAACTCGGCAAAGTACGCACCGGCCACATCGCCCGAGAGCGTCGGCTCGGTCCCCGACACCGGCGCGCTCGGACCCGGCACCACGGGGCTGGTCCCCAGCGTGGTCACCTTCGCGGCGGCCACGCCCCGCTCGGGGGTCAGAACCGGCGAGGAGGACCCGGCCCCGGTGGACGACAGCTGCTTCTCCTGCGGAGCGGCTGGGATCAGGGCACCGAGCCCTCGCCCCAACCCTCGACGACGCTCACTCACTGGATCCCCTCCGAATTGCTCTGCTGCTGACTGATCGAACCGCCCGTGTGGGCGTGCTGTCCCTCGTAACGCACACCAACCCCGCGGAGCGCGATCTCCCGGGCCGCTTCGAGGTACGACAGCGATCCACTGGAACCGGGGTCATAGGTGAGCACGGTCTGCCCGTAGCTCGGTGCCTCGGAGATACGGACCGACCGGGGAATGCTGGTCCTCAGCACCTCCTTGCCGAAGTGACTGCGGACCTCCTCCGCGACCTGCGACGCCAGCCTGGTCCGGCCGTCGTACATGGTGAGCAGGATCGTCGACACATGGAGAGTGGGGTTCAGGTGGCCCCGTACCAGTTCGACGTTCCGCAGGAGCTGTCCCAGGCCCTCCAGCGCGTAGTACTCGCACTGAATGGGGATCAGCACCTCTGCCCCGGCTACCAGAGCATTGACCGTCAGCAGGCCCAGCGAGGGCGGGCAGTCGATCAGGATGTAATCCAGCGGCTGCTCATACGCCTGGATGGCGCGCTGGAGTCGACTCTCCCGCGCCACCAGCGACACCAGCTCGATCTCCGCACCGGCGAGATCGATAGTGGCCGGGGCGCAGAAGAGACCTTCGACGTCCCGGACGGGCTGAACCACGTCGGAGAGGGGCTTGCTCTCCACCAGGACGTCATAGATCGAGGGAACTTCGGCGTGGTGATCGATACCCAGAGCCGTGGAGGCATTGCCCTGCGGGTCGAGGTCGACCACCAGGACCCGTGCACCGTGGAGCGCCAACGACGCGGCGAGGTTGACCGTCGAGGTGGTCTTACCCACCCCGCCCTTCTGGTTGGCCACAACCATGACGCGGGTCTGCTCGGGCCGCGGCATTCCCTCGCCGGCTCGGCCGAGGGCCTCCACCGCCAGCTGGGCCGCACGACCGATGGGTGTGTCATCCATCGGCGGCGGTGTTTCACGTGAAACACCGTCCCCCGCCGATTCGGTTCGGGGGCCGGGGACCGGATCGGTCATCGGCCCCGCGATGTTGGCGTCGGACCGCAAGGATTCACTCTCCTCGACTTCAGGCTCGCAATGAGCAGAGCCTGTCATGGTTTCGGGGTCGTGAACCAGCGAGGCCCGCTCTTCTGTGGATGAAACCACTTCTGTGGACAACTCCGTGGCCCTAACGAGCCTGCGACGGGGAGGGGCGGCTGTCTTACGACCGCGGCCGATGATTCCATGCAGCAGAGAACGACGTTTCACGTGAAACACGATGCCTCTGCAGCGTAGCTACAAAGCCACGACACTCCGCGCAGAGCTCGCACGGCTCAGCGGCGGCGCCGCGTCCGGCTGGTCCGCGCGGCCTTGGCCCGCTTTGCGGCGAACCTCACACCCCCCGGGCTCTCGCCGACCACCACACGCACCACGGTGGACATCGGGTCGACCACGCCCTCGCCGACATGCAGCACCTCGGTGTCCACCACCCCGAGCTTGCTGAGCGCCGCACGGGCGCCGTTGATCTCTTCCTCAGCGGTGTCACCCTTGAGCGCCAGCATCTCGCCGTAAGGCCGCAGCAGAGGGACGCCCCAGCCGGCCAGCCGGTCCAGCGGGGCCACCGCACGGGCGGTCACCACATGCACGGGCTGCAGGGAGCCGAGGACCTCCTCGGCCCGGCCGCGGACGACCGTCACATGGTCGAGGCCCAGCAGCTCGACGACCTCCTGGAGGAAGTTCGTCCGGCGCAGCAGCGGCTCCAGCAGGGTGATCTTCAGGTCCCGGCGCACCAGCGCCAGGGGGATCCCCGGGAGCCCTGCCCCCGAGCCCACGTCGCAGACCGTGACCCCTTCGGGGACGACCTCGGAGAGCACCGCGCAGTTCAGCAGGTGCCTCTCCCACAAACGCGGAACCTCACGCGGACCGATCAGCCCGCGCGTGACCCCCGCATCCGCCAGCAGTTCCGCGTACCGGACAGCCTCGGGAAAGTACTCACCGAACACTTCCCGGGCCTCGTCGGGCGCCTGGGGAAGCGCTACTTCCTCCGTCACGGGGACCGTCCTTCCATACCGCACTACCGCACCATGGGTGGCTGTCTATCAGGCTGACAAAGATCGGCCCCGTCTGCGAACAGACGGGGCCGACAGGTAAGGAGCCGGTCAGGCCGGCAGGACGACGACGAAGCGCTGCGGCTCCTCGCCCTCCGATTCGCTGCGCAGGCCCGCGGCGGCGACCGCGTCGTGCACAACCTTGCGCTCGAACGGCGTCATCGGGTCCAGCTTCACCGGCTCACCGGTGCTCTTGACCTCGTCCGCCGCCTTGGCACCCAGCCCGGCGAGCTCTGTGCGCTTCTTGGCCCGGAATCCGGCGATGTCCAGCATCAGACGGCTCCGGTCACCGGTCTCCCGGTGCACGGCCAGCCGCGTCAGCTCCTGGAGCGCCTCCAGGACCTCGCCGTCGCGCCCCACCAGCTTCTGCAGATCGCGCGCCGATTCGCTGATGATCGAGACCGCGGCCCGGTCCGCCTCGACGTCCATGTCGATGTCGCCGTCGAGATCGGCGATGTCGAGCAGGCCCTCAAGGTAGTCCGCTGCGATCTCCCCTTCCTGCTCAAGGCGGGTCAAGGTGTCGCTGCCCTCAGCGGCCGTGGAGATGGTGCCTTCCGTCACGGATGGACTCCTTCTTACTTCTTGGACGGATGCTTGGGCCGCTGCGGGCCCTTGCGCTGTCCGGACTTGGCTTGGCGTGAGGAACCGGACGCGGGCTTGCCCGCCGGCTTCGACTTGTCGTCCTGCGTGGCGCTCTTCTGCAGGGAGGTCTTGGACTCCGACTCACCGGAGTCGCTGTCCTTGGCTCCGCCCGGCTGGGCCGCACCGGTCTGGCGCTGCGCCTTGGTCTGCCGCTTGGGCTGCTGGCGGCGCTGCTGGGCGCCACCCTCCGCCTCGGCCACGGCGGTGTCACTCTTGGCCACCGTGCCGTCCTCCTGCGGAGCGAGCCCGAGCTTGGCCAGTCCGACGACGAACTTCCGCTCGATGTCGTTGCGGTCCGGGCCCTTGGCCACGATCCGCTTGACGGTGTTGCGCCGGGTCCGGCCGCGGACCTCGCCGTGCGCGGTCACGCTCTTCAGCAGGCGCCCGAGGTACTGCTCCTGGGCCTTGCTGCCCGGCGTCGGGTTCTGGTTGATCACGTACATCTGCTGACCCATGGTCCAGACGTTGGTGGTCAGCCAGTAGACGAGGACACCGACGGGGAAGTTGATGCCCATGCCCGCGAAGATCAGCGGGAAGATGTACATCAGCATCTTCTGCTGCTGCATGTACGGCGTCTTGACCGTGAGGTCGACGTTCTTCGTCATCAGCTGGCGCTGTGTGAAGAACTGCGAGGCCGACATCAGCACGATCATCACCGCGGTGACGACCCGGACATCGGTCACGGATGCACCGAGCGCGGCAACCTCGGAAGCGCTGTCCTTGAACTTCGCGGCCAGCGGGGCACCGAAGATGTGCGCCTGGCGCGCACTTTCCAGCAGCGGCTGGTTGATGACGCCGATGGTCTTGCCCGAGGCGATCGCGGAGAGCACGTGGTACAGCGCGAAGAAGAACGGCGACTGCGCGAGGATGGGGAGGCACGAGGAGAGCGGGTTGGTACCCGTCTCCTTGTACAGCTTCATCATCTCTTCGGACTGACGCTGCTTGTCGCTCTTGTAGCGCTCCTGGATCGCCTTCATCTTCGGCTGGAGCATCTGCATGTTCCGCGTCGACTTGATCTGCTTGACGAACAGCGGGATCAGGCAGATACGGATCAGCACCACGAGGGACACGATGGACAGACCCCAGGCCCATCCCGTGTCGGGGCCGAAGACCGCCCCGTACAACTTGTGGAACTGGACGATGACCCAGGAGACGGGCCAGGTGATGAAGCTGAACAGACTGGCAATCGTGTCCACTAATCAAGCTCCTTGAGCATTGGGCGAAGTCTCTGCGGCCGAACTCGGGAGCTCGGTGACCGAGCCCCCGGGAGGCACGTCAGCGGCGGAGTCCCCGCCCTTGCTGCCGCGTAGGGCGCTGCGCAGCAGTTCGTGCCAACGCGGACGTCTGCGTGGGGGTACGTAATCCACGCCGCCCGGCGACCACGGATTGCATCGCAGGATGCGCCAGGCCGTCAGCGCCGTTCCCTTGATCGCTCCGTGCCGGTCGATCGCCGTATATCCATAGTGGGAACACGACGGGTAGTAACGACAGACAGGCCCGAGAAGTGGGCTGATCGTCCACTGGTACAGCTTGATGAGAGCCAGCAGCGGGTACTTCATCGCACGCCCCCTCCCAGCAGCCGCTGCAGTGCGGCGTCCAGGTCTCGGGCCAGCTGTTCATGGTCGGCGTCGCCCGCTCCGGGCAACGCTCGTACGACAACCAGGCTACCGGGGGGCAGCAGGGCAAGTCGTTCTCGGACCAGATGGCGAAGCTTGCGCTTCACGGCTGTGCGTACGACCGCACCACCCACGGCTTTGCTGACAACGAAACCCGCACGCGGCGGGGGAACGTTCTCCCCAGTCACGTGCGGGTCGGTTGCACCGCTTCGTAGATGGACGACGAGGAGCGGACGACCGGCCCGGCGTCCTCGTCGTACTGCGGTCGCGAAGTCCTCGCGCCGCCTCAGCCGATTCTCGGAAGGCAGCACGTCATGACGACCTGTACGCGATCAGGCGGACAGGCTGGCGCGACCCTTGCTGCGGCGGGACGCGAGAATCGCGCGGCCGGCACGGGTGCGCATCCGCAGCCGGAAGCCGTGGGTCTTCGCGCGACGACGATTGTTCGGCTGGAAGGTGCGCTTGCTCACTCGGGGGCTCCAGAAATGACTCGTGTGTTGGCGGGACATCGCCTGGCTGTCACCGTGCGCCCACGAGAGACTCGCGTAAACGCCCTAGTGCACCGCTTCACAATCACAGATCGTGATCTTTGCCCATCGGAGGCAGGCGGCAGCAGCCATCGACAACTCGACCTGGTCACGGTACGCGCGGCTACGCCATCCGGTCAAACCGACCCTGCCGGACCCCCCATTGTGCACAGCCTGTGGACAACGACTTGAACCGTGCGGGTCGTGCTGACTACCGTGGCTGAACTCCGGTTCTTTTTCTTCCCGCCTGCCGGTCCTCACCCACCCCGACCCATACCGTCCCGAGAACCACACATTCGTGGGACCAGCGAGAGAGTGTGCCCTGTGGCTGACGTACCTGCCGATCTTGCCGCAGTGTGGCCACGAGTGCTGGAGCAACTCCTCGGGGAGGGGCAGCAGGGCATCGAGCCGAAGGACAAGCAGTGGATCGAGCGCTGTCAGCCGCTCGCCCTGGTCGCCGACACCGCACTGCTGGCCGTCCCCAATGAATGGGGCAAGCGCGTCCTCGAAGGCCGCCTCGCCCCCCTCATCAGCGAGACGCTGAGCCGCGAGTGCGGGCGCCCCATCCGGATCGCGATCACCGTCGACGACTCCGCGGGCGAGCCGGCCGGCCCACCCGCGCCCCCGATGCACCAGTCCCCCCAGCCGCCCCACCGCTACCAGGGCCCGCAGCACGACGAGGGCCGCCCCGGCGAGGCGTACGAGGGCTACGGGACCCGGCCCTCGGACGACGGCATGCCGACCGCGCGGCCCGCCTACCCGGATTACCAGCAGCAGCAGCGCCCGGAGCCCGGTGCCTGGCCGCGCACCCAGGAGGACCTGTCCTGGCAGCAGCCCCGGCTCGGCGGGTTCCAGGACCGCGAGCCGTCGGCCGACCAGTGGCGCGAGCCGTACGGCGGCGGCCGTCCCCCGCAGCACGACTACCGTTCGCAGCCGCCCGAGCGCCAGGGGTACGAGCCCCGGCCCACCGAGCGCCCCCGCCCCGAGCGCCACGAGATGCCGGAGCCGCAGCACCGCCCGGGCGCCGGTACCGGCCGGCCCGGCGGGGCCCCGGGCCCGATGGGCGCCCAGCCCGCGCCGGCGCCCGGCCCCGGCGAACCGCACGCCAGGCTGAACCCGAAGTACCTCTTCGACACCTTCGTCATCGGAGCCTCGAACCGTTTCGCGCACGCCGCGGCCGTCGCGGTGGCCGAAGCGCCCGCGAAGGCGTACAACCCTCTGTTCGTCTACGGGGAGTCGGGGCTCGGCAAGACCCATCTGCTGCACGCCATCGGGCACTACGCGCGGAGCCTCTACCCGGGGACCCGGGTGCGGTACGTGAGCTCCGAGGAGTTCACCAACGAGTTCATCAACTCGATCCGTGACGGCAAGGGCGACACCTTCCGCAAGCGGTACCGCGATGTCGACATCCTGCTCGTCGACGACATCCAGTTCCTGGCGAGCAAGGAGTCGACGCAGGAGGAGTTCTTCCACACCTTCAATACGCTCCACAACGCCAACAAGCAGATCGTGCTCTCCTCCGACCGGCCGCCGAAGCAACTGGTCACTCTGGAGGACCGGCTGCGGAATCGTTTCGAGTGGGGGCTGACCACCGACGTACAGCCCCCCGAGCTGGAGACCCGGATCGCGATCCTGCGCAAGAAGGCAGTGCAGGAGCAGCTCAACGCCCCTCCGGAGGTGCTGGAGTTCATCGCCTCCCGCATCTCACGCAACATCCGTGAGCTGGAGGGCGCTCTCATCCGCGTGACGGCCTTCGCCAGCCTCAACCGCCAGCCGGTGGACCTGGGTCTTACGGAGATCGTGCTGAAGGATCTGATCCCGGGAGGCGAGGACACCGCCCCCGAGATCACGGCGACCGCCATCATGGCGGCGACCGCGGACTACTTCGGGCTGACAGTGGAAGACCTCTGCGGATCCTCGCGCAGCCGCGTGCTGGTGACAGCCCGGCAGATCGCCATGTACCTGTGCCGCGAGCTGACCGATCTCTCCCTGCCGAAGATCGGGGCGCAGTTCGGCGGGCGGGACCATACGACGGTGATGCACGCGGACCGCAAGATCCGGGCGCTGATGGCGGAGCGGCGCTCCATCTACAACCAGGTCACCGAGCTCACCAACCGCATCAAGAACGGCTGACGGCGCCCCGCGCCGACCCCCGCACGTACGCAGAAGGGCGCTGTGCGGACTCCTGACGAGTCCGCACAGCGCCCTTCTG
This sequence comes from Streptomyces sp. NPDC019224, assembly GCF_040632605.1. Lineage (NCBI taxonomy): Bacteria > Bacillati > Actinomycetota > Actinomycetes > Kitasatosporales > Streptomycetaceae > Streptomyces > Streptomyces sp. NPDC019224. Next base: position 126,271 of record NZ_JBEYCF010000014.1, on the reverse strand, counting down.
CGTACCCCGAAAACACGGCTCGCCACCCCTACGCGCGGCTCCACGCCCCGGCCGGCCGTCGACCGCCCCTGCTCCCGGAGGCCGTGCGCTGTTCGATTAGTCGAGAGGACACGGGTGTTCTCCACAGATTCGGGAACTTTTTTCCCTCCACAGCCTGGGGATCAAAAAGTTGTCCATACTGCATCCACAGGCGCGGCCTCCGGGAGAACATCAGAGCAGCTCAGAGGGCTGTGGATTTGTGGTCAACGACAATCCACAGGCTGTGGACAACTTCTTCGTCCACAGGAGCCGGTCTTGGTTGTCCACCGGCTGCCCACAGGTCTGAGGCCGTTTTCCCCAGCCGGAGGCCGCTTCTCCACAACGCTGTCCACTGTTCGGCAACACAACAGGCCCTGTCACCGCCCCGAGTGAAAGGCGTCACACCACGAGGGGCGCTTGGCCTGTGGGGAACCGGGGTAAAGCTGGGGACAGACCTGGGGAGAAACCCCCCTGTCCTGTGTACGGGTTGTGCACAACTTCCGGCTGTCCACAGAAAGCCCGAGTTGTCCACCGGTGTCACCCACAGGACCGGTGGATAAAAAACAGGGTCTGACCTGCGAAAACGGGGTTATCCACGGTTTCCACAGGCCCTACTACTACCACCACTCATAGTTAGCTCGGAATCCGTTTTGAAGTGGGGCCTGTGCACAACTCGGCCTCGGAGCGCTCCGAGCCTCTTGCCGCGATTTGACCCCGAGCCGCACCGAGTGTCGGTGCGGTGCGTCAGACTGGTCCCCGGCGTCCTCCCCCCGGCATCGGAGGAGTGACCCGACCAGACGACGAAGGCCGGCAGGGCGAAAACAGCAGGAGGCGGTTCCGGTGAAGATCCGGGTGGAGCGCGATGTACTCGCGGAGGCGGTGGCCTGGGTGGCCCGCAGCCTTCCGGCCCGTCCGCCGGCGCCCGTTCTCGCGGGTCTTCTGCTGAAGGCCGAGGACGGAGCCCTCAGCTTCTCCAGCTTCGACTACGAGGTCTCGGCGCGGGTCTCGGTGGAGGCCGAGGTCGAGGAGGACGGCACCGTCCTCGTCTCCGGCCGGCTGCTCGCCGACATCTGCCGCGCTCTCCCCAACCGACCGGTGGAGATCTCCACGGACGGTGTGCGGGCGACCGTCTCCTGCGGCTCCTCGCGATTCACACTCCACACCCTTCCTGTGGAGGAGTACCCGGCACTCCCGCAGATGCCGACCGCGACCGGCACCGTGCCCGGTGAGGTCTTCGCCTCCGCCGCCGCCCAGGTCGCCATCGCCGCGGGCCGCGACGACACCCTGCCCGTCCTGACCGGCGTGCGCATCGAGATCGAGGGCGACACGGTCACCCTCGCCTCCACCGACCGCTACCGCTTCGCGGTCCGCGAGTTCCTGTGGAAGCCGGAGGACCCGGAGGCTTCCGCCGTCGCCCTGGTGCCCGCCAAGACGCTGCTGGACACCGCCAAGGCCCTCACCAGCGGTGACACGGTCACCCTGGCGCTGTCCGGGTCCGGCGCGGGCGAGGGGCTCATCGGTTTCGAGGGCGCCGGACGGCGTACCACCACCCGACTGCTCGAAGGCGACCTGCCGAAGTACCGGACGCTCTTCCCCACCGAGTTCAACTCGGTCGCCGTGATCGAGACCGCGCCCTTCGTCGAGGCGGTCAAGCGCGTCGCCCTGGTGGCCGAGCGCAACACCCCGGTCCGGCTGAGCTTCGAGCAGGGCGTCCTGATCCTGGAAGCCGGTTCCAGCGACGACGCACAGGCTGTGGAAAGGGTCGACGCCGTGCTGGAGGGCGACGACATCTCGATCGCCTTCAACCCGACCTTCCTGCTCGACGGCCTGAGCGCCATCGACTCCCCGGTCGCCCAGCTCTCCTTCACGACCTCCACCAAGCCGGCCCTGCTCAGCGGCCGCCCGGCCGTGGACGCCGAGGCGGACAGCGCTTACAAGTACCTGATCATGCCGGTCCGCCTCTCCGGCTGACCTGCCCCCGGCCCCGCCCCGGCGGGGCCCGACGGGTGTGTTCAGCGCCGAGCACGCCCGGCGTCCTGTCCCCTGCCGGGCGTAGGCTCGGACTTGGGTACGAATCGGCACAACGCTAAGGAATCTCTGATGGAGCTCGGTCTCGTCGGCCTCGGCAAGATGGGCGGCAACATGCGCGAGCGCATCCGCCGCGCAGGCCACACCGTCATCGGTTACGACCGCAATCCGGATCTCGCCGATGTCCACAGCCTGGAAGAGCTTGTGGGCAAGCTCAAGGGCCCCCGGGTCGTGTGGGTGATGGTTCCGGCCGGAGCCGCGACCCAGTCCACGATCGACGAGCTGGCCGAGCTGCTCTCGCCCGGCGACATCGTGGTGGACGGCGGGAACAGCCGCTGGACCGACGACGAGAAGCACGCGGAGGAGCTGGGCCGCAAGGGCATCGGCTTCGTCGACTGCGGCGTCTCCGGCGGCGTCTGGGGCCTGGAGAACGGCTACGCCCTCATGTACGGCGGCGACGCCGAGCACGTGGCGAAGGTCCAGCCGGTCTTCGACGCGCTCAAGCCCGAGGGTGACTTCGGCTCGGTCCACGCGGGCAAGGTCGGCGCCGGCCACTTCGCGAAGATGGTCCACAACGGCATCGAGTACGCGATGATGCAGGCCTACGCCGAGGGCTGGGAGCTCCTGGAGAAGGTCGACTCCGTCACCGACGTGCGCGAGGTCTTCCGTTCCTGGCAGCAGGGCACGGTCATCCGCTCCTGGCTGCTCGACCTGGCGGTCAACGCCCTGGACGACGACGAGCACCTCGACCAGCTCCGCGGCTACGCCGCCGACTCGGGCGAGGGCCGCTGGACGGTGGAGGCCGCGATCGACAACGCGGTGCCGCTGCCGGCGATCACCGCGTCGCTCTTCGCGCGCTTCGCATCGCGCCAGGACGACTCCCCGCAGATGAAGATGATCGCCGCGCTGCGCAACCAGTTCGGCGGCCACGCGGTCGAGAACAAGAAGTAACCCGCAACGGGGAGGAGAGGGAGGGACCGACCCTCTCTCCCGCCCCGCCGGAGCACGGAGCAGGAAGCCGGGAAGGTCGGCGCACACCATGCACGTCACGCATCTGTCGCTGGCCGACTTCCGCTCGTACGCCCGGGTCGAGGTGCCTCTCGATCCGGGCGTCACCGCGTTCGTGGGGGCCAACGGCCAGGGGAAGACGAATCTCGTCGAGGCCGTCGGCTATCTCGCCACGCTCGGCAGCCACCGCGTCTCCTCCGATGCCCCGCTCGTACGCATGGGCGCCGAGCGGGCGGTGATCAGGGCGGCCGTCACCCAGGGCGAGCGCTCGCAGCTGATCGAGCTGGAGCTCAACCCGGGCAGGGCGAATCGCGCCCGGATCAACAGGTCGTCGCAGGTCAGACCGCGGGACGTGCTCGGCATCGTGCGGACGGTGCTGTTCGCGCCGGAGGACCTGGCGCTGGTGAAGGGCGACCCCGGCGAGCGCCGGCGGTTCCTGGACGAGCTGGTCACCGCGCGGTCGCCGCGGATGGCCGGGGTGCGTTCCGACTACGAGCGGGTGCTGAAGCAGCGGAACACCCTGTTGAAGTCCGCGGCGATGGCGCGCAGGCACGGCGGTCGCTCTCTGGACCTGTCGACGCTCGACGTGTGGGACCAGCATCTGGCGGGGGTGGGCGCGGAACTGCTGGCCCGGCGCCTGGACCTGATCGCCACGCTCCAGCCGCTGGCGGACAAGGCTTACGGGGACGTGGCGCCGGGCGGGGGTCCGGTGACGCTGGACTACCGCAGCTCCGTCGGCGGCGACGCGGGCCCCGCGCGCACGCGGGAGGAGCTGTACGCCCAGATCGTCGAGGCCCTGGCCGGCGTCCGCAAACAGGAGATCGAGCGCGGAGTGACGCTGGTCGGCCCGCACCGCGACGACCTGGTGCTCGGCCTGCGGGGTATGCCCGCCAAGGGGTACGCGAGCCACGGGGAGTCCTGGTCGTACGCGCTCGCGCTGCGGCTGGCCTCGTACGAGCTGCTGCGTGGCGAGGGCAATGAACCGGTGCTGGTGCTGGACGACGTCTTCGCCGAACTGGACACGCGCCGCCGGGAACGGCTGGCGGAGCTGGTGGCCCCGGCCGAGCAGGTGCTGGTGACGGCGGCGGTGGACGACGACGTGCCGGGCGCGCTCGCGGGGACGCGTTACTCGGTGACCGCCGGTGAGGTGGAGCGGGTGTGAGCGGCGACGGAGAGGGAGAGGCCCCAGGCGGCGACCGGGCGAAGCCGGCGGAGCCCTCCGGCGTGGACCTGGCCCGGGTGGCCCTGCGCGCGGCGAAGGAGCAGGCGCGGGCCCGCGGCGCGGCGGCGCAGCAGAAGAAGCAGGCGAGGCGGGGCGGCGGGCTGCGGTCCGGGGCCCGGGCGGACGGCCGTGATCCGCTGCCGCTGGGCGCGGCGATCAACCGGTTGATCACCGAGCGCGGCTGGGAGACCCCGGCGGCGGTGGGCGGGGTGATGGGCCGCTGGCCGCAGATCGTCGGTGACGATCTCGCCCTCCACTGTGTGCCGGTGCGGTACGACGAGGAACCGGATCAGCGTGTGCTGACGGTGCAGTGCGATTCGACGGTGTGGGCGACCCAGCTGCGGCTCCTGGCCCCCCAGCTGGTGGCCCGCCTCAACGCGGACCTGGGCAACGGCACGGTTCGGATGATCAAGGTGCTGGGGCCGGGCGGCCCGCAGCGCAGGTTCGGTCCGTTGCGGGCCCCGGGGAGCACGGGCCCGGGCGACACCTACGGCTGACCCGGCCTGACCTGGGCTTTCCGTATCCTCGCGTGGGCGTCTGCCGGTGCGCGCCGAGTGGGCGCACCGCCTTCGGGGCGTCTCGGGCTCCGATTACGTGGTGGGTGAAACCAGGCGGCGGTGAACGGACGTCCCTCACCGTAGCGGGAGGCTGACAGGCCGAAGCGCTCAACGCCCTCGTGAGCCCCCTGAGGCCCCTTCCCGGATATGGGGAGTCGTCAGCGGCTCATTCAGGGCGGCACATGCGGACTCAGGTGCCCGCAAACCCCCATTCGGGTCGGCGCTACCGGTAGACTGATGAACAATCCCGCGTCTGGCGGGAGTCGTCGATACAAGCCGAACGACGCAGCCGCTCCCGCCTGCCCGGAGAACGGCCTGTGCTGTGCCAGAAAGGGCGCTTCGTGGCCGATTCCGGCAACCCCAACGAGAACATTCCGTCCACCCAGGGCGAGAGCGGCGCCGCTGCCGCTCCGGCCGAGGCGAAGGCCTCGTACGACGCCAGTGCGATCACCGTGCTGGAGGGTCTGGACGCGGTCCGCAAGCGACCTGGCATGTACATCGGCTCGACCGGTGAGCGCGGTCTCCACCACCTCGTGCAAGAGGTCGTCGACAACTCCGTCGACGAGGCCATGGCCGGGCACGCGGACACCATCGACGTCACGATCCTCCCCGACGGCGGGGTGCGCGTGATCGACAACGGCCGCGGCATTCCGGTCGGCATCGTGCCGTCCGAAGGCAAGCCGGCCGTCGAGGTCGTGCTCACCGTCCTGCACGCGGGCGGCAAGTTCGGCGGCGGCGGTTACGCCGTCTCCGGTGGTCTGCACGGCGTCGGTGTCTCCGTCGTCAACGCCCTGTCCACGCGGGTGTCCGTCGAGGTGAAGACGGACGGCTACCGCTGGACCCAGGACTACAAGTTCGGCGTCCCGACCGCCCCGCTGGCGCGTAACGAGGCCACCGACGAGACGGGCACGAGCGTCACCTTCTGGGCCGACGGCGACATCTTCGAGACGACCGAGTACTCCTTCGAGACGCTCTCGCGCCGCTTCCAGGAGATGGCCTTCCTCAACAAGGGCCTCACCCTCAAGCTGACCGACGAGCGCGAGTCGGCGAAGGCGACGGCCGGTGCCGACAGCGCGGAGGCGGCGGACGTTCCCGAGGAGGAAGCGGCCCGCTCGGTCACGTACCACTACGAGAACGGCATCGTCGACTTCGTCAAGTACCTCAACTCCCGCAAGGGCGATGTCATCCACCAGTCGGTGATCGACATCGAGGCCGAGGACAAGGACCGGCTCCTCTCGGTCGAGATCGCCATGCAGTGGAACACGCAGTACAGCGAGGGTGTCTACTCCTTCGCCAACGCGATCCACACGCATGAGGGCGGTACGCATGAGGAAGGTTTCCGTGCGGCGCTGACCTCGCTGGTCAACCGGTACGCGCGCGACAAGAAGCTGCTGCGCGAGAAGGACGACAACCTCACCGGTGAGGACGTCCGCGAGGGTCTGACGGCGATCATCTCGGTGAAGCTGGGCGAGCCGCAGTTCGAGGGCCAGACGAAGACCAAGCTGGGCAACACGGAGGCCAAGACCTTCGTGCAGAAGGTCGTCCACGAGCAGCTGACGGACTGGTTCGACCGCAACCCCAACGAGGCGGCCGACATCATCCGCAAGGGCATCGCCGCCTCGACCGCCCGCGTGGCGGCCCGCAAGGCGCGCGACCTGACCCGGCGCAAGGGCCTGCTGGAGAGCGCCTCGCTGCCCGGCAAGCTCAGCGACTGCCAGTCGAACGACCCCACCAAGTGCGAGATCTTCATCGTCGAGGGTGACTCCGCCGGCGGCTCGGCCAAGTCCGGCCGCAACCCGATGTACCAGGCGATCCTGCCGATCCGCGGCAAGATCCTGAACGTCGAGAAGGCAAGGGTCGACAAGATCCTGCAGAACACCGAGGTCCAGGCGCTGATCTCGGCCTTCGGCACCGGGGTCCACGAGGACTTCGACATCGAGAAGCTCCGCTATCACAAGATCATCCTGATGGCGGACGCCGACGTCGACGGCCAGCACATCAACACCCTGCTGCTGACGTTCCTGTTCCGCTTCATGCGCCCGCTGGTCGAGGCCGGGCACGTCTACCTGTCGCGCCCGCCGCTCTACAAGATCAAGTGGGGCCGGGACGACTTCGAGTACGCGTACTCGGACCGCGAGCGCGACGCCCTGGTCGAGCTCGGCAAGCAGAACGGCAAGCGGATCAAGGAAGACTCGATCCAGCGCTTCAAGGGTCTCGGCGAGATGAACGCCGAGGAGCTGCGCGTCACCACGATGGACGTCGACCACCGCGTGCTCGGCCAGGTCACGCTCGACGACGCGGCGCAGGCCGACGACCTGTTCTCGGTGCTGATGGGTGAGGACGTGGAGGCGCGGCGCTCGTTCATCCAGCGCAACGCCAAGGACGTCCGCTTCCTCGACATCTGAGTCGGCCGTACAAGGAGGAGGGTCCGGCGATTGGGAGGCGGACCCACCTCCCAATCGCCGGACCCTCCAAGCCGCAGCCGCAGCCGCAGCCGCAGCGCGAAAGGACTTTGACCAGCAATGGCCGATGAGAACACCCCCGCCCCCGTGACGCCCGAAGAGGTTCCGCCCGTCGAGGGTGTGGGCATGCGTGTCGAGCCCGTCGGGCTCGAGACGGAGATGCAGCGCTCCTACCTCGACTACGCGATGTCCGTCATCGTCTCGCGTGCGCTGCCCGACGTACGGGACGGTCTCAAGCCCGTCCACCGCCGGGTGCTGTACGCGATGTACGACGGCGGCTACCGGCCCGAGAAGGGCTTCTACAAGTGCGCCCGTGTCGTCGGTGACGTCATGGGTACGTACCACCCGCACGGCGACTCCTCGATCTACGACGCCCTGGTCCGCCTGGCGCAGCCCTGGTCGATGCGGATGCCGCTGGTGGACTCCAACGGCAACTTCGGTTCCCCGGGCAACGACCCGGCCGCCGCCATGCGGTACACCGAGTGCAAGATGATGCCGCTGTCCATGGAGATGGTCCGGGACATCGACGAGGAGACCGTCGACTTCCAGGACAATTACGACGGGCGCAACCAGGAGCCGACGGTCCTGCCGGCGCGCTTCCCGAACCTGCTGGTCAACGGCTCCGCGGGCATCGCGGTCGGCATGGCCACCAACATCCCGCCGCACAACCTGCGCGAGGTCGCGGCCGGTGCGCAGTGGTACCTGGAGAACCCGGAGGCCTCGCAGGAGGAACTCCTGGAGGCCCTGATCGAGCGGATCAAGGGCCCGGACTTCCCGACCGGCGCACTGGTCGTGGGCCGCAAGGGCATCGAGGAGGCGTACCGTACGGGCCGCGGCTCGATCACGATGCGCGCGGTCGTGGCGGTCGAGGAGATCCAGAACCGCCAGTGCCTGGTCGTGACGGAGCTTCCGTACCAGACCAACCCCGACAACCTCGCGCAGAAGATCGCCGACCTGGTGAAGGACGGCAAGATCGGCGGCATCGCCGACGTGCGCGACGAGACCTCCTCGCGTACGGGCCAGCGCCTGGTCGTCGTGCTGAAGCGGGACGCGGTCGCCAAGGTCGTCCTGAACAACCTGTACAAGCACACCGACCTGCAGTCCAATTTCGGTGCCAACATGCTGGCGCTGGTGGACGGGGTGCCGCGCACCCTGTCGATCGACGCGTTCATCCGTCACTGGGTGGCGCACCAGATCGAGGTCATCGTCCGGCGCACGCGTTTCCGGCTGCGCAAGGCCGAGGAGCGCGCGCACATCCTGCGCGGTCTGCTGAAGGCCCTGGACGCCATCGACGAGGTCATCGCCCTCATCCGGCGCAGCCAGACCGTCGAGATCGCCCGCGAGGGCCTGATGGGCCTGCTGGAGATCGACGAGATCCAGGCGAACGCGATCCTGGAGATGCAGCTGCGCCGGCTGGCCGCGCTGGAGCACCAGAAGATCACCGCCGAGCACGACGAGCTCCAGGCGAAGATCAACGAGTACAACGCGATCCTGGCCTCGCCCTCGCGGCAGCGGCAGATCGTCAGCGAGGAGCTGGCGGCGATCGTCGACAAGTTCGGCGACGACCGGCGCTCCAAGCTGGTGCCCTTCGACGGCGACATGTCCATCGAGGACCTGATCGCCGAGGAGGACATCGTCGTCACGATCTCCCGCGGCGGCTATGTGAAGCGCACCAAGACGGACGACTACCGCTCGCAGAAGCGCGGCGGCAAGGGCGTGCGTGGCACGAAGCTCAAGGAAGACGACATCGTCGACCACTTCTTCGTGTCGACGACGCACCACTGGCTGCTGTTCTTCACCAACAAGGGGCGGGTCTACCGCGCCAAGGCGTACGAGCTGCCGGACGCCGGCCGGGACGCGCGCGGCCAGCACGTCGCCAACCTGCTGGCCTTCCAGCCGGACGAGCGGATCGCGCAGATCCTGGCGATCCGCGACTACGACGCCGCGCCGTACCTGATCCTGGCCACCAAGGGCGGCCTGGTGAAGAAGACCGCGCTGAAGGACTACGACTCCCCGCGCTCGGGCGGTGTCATCGCCATCAACCTGCGCGAGACGGCGGACGGCTCCGACGACGAGCTGATCGGCGCGGAGCTGGTCTCCTCCGAGGACGATCTGCTGCTCATCAGCAAGAAGGCGCAGTCGATCAGGTTCACCGCCACGGACGAGGCACTGCGCCCGATGGGCCGCGCGACCTCGGGCGTCAAGGGCATGAGTTTCCGTGAAGGAGACGAACTGCTGTCGATGAATGTCGTCAGGCCCGGTACTTTCGTGTTCACTGCCACTGACGGCGGGTACGCGAAGCGGACCGCGGTCGACGAGTACCGCGTCCAGGGTCGCGGTGGCCTCGGCATCAAGGCCGCCAAGATCGTGGAGGACCGGGGCTCGCTGGTCGGCGCGCTGGTGGTCGAGGAGACCGACGAGATCCTCGCCATCACGCTCGGCGGTGGTGTGATTCGTACGCGAGTCAACGAAGTCAGGGAGACGGGCCGTGACACCATGGGCGTCCAACTGATCAATCTGGGCAAGCGCGACGCCGTCGTCGGCATCGCTCGCAACGCCGAGGCGGGTCGCGAGGCCGAAGAGGTCGACGGGGCCGAGGACGCCGAAGGCGAGACGACCGCGGCAGTGACAGCCGAGGCCACCACGGCCGACGCGGCTGCCGGCAGCACGGTCGACAGCAATGTCGAGGACATGTCGTCCTCGACCGGGGAGCACGAGGAGTAGAGCGTGAGTGGAGCCACGGGCGCCGGTTCGGCCGCTTCCGGAGCGGGAGGCAACGGTGCCCGTGGCCCCGCCACGGACTCCCAAGGGGGCACTGTGACGGATACCCGGGGCCCTCAGCCCCAGTACGAGGGTTACGCGACCGGGCCGCTGCCCGGCGAGCGGGAACCCGCACCGGGCCAGGCGGGCCCGTACCACCCGCCGCAGGCCTACCCCTCGCCGCCGGGCGGGGGGCCGTCCTACGGCGGGCAGCAGGGCGTGGGACCGGCCCAGGCCGCCCGCAAGCCGCGGACGGGGGCGCGGACCACTCCGCGTACCCGCAAGGCGCGTCTGCGGGTCGCCAAGGCCGATCCGTGGTCGGTGATGAAGGTCAGCTTCCTGCTGTCCATCGCGCTCGGCATCTGCACGGTGGTGGCGTCGGCGGTCCTGTGGATGGTGATGGACGCGATGGGCGTCTTCTCCACTGTGGGCGGCACCATCAGCGAGGCGACCGGTTCCAACGAGGGCAACGGCTTCGACCTGCAGGCGTTCCTGTCGCTGCCGAGGGTCCTCGTCTTCACCTCGGTCATCGCGGTGATCGACGTGGTCCTCGCCACCGCGCTGGCCACGCTGGGCGCCTTCATCTACAACCTGTCGGCGGGCTTCGTGGGCGGTGTCGAGCTCACGCTGGCCGAGGACGAGTAGCCCGGCGGGTATCGATTTTGGGACTGGCCCCGACGTGCGCTAATCTTCAGAAGTCAGCGCGACGGAAAAGCGCGGCGGGGCTATAGCTCAGTTGGTTAGAGCGCATCCCTGATAAGGATGAGGCCACAGGTTCAAATCCTGTTAGCCCCACCAGCACGAAGGCCCCCACCGGAAACGGTGGGGGCCTTCGTCGTGCCGGGACATGTCCCGGACGTGGTGTCATCTCGTGGCCGCGCGCCGGAAGCGGCCGCGCAGCGTCTGTGTGAGGGCGCCGAGGACGAACGACTGGACCAGGGCGCTGAGGGCCGTCCCGCCGGCCAGAACCCAGACGGGTACGGGTCCGGCGCCCCAGACCTCTATGCCCACCGCCGTGAACAACAGGGAGACCGGGGCTGTGAGGAGGAACGGCCAGATCCCGACGATGCCGGGGTCCCCGATCGTCGCGGCGGCCACCTCGAACACGACGGACGCGCCGACGAGCCCCAGGTAGACCGCGGAAGCGACGTTGGCGAAGGTGAGACGGAACAGGGCGCGAGCGTGCATGGGTTCCCCCGGGAGAAGTGGTGTCGTGGTTCTCCTCATGCTGGTGGCGAAACGGGTTCCTGGCGTGGGTACACATACTCATTCGGCATGTGTGGATACACGGGCGCGTGGGAAAGCCCCCGTCCGGTATGAACCGGCCCGGGGGCTCAGGGGATCAGGTGCGGCGCCGTCACGGTGGGAGGAGCGAGGCGTCCTGGGCCGGAGTACCGTGCGCGGTGCGGGCGGGGCCGGGGCTGTTCACGGTGTTACCGGCGTCGGCGGACAGGTGCCGGGTGGTGGGTGAGGAACTGTGGGCCTCGGCGCGGATGCGCTGCTTCATCGTGGGCGGCAGCGCCCGGTCACGCGGAAGGGTCCATCGGACCGAAGGGCCGGTCGCGGTTGCGCGGGCGGCGGGCGTGTGTTCGTGGGTCGTGGGCGCCGACCCCATGTTCGTGTTCGTGGTTTCCGCGGCGGCGGCGGTGGAACCCGCGAGGCCCAGCGACGCGAGGAGGGCGAAGAACGCGGTGATGAAGGCGGTCCAGATGCTCTTGGCCTTGAAGGTGCTCATGGCCCCTCACTTTCGGTCGGTCCGTGTGCTTGCCTTTCCGATGATGTGGATCCGGTCCGCGATTTCGTGCACCGACGCCGCGCATACGCCGATCTTCGGATGAACACCACTCGTATGGTTCAACCGGCTGCCACCGGCTTCCGGCGGGCGCCTTCCGAGGCGGTCGTACGGGCACGCACAGGGCGGTGCCGACCGCACTTTCGCAGGCGCCAATTGGGTTGCGGGGAGGTCACCGGTCGATATCGGCCGGTGTGTATAGTCGGGCGGCAGAAGTCCCCTACGCCAACGAAAGACGAGGTCGCGCGGTGAAGAAGCTTCTCCTGGTCGCACTGGCCGCCATCGGCGGGCTCCTCGTGTACCGCCAGATCCAGGCGGATCGCGCCGAGCAGGATCTGTGGACGGAGGCGACCGACTCCGTGCCCGCAGGTTCGGGTGTCTGAGACGGAACAGCCTGGTACGGGCCCCGGTCGCTGACGCGGCCGGGGCTTCGTGCTGTTGCGGGACCGTGACAGCCGTGCTCTTGAATTCGCTTCAGCAAATCAATAACTTGCTCTAGCAAAGAGAGTGGCTGTTCGGTCGAGGGGGCACGGGTGACGACAGGCAATCACCGCGGCGGTGCGCGGGTGGGGACATTGATCGGCGGGGCGCTGTTCGCCCTGGTGGCGGGCGGACTGCCGGCCCTGGCGGCACCGGTGGCCGCGCCTGCGGCACCGGCGGCCGCGCGGTCCGGCGGCAACGGCAGCCTGGTGATGGTCCTCGACTCCTCCGGTTCCATGGGGGACGACGACGGCACCGGGCGCACCCGGATGGAGAGCGCCCGCGCGGCCGTCTCCACGGTGGTGGACGGGCTGCCGGACGGGTTTCCGACCGGGCTGCGGGTCTACGGCGCCGACCGGCCGCGCGGTTGCACGGACACCCGGCTCGTCCAGCCGGTGCGCAAGCTGGACCGGGACGCGCTGAAGCGGGCGGTCGAGGCCGTGCGGCCCCGGGGCGACACCCCCATCGGGCTCTCGCTCCGCAAGGCGGCCGACGACCTGCCGAAGCCGGCGGACGGCGCCCTCGGCACGCGCACGATCCTGCTGGTCTCGGACGGCGAGGACAACTGCGGTGCGCCGGCGCCCTGCGAGGTTGCCGAACAGCTCGGCGGGGAAGGGCCCGGGCTGCGGATCGACACCGTCGGCTTCCAGGTGAAGGGTGCAGCCCGCGAGCAGTTGGAGTGCATCGCGCACGCGGGCAACGGCCGCTACTACGACGCGCCGGACGCCGATGCGCTGGCCCGTCAGCTCCGGCGCGCCGCCCGGCTTTCCGCGGACGGCTACCGGCTGAAGGGCCGCCGGGTGGCGGGCGCGGCCACCGCCGACCGGGCACCCGTACTCGGGCCGGGGCAGTACCTGGACACCATCGGGCCGGGTGAGAAGCGGTACTACGCGGTCGACCTCGACGCCGTCTCCACGGCGGACCTCGCCGCTACGGCGGTCCCGCAGCCGGGGGCGGCCGTCGACACGTTCGACGCGCTGACCACCAGGATCGAGCGCACCGGACACGAGTACTGCGCGACGAACACCGAGCGCTTCACGCAGAAGGAGGGCGCGACTCCCCTGACGGCCGCCGTCGCCCGTGTCCCCTCGCCGGACGGCGGCCGCAGCTGCGACCGCGCGGGCCGCTACCGGCTCGTGGTGGAGCGGGCGAGCAAGAAGGGCTCGGACGCGGCGCGTTGGCCTCTGGAGCTGGTGTACGGGGTCGAGGAACCGTTGGCGGACGGCGTGACACCCGCCCAGTCGCAGACGGAGTACGGTGAAGGCGGCAGGAGCGCCACGCCGCCCACGGGCGACCCGCGCGATGTGCGGGGCGGCACCGGCTTCAACGACGCGCGGGAGCTCGGCCGGGGCGTGTGGCGCGACCGCGTCCTGCCGTCGCAGACGCTCTGGTACAAGGTTCCGGCGGGCTGGGGCCAGCAGGTCGTGTACGAGGTGGAGTTCGCGAACGAGCCCACGGTCGACCGGGCCAGCACCACGTACTCGTACGGGGCCACCCGGCTCTACACCCCGGCCCGCTTCCCGCTCAGCGGGGGCGGTGAGTTCCATGGGCGCACGATGTACGACGGCAGCCCCGCCTCGGTCCGGATGGGCGGCGTACCGGTCGCCTGGACGAACCGCTACGAGAACCGGTCGGACGTCCAGCCGGTGCACGTCGGGGGCGACTTCTACATCTCGGTGACCCTGGGCGCCCGGGCCGCGGAGATCGCGGAGAACCCGGAGATCGGTGTGGTGCTGCGGGTGGCGGTGCTGGGCGAGGAGCGCGCCGGGCCGGGGCGCGACGCCCCGCCGGTCGCGGGGAAGCCGGACGGCAACGCCGACGGCGAACAGGGCTCCGGCGCGGACAAGCGGGGCGATTCGTCCGTCTCCGCAGACAGCGGCGGTACGGGAGGGGCAGGATGGGCCGTCGTTGCGGCCGCGGGCGCGGGGGCTGCCGCCATGGCCGTGGTCCTGGCCGTGTTCGTATATGTACGCGGCCGCCGCAGGGCAGCCGCACGGATGACGAGGGGAAGCGCGTGATGAGGCGGCGCAGCAGGATGCGGGGGGCGCTGGCAGCGGTGGCGGTGGTGTTCGCGGGGGCGGCGCTGTCCGGGCAGGCGTACGCGGCGGGTGGCGTCGGCACGTACACCTTCGATCCGGACGCGCAGTCGATCGCCGGTGAGGACATCAGCGCCGAGGCGGCGGAACTGAAGCCCGACGTGGTCTACAAGAGCGCGATCTCGGGCAAGCAGAAGCTCTACTACCGGCTGAACCTGGACGCGAAGGCGAACGCCTATGTCTCGGCCGTCGTCGTGCCGAAGGGCGGCGGCAAGGTGACGTACGGGGACGGCGTCACGGTCAGCATCCGGGACAGCTCGGACGACGAGTGCAGTTCGCAGAACGCCCTGTTCGGGTCCGCGCAGTACCCGCGTCCCATCGCCGCCTACGCCTCCCGGGTGGTGAGCGAGGACAGCCTCTGCCAGGAGGCCGGTACGTACTACCTGCTCGTCGAGCGGGAGAGCAAGGAGACGTCCGACCAGGGGGAGTGGGACCTGGAGCTGCGTTACGTCTCCGAGCCGGAGCTCGCGCACGCCTCCTCCGGGCCGACCGAGGCCCCGACGGTCTGGCCGTCCGCCTCGCCGCCGCCGCCCACCCGGGCCGAGGACAACACCAGGCACGGGGGCGCGGGTTACTACGACGCCACCAGCCTGGAGAGCGGCGAGTGGAAGGACCGGATCGAGCCCGGGCAGACTCTCTTCTACCGGATTCCGGTGGACTGGGGGCAGCAGATCTTCGCCACGGCCGGCCTGAGCAACAGCACCTCCGCGAAGAACCCGTACGTCAGCAGTGCGCTGGCGGTGTCACTGGACAATCCCGCGATGGGGCACGTCGACGAGGTGTCGCCGATGTCGTATGCGGGAAAGCCGTCCTCCGTCTCCTTCGATCCGCTGCCCCCGGTGGCGTACGAGAACCGGTACGACTCCAGCGACGACGTCAGCGCCATGAGGTTCGCCGGCTGGTACTACCTCTCCGTCTCGCTGAGCCCGGCGGTCGCGGAGGCGTACGGCGCGAAGCCGATCACGCTGACGCTCCAGATCAGCGTGAAGGGGGAGGCCGGCAAGACCCCGTACAAGGGTGACGCCGGGATCTTCGCCGTGACCCAGGGCGACAAGGACGCGGCGAGGGAAGGGCAGAGCGGCGCGCAGGCCGCGGCCGGTGCCGACAACGGCACGATGAAGCTGGTCGCGGCGGCCGGGATCGGCGCCGGCACCGTGCTGGTGCTCTGGATGGGCGTGTGGACGCTGACCGCGCGGCGTCGCGCGGCCGCCGTGCCCGCCGCGCCCACGGGCGGCGGGCAGTACCCGTACGGAGGCCCGCCCCAGGCCTGGTAGCCGGGCCGGCCGCCCTCAGACCTGGGTCAGCGCCCAGATGCCCACGGCGAAGCAGACCAGCGCCACCAGCAGGACCGGGACCGCCACCTTCGGGGGCGGTCCCGGACGCGTTCCCGGTGCGGACGCCGGTCCCTGGAAGGGGGCCCCTTGCTGCGGGGCGGTGTAGGGACGGGTGAACGCCTGGTCGTGCGTACCGGGAGCCGCCGGGGCGTGCGCCGGGTCCGGTACGGAGGCGGAGTAGGCCGCCTGCGCGGGGCCCGGGTACGGGGCGGCGCCGGGCGCGGCGGTTTGCGGAGCGTGGTGCGCGGGAACGGCCGGCTCGGGGGGCGGGAGGTGGAAGCTGCCCGTCTCCGACATGGGAGCGGGCGCGGAGGGGTACGCCTGCTGTCCGCCGGAGTGCGGGGCGAACGGCCCGCCGGGCTGCGGGCCGGTGACCTGGTGCGCCGGGACTTCCTGGGACGGGTGGGGTGCGGGCTGCTGCTCGGTCGTCCGAGGACCCGGTGGGGGCGGTGCGGTGCTCCGGCCGGACTGCAGGGGCCCGTCGGGGCCGAAGCCCTCGGGCAGCGGGCCGATCTGGTCGAAGACCTCCACCGGCTCCTCGCCGGCCGAGGGTTCGGGCAGCATCTCCACAGCGGCGTTCAGCGCCTTGCGCGCGCCCGTGGCGGTACGGAAACGGTCCTGCGGGTCCGGTTGCAACAGCCCCGCGATGACCTGCCACAACGGCTCCGGGACGCCGTCGGGGGCGCTCGGCGTGCCGTGCGCGGCGAAGTGCTCGATGAGCTCCTGGGAGTCGGGCTTGGTGCCCTGGAGCAGATACAGGGCCACCAGGCCGACCGCGAAGAGGTCCGCGGGGAAGTCCGGTTCCGCTCCCATCATCTGCTCGGGCGCGAAGTAACCCAGCGTCCCCACCACGTAGTTCGTCTCGGTGAGGCGGGGTTCGCCCTTGCGCATGGAGATGCCGAAGTCGGACAGCCGCAGATGCGGCCTGCCTCGACCGGTGGCCTCCATCAGGATGTTGGCCGGTTTGATGTCCCGGTGCACGACGCCTTCGGCGTGCACCGTCGAGAGGCCGGACAGCAGCTGGTCGAGCAGGGTGCAGACGAACCGAGGGGGCAACGGGCCGTAGTCGCCGATGACATGGGCCAGCGAGCCGCCGCTGACGAGGTCCATGGTGAACAGGACCTTGTCGTCGTCGGCGGCCCAACTGGCCGGCGCCAGAACATGGGGATGCTCGATACGCAGCGCCTGTTCGCGGACGAAGCGGAGCAACGTGTGCGCGTCGCTCTGCTGAAGGACCTTGGCCGCCACATAGCGGCGGCGGCGGTGGTCCCAGGCGCGCCAGACGGCGCCGACCCCACCACGGCCGATCGGATCGACCAGTTCGTACCGTCCGGCGAAGACCTCACCCATGGCGCTGCGCTCGCTCCCCGTTCCTGTTTCGGCCCGTTCCCCCGTACCGCGCGAGGGCCTAGCTCTGGTGGCTCTCGTAGTGCGCCACCGCTTCCGCGGTGCGCCCTGCGCCGTACACCCGGAGGAACTCTGCCAGTTCCGGGTGCGTCGGGGCGAGGGAGTCCGCCGCATCGATGATGTCACCGGCGGCCGCGACCGAGCGCAGCAGCGACTGGATCTCCCGGACCACCCGGCGCACCGTGGGCGCGCCGCCGCTCGACGTGGTCTGGCTGGTGCCCGAGAGCACCGAGCCGCCCTGGGACTTCTTGATCTCCTCCATGCGCTCCGTGGCCTCCCCGGCGCTGACGCTGCCGTCGGCGACCTGGCCGGCCAGTTCCTGGAGTGCCTGGACGCGCTGGACCACCGCCGGATTGCCGATCTTCGCGCGCTGACCGCTCATGAGCTGGGAGAGCATGGGAGCGGACAGTCCGAGCGCTGCGGCGAGCCGCGCCTGGTTGAGACCGAGATCGTCGATCAGACGGCGGAAGAGCGCCCCCAACGGCTCTCCGTACCAACTGCGCTGAAGGTCTCTGGCTCTGGCCGTCGCCTCTTGCTGCGCTGCATCCATTGCGTCTCCCCTTCGCATCGGCTTCGCTGCTGCGAACCTCGACCAGCATCTTACGGAGCGTGGTCGCCCACGGGGAGTCCCAGTATTTTTGCAGGATCACGGGGGTAAGCCGGTACTCTGTTCTGCGGTGGTGGCCGGAACGTCGAGGCGTTCGGGGCTGCTTACTGTCGGGGCCTTAGCTCAGTTGGTAGAGCGCTGCCTTTGCAAGGCAGATGTCAGGAGTTCGAATCTCCTAGGCTCCACACTTTTACGCCCCTCTGACCTGCGGAAACGCAGTCAGGGGGGCGTTTTTGTCCTGATTCTCCGTGCTGACGTGTCAGCACGGAGATGCTGACGTGAGGCTCGTGGGCCGACTGTTTCGGCGACGGCCGCCCCGGACGCGTACGAGGGGGCTGGGGTGCGGGTCTTCGACCTCAACCGCTGGCCGGGGTGGCGATGACGGTGCGCACCGAAGTCGAGCAGGTCTGCTGGGGCGGGTACGCGAGGCTTCAGGCGAGGGGGTAGCCCTGGGCGGCGGTGACCGCGCCCCGGGTGCGGGCGGCCTCTTCCAGGTGTGCGACTGCGGGTTCCGGTGATCTTTCAGCCGCGTGGCTGGGGCCATTTCTCCCGGAGCCAGGCCAGATCGGTTTCAGCTCGGGCGCGGGCCGTCCCCTCGCGGGTGAACACCGCGTCCGTCTTGGTCAGGACCAGGGTGTAGGGGCGTCCCTGGCGCCGGGTGGTGTGAGAAACGGGCAGGCCGGCCAGGTCGATACGGCTGTGGATGTGCCGGCGCTTGTCCTTCGCGAGCGGCCACTCCATGACCCGGCGGGTGCGGGAGGTGAGGAAGGCGTCCAGGTCGGGGCAGAGGTCGCAGCCGGAGCGGCAGGTACCGGCCGGGGCGAGGGACCAGTCGTCCGCAGCTCGTACGGGGAGGGCGACGGCTGCGGCCAGCCGGGCCTGACAGTGGTCGGCGAGCGACTGGAAGGCGCCGCCCGCGGGGGTGCCGCCGTGTACGGCGGCCGGGTGGCGCGCCGCGGCGCGCAGGGCCGGGAGCAGGCATTCAAGGGCGGTGTCCGGCAGCCCGCGCAGGGTGGTGGTGATCGTGTCGGCGGTCCGGGGGCCGGCCGCTTGCACGATGTGGGCGAGTGTGGTGCCGATTCGCTCCATGGCCGGGCGGCGTTCCGGCTCCCGGCCGACGTCCAGCCAGCCGGTGAGCTGCTGCTCGGTCGCTTGCCAGGCGCCTTCGGCCAGTGGTGTGGCCACCGCCTCCCCGTCACCGTCGGCGCTCCGCAGCGCGGCACAGAGATCGGGTAGGGATGCGAGCCATGCCGCGCGGTCGGCCCCGGTGTAGGCGCCGGTCGGGCCGAACAAGCTGGCGACGGTCTCGCGTGCCCACGTCGGTCCGTACCGTGCGGCCGCTTGTGCGAGGCCGGGGGCGTGGTCCTCGCTCAAGGTCTCCACCCCGAACGGCGCGAGGAGCATCACGGCGGTGTCCGCCTCCCCCACACCCGCCGCGACGCTCAGGGCGGCGGCGAAGAGCGGGGCGGCGGCCGGGCCCGAACCGTGGTGCTTCCAGATCGGGGCGAGCGACCGGGCAAGCGTACGTGCGAGCTCCAACTGGCCGGTGTCCAGGTGGCCCTGGAGCTCGCGCAGGGCTCCCTCGGAGCCCGCTTCGGCGCGTGCTTCGAACGAACGCTGCCGGGGCCAGAGCACCACTGCGGCCCGCCGGTACCAGCGGTCCAGGGTGTTGCCGTAGTTGCCCATGTAGCCCTCGTACTCGGACCGGTAGGGCGTGAGGTCCTTGTTCTCGGTGGTGGCGCACACCTCGGCGTACGGGACGGGCAGGGTGATCTGCTCGCCTCCGGTGCCGTCGGGGCGGGTCCACCAGCCGAGGGTGATCTCGTCGTCGATCAGGTCGTTCAGCTCGTAGTCGGAGAAGTCGCCGGTGCGGCGGCGCTCGGCTCCGGGCTCGCCGTCGGGGTCGAGGAGGCACTCGCCCTCGCACTCCTCGTCCTCGCAGTCGTCGTGGTGCTCGACCTCGCCGTAGTAGTCGTAGCGGTCGTGGGGCGGTACGGCGTCCCACGTCTCCTTCACCTCCGCCAGCGCGAGGACCGCCTCGCAGTCCGCCTGCCCGGCGGCCTGGCGGAGCAGGACGGCGCGGGTGGCGTCGGTGCCCTTGAGGCGGTCCCAGCCCAGGCCGCGCTGGGTGTACTCGTGGTCGAGGAGGTAGACGAGCCGGTTGGGCCGCGTGGCCTTGGTACGGCCGTAGCCGTAGCGGTCCTCGGCAGGCTGGGTGAAGTGCTCGCTCAGGCAGTGGGCCAGGTCGGCCACCGGCCCGCTGCCTGCCGCGTCGGCCGGCCGGACGGGCTCGGCGAGAAGGTTCATGGTGAGGGTGATGCGGTACCCGGAGGTGACGGGCTTGACCTCGTGACGGCAGTCCGCGTAGAAGGCGGCGAAGGCCAGCCGCTCCCGGGACGCCTGGTACGTGACGCTGCGGCCGGCGTGTTCGACAACGAGTTCGCCGCCCGTGTGGTGCGAGGGCAGCGAGACGACGAGGCTGCCCACCATGGAGTCGTCCTTCTCGGAGTCCTGGTGCGGCAGGAAGAACTGCCCCTTGCCGTAGACGAGCAGCGCGTGCGGTTCGGCGCGCAGGACGGTGGTGGGCGGCAGGCCGAGCGCGGTACGAACTCCATCGAGAACACCGCTCAGCGTGCGGTCCCAGTCGGGGCCGCTCAGGGTGAATTGGTCCGGGGTGATCTCCCAGGTGTCGCGCACGCCGGTGTCGGACAGGGTCTGCTCACCGCGGCCGAAGCGGGCTTGCCGGGCCTGGGCGATCAGCTTCTTGGTGACCGGGGCGCGCAACGGCAGGGGCAGCTCGCCGACACCGTCGACCTCGATGCGCAGCGCCCGAGCGGGCATCTCGATGCGAGTACTGAAGTCCCCGTGGCGCTCCGAGCCGTCGAGCAGCTCCGCGAGTTGCTTCCGCGCCCCTTGCCCCATGGTGCATCCGTCTCTCTGCTCGGCGGCGTGCCGGTCCGGCCGTCCCGAAAACCCTAGTGCTACAGGGCGGACCACACATGGTCGACAGGATGATCTCAACACTCGGGGAGTACGTGGGTAGGGGGAGAGACCGACGTCGTGGACCGCGTGACGGGGATGACGGCACCGCCTGTTCCCCCGGCACATTGCCTGCCCCCGGCAAGGTGTGGCGGCGGGCCGAGCGGCTTGACGGTCAGCGGACCCAGTTCTTGAGCGGTTCGGTGTCGAGGGCGAAGCCGAGCGGGGCGGGAAGTTCGACGGTGCGGCCGAAGGGGCGGCGCAGCAGGCTGGCGTAGGTGTCGCCGTCGGGTTCGCTGTAGACGAGGGTTTCGCAGGTGCCGCGGTCGATCAGCAGGTAGACGGGGATGCCGGTCTGGGCGTACGCGGCCGGCTTCTCCTCGCGGTCGCGTTTGTCGGTGTCGCTGTCGTACGAGGTGACCTCGACGACCATGACGACCTGCCCGGGGTCGGCCCACTCGCCTTCTCCGGCGAAGCTGCCTTCAGGGGCGAGAGCACCGTCCGGCTTGGCGTTGCCTTTGCGGTAGCGCTCGATGCGCAGGCCGCGTTCGGGGTAGAGCCACAGATCGGGCTGGTGCTGCATGCAGTGCTTCATCAGCCAGCGGATGATCTCGTCGTGGTCGCCGTCGGGTACCGCTTTGACTCCCAGCCTGCCGTGGATGAACTCCATCCGGACGCCTTCACGCTCGGCGGCGGCAGCGATGCGCTCGAACTCCTCGGTCAGCATCTGTGGCCGGTCCTCAGTGACGGTCACCACACACCTCCCGCGCCCAGTGCAGGCAGCGCGGGGGCGGCACGGGGCGGCGTCGGTGATCTGGCTTCGGCTCACCGTGTTCTTGGCGAGCCACACGGGCGGGTGGCTGTGGCGATTAAGAGGGCATGCAGAGCAAACTGCTCTTTGCTCTGCTTTGCACTGCCGTGAGCAGGTGCTTTCGTAGAAACCGTTCTCGAAATGCAAATCTCGTTGAGCCCGTGCTGGCATGTCAGCACGGCACCGGGATCGAGGGCGATCGAGCCGGACCGAGGAGGATGGAATCAGGCGTGTTTGTCGCGATTTCCCGGCGTTTTCGCAGGTCAGGGAGGTAACGCTTTCGGGTTCGAATCTCCTGGGCTCCACATCTTCAGAACTCCCCTGACCTGCAAAAACGCGGGTCGGGGGAGTTCTCTGCATGGGGCTGCGCCGGGCCGCGCGGCAGTCGGACACGCCCTCAAGGATTCTTCATCGCTCCGCTCCTGCGGTCGCCCTGCCCGCCGCGCTCGCGGCCGGGACCCACAGGGCGGGCGGAGGGCCGGGGCGGGAAGGCATCGCCCCGCTCGCGGCGGTACGGGGTGTGGCCGTCGTGCGTCCGGGTACGCGGACGGGCGCCGGGAGACCTCGGGGTCCTCCGGCGCCCGTCCCGGCACGCGTGCCGTCGAGCGGTGTCCGCCGCCGTGCCCGCCGGCCGCAGGGGCTCAGGGGCGGTCGTCCGGGTCCGTGCCGCCCACGGCGTCCGGGCCGTCCTCGCCCGCCGCCTCGGCGTCCGCCTGCTTGGCCTCGACCTCGGGGTCCAGGATCGCCGAGGCGTTCGGGCTGCCGTCGACGGAGGACAGCGGGGCGCGGTCGTCGACCTCGGTGGGGGCCGGGGGCTCCACCAGCCACTCGGGGTTGGCCTGCTTGTCCCACCAGCGCCACAGGGCGTATCCGACGCCTGCGAGGACACCGGTCACGAGCAGGCCCTTGAACGCCTTGCCGGCCCTGGCCCGCCGCTCGTGCTTCCGGGCCAGCTTGCGGATCTGCTTCGCCGTGACCTGCCCGCGCAGGGCGGCCACCGCGGCGGCGCTGCGGGCCGCGGCCTCCTCGGCCACCGGCTGGGCGGCGGCCCTGGCGCTCTCGATGCGCGGAACGGTGTAGTCCGCGGCGCTGCGGGCGGCCTGTCGGGTGCGGAGCGCGGCGCGCTGGGCGACCTCGTCGACCTTGGGGGGTACGTGTGTGCGGGCGAGTTCGATACGGGGGGCGACGTGCACGCCGTACTGGGCACGGGCCTGCTCGGCTGCCTTTGACACCTTCGGTGCGAGCAGCGTGCGGGCTTCGTGCGCATAGTGAACGGCTTGTTCCTTGGCCGAGTCGGCGTAGGGCGCCACCACGTCCGCGGCGTGCTGCACGCTGTCCCTCGCCGAGTCGGTTGCGGCACGCACGCTGTCGATGCGGGTCACGGGATCCTCCTCCTTGGTGGCGGGTTGGTACTCCGCCTTTCCACCCATTTCGAGATCATGCCCGCGCGGTGCCGGTGCGGCACGTGGGGCGGGCATCCGGGTCATGCGGTGCACAAAGGATGTCTCGGGTGATGTGGTGCAAGGGGAGCCTTCCGCCGACCATGCCACGCTTCGGCCCGCCGCGCGCCTGTTCGGCACGCACGTGGCGGCAGGTTCGGCACGCGCATGGCGGCATCGGTCGGACCGGGACGGCACGGGAAGGCGTCCGGCGCTCGCCTCGGACACTCTGTGTGCCGCCCGTGCGAGGATCGGAGCGTCGGGGCCGGACCGGTTGCCGGAAAGGGCCGATGCGCAGCGCGGCTGCGCAGAGCACACGTGCAGACTCACGGAAGGCAGATCGTGGCCGAGCAGCTTTACGCCACCTTGAAGACCAACCAGGGCGACATCGAGATCCGGCTCCTGCCGAACCATGCTCCCAAGACGGTCAAGAACTTCGTCGAGCTCGCCACCGGGGAGCGCGAGTGGACCCACCCGGCGACCGGGGCGAAGACCACGGACCGGCTGTACGACGGCACCGTATTCCACCGCGTGATCAGCGGTTTCATGATTCAGGGCGGCGACCCGCTGGGGAACGGCACCGGTGGTCCGGGCTACGAGTTCGCGGACGAGTTCCACCCCGACCTCGCCTTCACCAAGCCGTATCTGCTCGCCATGGCCAACGCGGGGCCGGCCACCAACGGCTCGCAGTTCTTCATCACGGTTTCGCCGACGGCCTGGCTGACCGGCAAGCACACCATCTTCGGTGAGGTGACGACCGACGCGGGCAAGAAGGTCGTCGACGCCATCGCGGGGACCGCGACCAACGCGCGGACCGACCGGCCGGTGCAGGACGTCGTCATCGAGTCGGTCGTCGTCGAGACACGCTGAGCGCTCTTCGTCATCGCTCGGTCACTCTCCGGTTTCACGTTCGGGAACCAACCGCCCCGCCCGTCCGTATCTCCTGACAGAACGGATGCGCGGGGCGGTGTCGTGCGCATCCCCGCGACACGAGGACCGAACGACGAGGACCGAGGGGACCGGGAAGCCATGGGACCGATGGACCAGCAGCCGCCGGGTGCGTCCGGACCGCCCCCGCCCGCGGAGGGCCCGGCCGTCTGCTACCGCCACCCGGACCGCGAGACGGCGGTCCGGTGCGTTCGCTGCGACCGCCCCATCTGCCCGGACTGCATGGTCAGCGCGTCGGTCGGCTTCCAGTGCCCGGACTGCGTCCGCCAGGGATCCGGTACGGGACACGGCGCGTCCGCGGCCCGGCCGCGCACGCTGGCCGGCGGTGTCGTCGCGGCCGACCCCCGGCTGATCACCAAGATCCTGCTGGGGATCAACATCGCGGTGTTCGTCGCGGTGGCGGTGAACACCGCGCTGATCGACGACCTGGAGCTCCTGGGCCGGGCCAGCTTCTCCTACGGCGGGCCGGTCGAGGGCGTCGCGGAGGGCCAGTGGTACCGGCTGGTGACGGCGATGTTCCTGCACCAGGCGGTGTTGCACATGGCCTTCAACATGCTGGGGCTGTGGTGGCTGGGCGGACCGCTCGAAGCGGTGCTGGGCCGGGTGCGCTACCTCGCGCTGTATCTGCTCTCCGGGCTGGCGGGCAGCGCCCTGACGTACTGGCTCGCGGAGCCGAACCAGCCCTCGCTGGGAGCCTCGGGCGCCGTCTTCGGTCTGCTGGGCGCGACCATCGTGCTGATGCGCCGGCTGAACTACGACATGCGCCCGGTCTTCATGATCCTCGCGCTCAACCTGGTCATCACGTTCAACCCGTGGGGCGGGATCGCCTGGCAGGCGCATGTCGGGGGACTGGTCGCCGGGATACTGATCGGGGTCGCCATGATGCACGCCCCGCGTGAGCGGCGTGATCTCGTGCAGTTCGGGACCTGCGCCGTGGTCCTGGTGGCCACCATCCTGATCGTGGTGGCCAGAACGGCCGCCCTGTCCTGAGGGTTGTCCCGTCATCCCCGGCGGGCGCGTTCCACAAGGCTGTTGCGGACCATTTGTGACCGAAGTTGTCCACAGGGTTCCGCAGAGTGATCCCGATCTTGTGCATAGTGCGGGCACAACTGTGCCCCTTGTCCCTGAGCTGGGTTTTTCCAGTCGGGACAAGGGGCTTCCTGCCCCCGAGAGGGATGGACGCAGTCACGCCGGCGTCAACGGCCGGTAAGTTATCCACAGATCTTCCGACCTTTTCCCCTGCCTGTGGATAACGCTGTGGGTAACTCAGGGCAGGGGTTGCGGGGCGGGGTCGACGTGTGGTCTACGCGGTCGCGCAGGCTACTTCCACTGGGTGGAGACGCCGAAGCCGCCGGCGATGAAGCCGAAGCCGACGACGATGTTCCAGTTCTGCAGTGACTCGACCGGCAGGTCGCCGTCGGTCACGTAGAAAACGACGATCCAGGCCAGACCGATCAGGAACAGCGCCAGCATCACGGGCGCGACCCAGCTGCGGTTGGTCAGCTTTATGTTGGTCGTCTGCTTCGCCGGGGGCGGCGTGAAGTCGGCCTTCTTGCGGATACGTGACTTCGGCACGAGGAACTCTCCTGTCGATGCGCTGCGTGACCGCGCAGGGAACTGTGGCTGGCGCCGGGGCGGGGCGCAAGGGGGAATGTGGCCTCCCCCGGGCGTCCGTTAGCGTAGTGCTTCCGTGGCACCGAAGGAGATAAGGGTACGTTGAGCAATTCTGCCGACTCTCCCCCCGGGCCGGTCCGGCGCACCTTCCGGCACCCGGTCAGAGTGCTCACGGCTGCCGTTTTCGCCCTTGCCGGCCTCATCTTCGTGACCAGCGCGAATACGGCGAAGGGCACCAATATCCGCACCGACGCCTCGCTGCTGAAACTCTCCGACCTCATCCAGCAGCGCAGCGAGAAGAACGCCGCCCTGGAGGAGTCCGCCGCCTCCGTGCGCGGGGACGTCGACAGCCTCGCCCAGCGCGACAACGGCAGCACCAAGGCGGAGGCCGCCAGGCTCAAGGCGCTGGAGCGGGCCGCCGGCACCACCCGGCTGTCCGGCCGGGCCGTGTCCGTCACGCTCGACGACGCCCCGCCGAACGCCACCGCGAGCCCCGGCTATCCCGATCCTCAGCCCAACGACCTGGTCATCCACCAGCAGGACCTCCAGGCGGTCGTCAACGCCCTGTGGCAGGGCGGCGCCCGGGGCATCAAGGTCATGGACCAGCGGCTGATCTCCACCAGCGCCGTGCGCTGCGTCGGCAACACCCTGATCCTCCAGGGCCGGGTCTACTCACCCCCGTACAAGATCACCGCCGTGGGCGACCCCGGTGCGCTGCGGCGGGCGCTGGACGCCTCGCCGGCGATCCAGAACTACCTGCTGTACGTGAAGGCGTACGGGCTCGGCTGGAAGGTCGACGAGGACGGGGCGGTGACGCTGCCCGGATACTCGGGCACGGTGGACCTGCACTACGCGGAGCCGGTGAAGTAGCTTCCCGCGCCGCGGGTGCACGGCTTTCCACAGCGGCCCCACGCCGGGGCCCCGGCCCTCTAGTCTGGTCCCGTACCGAATGGAGGGTCTGGATGTACAGCTGGCTCTGGCGGCATCTGCCGGGCAACGTGTGGGTGCGCGCGGCCCTTTCGCTCGTGCTCGCCCTGGCGGTCGTCTATGTGCTGTTCCAGTACGTCTTCCCCTGGGCGGAACCGCTGCTTCCGTTCGGTGACGTGACGGTCGACGGCGCGAGCGCGGCGACGGGGGCCGGTCGATGAGCGCCCGCATCCTGGTCGTCGACAACTACGACAGCTTCGTCTTCAACCTCGTCCAGTACCTCTACCAGCTGGGCGCCGAGTGCGAGGTACTGCGCAACGACGAGGTGACCACGGCGCACGCCCAGGACGGCTTCGACGGCGTCCTGCTCTCCCCCGGCCCCGGCACCCCGGAGCACGCGGGCGTCTGCATCGACATGGTGCGGCACTGCGCGGCGACCGGCGTCCCGGTCTTCGGGGTCTGCCTGGGCATGCAGTCCATGGCGGTGGCGTACGGCGGTGTCGTCGGCCGCGCCCCCGAGCTGCTGCACGGCAAGACCTCCCCGGTGCTCCACGAGGGCACGGGCGTGTTCGCCGGACTGCCCTCGCCGTTCACCGCGACCCGCTACCACTCGCTCGCCGCCGAGCCGGCCACGGTGCCCGACGAGCTGGAGGTCACCGCGCGGACCGCCGACGGCATCATCATGGGCCTGCGCCACCGGGAGCTGGCCGTCGAGGGCGTGCAGTTCCACCCGGAGTCGGTGCTCACCGAGCACGGCCATCTGATGCTGGCCAACTGGCTGGTGCGCTGCGGGGACACCGGAGCCGTCGAAAGGTCGGCGGGGCTCGCTCCGGTGGTGGGCAAGGCCGTCGCGTGACCCCACCCCGCCACGGAGCCGGGGCCGGGCAGGACGACCCGCACGATCCGCGGGCGTACGAGGACCCGGGCGCGTTCGAGGCGGCGGTCCACGGGCTGCCGGACCCGTTGAACGACCCGCTGCCGGGGCAGGGGCCCATGGCGCCGCAGCAGCACGCCCCGTACGTCCCCCAAGGCCCTCAGCAGGCCCCGCAGGAGTGGTACGACCCCGAGGGGTACCAACGCGACTGGTACGGCCGCCAGGGGCCCGTACAGCGGCCTTTCGCCGACCCGGTGCCTCTGGCCGCTCCCCCGCCCCCGGCCGGCCCGGCGCACCTGGCCGCTCCGCAGCCCCCGGCAGCCCCGTACCTCTCGACCGACCCGGAGCCCCCGGTCGCCCCGTACCTCTCGACCGACCCGGAGCCCCCGGTCGCTCCCCGCCCCCCGGGCGGCGAGGCCGTGGAGCCGGCCACCGAGGTCCTCGGGCGGATGGACCCGGCCGCGCCGGCGCCCCGCCCGGAGGCGGAGGGAGCCGCCGGGACCGGCCGGACCGACGACGTACACCACGTCGGCACGCCTGCGGAGGGTGTGCCCCCCACGCCGCCGCCCGGCGGCCGCGCCGAGCGCAGGCGCGCCGCCCAGGGCCGCGGACGGCGGCGCCAGGGGCCGCGGCCGGGCGCCGGGAACGCGGCGGACGGGACCCCGGCGAAGCCCATGACCCGCATGGAGGCGCGCCGGGCGGCCAAGGCCGCCAAGGACAGTCCTGCGGTCGTCATCAGCCGGGTCGTCGGCGAACTGTTCATCACGCTCGGCGTCCTGATGCTGTTGTTCGTCGCCTACCAGCTCTGGTGGACGAATGTGCGGGCCGACCAGATCGCCGGCCGGGAGACCCACAAGATCCAGGACGACTGGGCCAAGGGCAGCCCCGGACAAGAGGCGTTCGAACCGGGGCAGGGCTTCGCCATCATCCACATCCCCAAACTGGACGTGGTCACGCCGATCGCCGAGGGCATCAGCAAGGAGAAGGTCCTCGACCGGGGCATGGTCGGCCACTACAGCGAGGAACCGCTGCGCACCGCGATGCCCTCCGACAAGCAGGGCAACTTCGCGCTGGCCGGGCACCGCAACACGCACGGCGAGCCGTTCCGCTACATCAACCGGCTGCGCCCCGGCGACCCGATCGTGGTCGAGACCCGGGAGGCGTACTACACGTACGAGATGACGAGCGCCCTGCCGCAGACCTCGCCGTCCAACGTCTCCGTGATCGGGGCGGTGCCGCCGGAGTCCGGCTTCACCAAGCCCGGCCGGTACATCACGTTGACGACGTGTACACCCGAATTCACGAGTACGTACCGTTTGATCGTCTGGGGCAAGATGGTCGACGAACGGCCGCGCAGCAAGGGGAAGCCCGACGTGCTCGTGGACTGAACGGGCTGGACGTCATGACGACAGGGCGGTGCTATGACAGCGACGACCGAGGACCAGGAGCGGACCGACGAGTCCGCGCCCCCCGCGCGGAAGGGCGGCCGCCATCCCCTCGCGACCGCTGTCAGTGTCTTCGGTGAACTCCTCATCACCGCAGGTCTGGTGCTCGGGCTGTTCGTCGTCTACTCCCTGTGGTGGACGAACGTGCTCGCCGACCGCGAGGCGGACAAGCAGGGCGACACCGTCCGCGACCGCTGGGCCGACGGCCCCGGCGCGCTGGACACCAAGGACGGCATCGGCTTCCTCCACGTCCCGTCGATGAGGAACGGCGAGGTGCTCGTCAAGAAGGGCACCGACACCGAGACGCTCAACGACGGAGTCGCCGGCTACTACACCGATCCGGTGAAATCCGCGCTCCCCTCCGACAAGGAGGGCAACTTCACGCTGGCCGCCCACCGGGACGGACACGGGGCGAAGTTCCACAACATCGACAAGGTGCGCACCGGGGACGCGATCGTCTTCGAGACGAAGGACACCTGGTACGTCTACAAGGTCTTCAACGAGCTGCCGGAGACGTCCAAGTACAACGTCGAGGTGCTGAGCCCCGTCCCGAAGGGCTCCGGCGCGAAGAAGGCCGGCCGCTACATCACGCTCACGACCTGCACCCCGGTCTTCACGTCGAAGTACCGCTACATCGTGTGGGGCGAGCTGGTTCGTACGGAGAAGGTCGACCGCGACCGTACGAAGCCGGTGGAGCTGCGCTGAGACAGCGCTACGGCAGAGGGCCCCGGTCACCGCGAAGGTGACCGGGGCCCTCTGTGCGTACCTGGTACGGGTCAGTGACCCTGTCCGCCGTTCTGCCCGCCGAAGATGCCGCCGCCCTCGACGGTGGTCAGGGTGACCGTGCCGCCCTTGTCCACCGGCTGGTTGGGCAGCGGAGCGCTCATGACCACCTTGGCGTCCGGCTTGTCGACCGAACCGGGACCGAGTGCGACGACCAGGTCCATGGCTTCCAGCTGCGCCTTCGCCTCCTGGTACGTCTTGCCGACGATGTCACCCGGGACGTTCACCTTCTCGGGCTCGGCCGGGCCCTTGGAGACCTTGAGGATGATCGAGGTGTCCTTGCCGGCCTTCGTGTTCGGCTCGGGGTTCTGGCCGATCACCTCGTTCGCCGGCTTGTCGGAGTCCTCGTCGGACCTGCCGATGTTGGTGAAGCCGAGTCCCCTCAGCTGGTTCACCGCGTCGTCGTACGAGCGTCCTGTCAGCGGCGGCACGGTGAGCAGCTGCTCCGTGGCGACCGTGAGCTTGACCTCGGAGTTCTCCTCGGCCTTGGTGTTCCCCTTGGGGGACTGCTCCAGGACGGTGCCGGGCTCGGCCTGGTCGGACTCGACCGAGGTGACGGTGACCGTGAAGCCCTTCTTCTCCAGGGCCTCGCGGGCGCTGTCCTCGGACTTCTCGGTGACGTCCGGGACCTCGATCTTCGGGGGGCCGCTGGAGACGAAGACCGTGACGGTCTCCTGCTCCTGCATCTGCTCCTCAGCCGTCGGCGTCTGACGGCAGATCTTGTTCCTGGGCTGTTCCTTGCACTCTTCCTTCGGGCCGACCTTGAGCACGATGTTCGTGTTGTCGGCGAGTTTCTGAGCGTCCTTGAGGGTGCTGCCGACCATGTTGGGCACGTCGATCGCGCCCTTGTCGCCGCCGTCGCCGCCGAAGACAGCCTTGCCGATGAGGATCGCGCCGATCAGGACCAGGATGCCCGCGACGACCAGGAGGATCGTCGAGGTGTGGTTCTTCTTCTGCCTGCGGCGGTCGGGGCGGTCGTCGTAGCCGTAGCCGCCGTCGTCCGGGTTGACCGGCGGCAGCATCGACGTGCGCTCGCCGCTCTGGTCGGCGGCGCGCAGGGCGGTGGTGGGCTGGTCGTTGTCGTATCCGCCGCCGTAGCCCCCGTAACCAGCCGCGCCCATCGCGGCGGTCGCGGCGACCGGCTGGCCGTCGAGGCACGCCTCGATGTCGGCGCGCATCTCGTCGGCCGACTGGTAGCGGTAGTCGGGGTCCTTGGTGAGGGCCTTCAGCACGATCGCGTCCATGGCGGGCGTGATCTCGGGGTCGAAGTTGCTCGGCGGCTGCGGCTCTTCCCGTACATGCTGGTAGGCGACCGCGACGGGCGAGTCCCCGACGAACGGCGGCCGGACCGTCAGCAGCTCGTAGAGCAGGCAGCCGGTCGAGTACAGGTCGGACCGCGCGTCGACCTGCTCGCCCTTGGCCTGCTCGGGGGAGAGGTACTGGGCGGTGCCGATGACGGCCGCGGTCTGGGTCATCGTCATGCCGGAGTCGCCCATGGCGCGGGCGATGCCGAAGTCCATGACCTTGACCTGTCCGGTCCGGGTCAGCATGACGTTGGCCGGCTTGATGTCCCGGTGGACGATGCCCGCGCGGTGCGAGTACTCCAGCGCCTGCAGGATGCCCACGGTCATCTCGAGCGTGCGCTCGGGCAGCAGTCTGCGCCCCGAGTGCAGCAGCTCCCGGAGCGTCGAGCCGTCGACGTACTCCATGACGATGTACGGGATGGAGACCCCGTCGACGTAGTCCTCACCGGTGTCGTACACCGCGACGATCGCCGGATGGTTGAGCGAGGCTGCGGACTGGGCCTCACGGCGGAACCGGGCCTGGAAGGACGGGTCGCGGGCGAGGTCCGCCCGGAGCGTCTTCACAGCCACGGTGCGGCCGAGCCGGGTGTCGTGGGCGAGGTAGACCTCGGCCATGCCACCACGGCCGAGCACCGAGCCCAGCTCGTACCGGCCGCCGAGGCGACGCGGCTCTTCCATAACTGTTCCAGCCCTCTCCGTCAGTCCTGACCGCACCGGTGCGCGGTCCGGCGGTGTGCTGTTCGCGCATACGCTACCGGCCGCGCATCAGCTGATCGGCCCGCAGGCGATACCTGATATCCGACCGGTATCCGCGGGAGCGCATTCGCGGCCGGGTGCGAGCGGTGTCACTTCTCGCTGTCGATGACCGCCTTCATGACCGCCTTCGCGATCGGGGCGGCCAGGCCGCCGCCGGAGATGTTGTCGCGGGTGGCGTCGCTGTCCTCCACGACGACGGCCACGGCAACCGGCGAACCGTTGTCGGTCTGCGCGTACGAGATGAACCACGCGTACGGGTTCCCCTTGTTGTTCAGACCGTTCTGGGCGGTACCGGTCTTGCCGCCGACCGTGACGCCGGGGATCCGGGCGTTCGTGCCCGTGCCCTTCTCGACGACGGTCTTCATCATTTCCTGGAGCTTCTGGGCGTTCTCCGCCGAGAGGGGTTGGCTGAGCTCCTCCTTCTCGTGCGTGTAGATCACGTCCAGGTTGGGCGCCTTGCGCTCGGCGACCATGTACGGCTGCATCAGCTTGCCGTCGTTGGCGACGGCGGAGGCGACCATCGCCATCTGGAGCGGGGTGGCGCGGTTGGACGCCTGGCCGATGCCCGCCATGGCGTTCTGCGGCCGGTTGTCCTCGGGGTACACGCTGGCGTTCGAGCGGACGGGCGTGAAGATCTCCTTGTTGAAGCCGAACTTGTTGGCCTCGTCGATCATCTTCTGGTTGCCCAGGTCATCGCTGATCTTGCCGAAGACGGTGTTGCAGGAGTAGCGCAGCGCATCGCGGAGCGAGGCGTTCTCGCACGGGATGTTGCCCTCGTTGTCCAGGTTGTCGGTCGACTGCGGCAGGCGCCAGGGCAGCGGCGACTCGGTGTCCTCGTCGATGTCGGTGTAGAGCCCGTTCTCCAGGGCGGCGGCCGCGGTGACGACCTTGAACGTCGAGCCCGGCGGGTAGGTCTCGCGCAGCGCCCGGTTGAGCATCGGCTTGTCCTTGTCCTTCAGCAGGGACTGCCACGCCTTGGTGTCGGAGTCGCTGTTGCCCGCGAAGGTCGAGGGGTCGTACGAGGGGGTGCTGGCGAGGGCCAGGATGGCGCCGGTCCGCGGGTCGAGGGCGGCGACGGCGCCCTTCTTCTTGCCGAGGCCCTCGAAGGCGGCCTTCTGGGCGGCGCCGTTGAGCGTGGTGACGATGTTGCCGCCCTGCTTCTCCTCACCGGTGAACATCGACAGGGTGCGGTTGAAGAAGAGCTGGTCGTCGTTGCCGGTGAGTATGCCGTCCTCGATGCTCTCCAGCTGGGTGGCGCCGAATGCCTGCGAGGAGTAACCGGTGACGGGCGCCCACATGGGGCCGTCCTTCCAGACCCGCTTGTACTTGAAGTCGCTGTCCTTGGTCTCGGTGGACCCGGTGACGGCCTTTCCGTCGACGATGATGTTGCCGCGCTCGTGCGCGTACCGCTCGATGCGGACACGGCGGTTCTCGTCGCGGGTGGTGAGGGCGTCGGCCTTCACGTACTGCAGGTAGTTGGTCCGCGCGAGCAGGGCGAAGATCAGGACGCCGCAGAAGATGGCGATCCGGCGCAGGGGCTTGTTCACGGGCGGACCACCTGGGTCATCTCGGCGTCGGTCGAGGGCGCGGGGGCGGGGGCGGGGCGCCGGGCGGTGTCGCTGATGCGGATGAGGATGCCGATGAGGGCCCAGTTGGCGAGAACGGACGAGCCACCGTAGGCGAGGAACGGCATCGTCATACCACTCAGCGGAATCAGGCCCATGACGCCGCCGGCCACCACGAAGACCTGGATGGCGAACGCGCCGGAGAGGCCCGCGGCCAGGAGCTTGCCGAAGGGGTCGCGGGCGGCGAGGGCGGTACGGATGCCGCGCTCGACGATCAGACCGTAGATCAGCAGGACGGCCATCATCCCGGCGAGGCCGAGCTCTTCACCGACAGTGGAGAGGATGAAGTCCGCGTTGGCGGCGAACATGATCAGGTCGGAGTTGCCCTGCCCCAGTCCGGTGCCGATCGTGCCGCCGGAGCCGAAGGCCATGAGGGACTGCGCGATCTGGTCGCTCTGTTCCATCGTCGCCTTGGCGAACGGGTCGAGCCAGGCGTTCACACGTTCCTGTACGTGATGCTCGAACGACGCCACCCCCACCGCGCCGGCCGCCGACATCAGCAGACCGAAGACGATCCAGCTGGTCCGCTCCGTGGCGACGTACAGCATGATCACGAAGAGGCCGAAGAACAGCAGGGACGTACCGAGGTCGGTCTCGAAGACGAGGATCAGGATCGACAGGGCCCAGATGGTGATGATCGGCCCGAGGTCACGGCCACGCGGCAGATACATGCCCATGAAACGGCGGCTGGCGAGGGCCAGTGCGTCCCTTTTGACCATCAGGTAGCCGGAGAAGAAGATCGCGATGAGGATCTTGGCGAACTCACCCGGCTGGATCGAGAACGGGCCGAGGCTGATCCAGATCTTCGCGCCGTTCACCGCGGGGAAGAACATCGGGATGACCAGCAGAACCAGAGCCGCGGCCATCGAGATGTACGTGTAGCGTTGCAGGATGCGGTGGTCCTTGAGGATCATCAGGACCGCGACGAAGAATGCGACACCGATCGCCGAGTAGAGCAGCTGCTTGGGGGCGTCGGGGCTGTACGCCCCGTACAGGTACTCCGCACGCCTGATCAGCCTCGGCGACTGGTCGAGCCGCCAGATCAGCACCAGGCCCAGACCGTTCAGCAGCGTCGCCAGCGGCAGCAGCAGCGGGTCCGCGTACGGGGCGAACTTCCGCACCACGAGATGGGCGACCCCGCCGAGCAGGATGAGCCCCGCTCCGTAGCCGAACATGCCGGACGGGAGCTTGCCGTCCATGGCCAGGCCCACGTTGGCGTAGGCGAACACCGAGATGGCGATGGCGAAGACCATCATCATCAGTTCGGTGTTGCGCCGGCTCGGCGCGTTGATCGCGCCGATCGTGGTCGTGTTGGTGACAACGCTCATGGTGCTGAAGGCCCCCTACGGCTCTACTTCTTACCGCACTGCGGGACCAGCTTCTTCTCTTCCTCCGAGAGGCTGGGCCCAGGAGTGGGAGTCGTGGAAGTCTGCTCGGACTTGGTGTCGCCACCGGATGTCTTGGCGGACTTCGACGCCTTGGTGGCGTCGCCGTCCGTGCCCTGCGCCTGGCCCTCGTCGCCGTGCGCCTTCTCCGCCGCGCGGCGCTGCTCGTCCTTCTTGCAGGCGGACGCCTGGGTGGAGAGCTCACTGATCTTCTGGCGGGCGTCGGCGAGGCTGCCCTCGGCGATCGTCGCCTCGACCTTCTTGCGCTGGTAGGCGGGGAGGTACTTGAGTTCGATCTCGGGATGGTCCGTCTCGACCTTCGAGAGCGAGAGCCAGCCGAGGTCCTGGCTGACGCCCCGGTACAGCGCGACGTTGTCGTTCTTCGCGCCGACGTAGAACTGGGTCTGGGTCCAGCGGTAACCGCCGTACAGGCCGCCGCCGACCACGGCCAGCGCGAGCACGGTGTACAGGGACCGCTTGAGCCACTTGCGGCCGCCGCGCTTGACGAAGTCGTCGTCCGTGTAGGACGAGAAGGACCCCTCGGGCATCCCGCCGTAGTCGCCGTCGTCACCGCTGCCGGGAGGGCCGAAGCTCCCCGCGGGCGGCGGTACGGGACGGCCGAGGCCGGCCGCGCGCCCCGCGGGCGTCTGCATCGCGCCGTCGTCGTTCAGCTGGGCCGCCTGGTTCTCGGCGACCGCGCCGACGACGACCGGGGTGTCATTGAGCTGCCCGGCCAGGGTGTCGTTGCTGTCGACGTCGAAGACATCAGCGACGATGCAGGTGATGTTGTCCGGTCCGCCGCCGCGCAGGGCGAGCTGGATCAGGTCCTGGATGGTCTCCTGGGGGCCCTGGTAGCTGGCGAGCGTCTCCTCCATCGTCTGGTGGGAGACGACGCCGGAGAGCCCGTCGGAGCAGATCAGATAGCGGTCGCCGGCCCGGACCTCACGGATGGAGAGGTCGGGTTCGACGTGGTCGCCACTGCCCAGCGCGCGCATCAGCAGGGAGCGCTGCGGGTGGGTGGTGGCCTCCTCCTCGGTGATCCGGCCCTCGTCGACCAGACGCTGGACCCAGGTGTGGTCCTGCGTGATCTGGGTGAGCACGCCGTCGCGCAGCAGGTACGCGCGCGAGTCGCCGACGTGGACCAGGCCGAGGCGCTGGCCGGTCCAGAGCAGGGCGGTGAGCGTGGTGCCCATGCCCTCCAGCTGAGGGTCCTCCTCGACCATCATCCGGAGCTGGTCGTTGGCCCGCTGGACCGCCGTGCCGAGCGAGGTGAGGATGTCGGAGCCGGGCACGTCGTCGTCGAGCTGGACGAGGGTGGAGATCACTTCGGAGCTGGCGACCTCGCCGGCCGCCTGGCCGCCCATGCCGTCGGCGATCGCGAGAAGGCGGGGACCGGCGTAGCCGGAGTCCTCGTTGCCCTCCCGGATCATGCCCTTGTGCGATCCGGCGGCGAAGCGCAGGGACAGACTCATGCGCACCTCACCCGTCGATTCGGGGTACAGCCGGTCTCGAGCCACACTGCCCACCCTCCGGTCGGGAGCCTGGCCGGGTCCGGTGCCCGGACCCCCGCGGCTCGCTCGCTCCGCTCGCTCATTGTCGTACTACTTCCGCAGCTCGATGACGGTCTTGCCGATCCGGATCGGCGCGCCCAGCGGAACAGGCGTCGGGGTGGTGAGACGGGTCCGGTCCAGGTACGTGCCGTTGGTGGACCCGAGATCCTCGACGATCCACTGGCCGTCACGGTCGGGGTAGATCCTGGCATGCCTGCTGGACGCGTAGTCGTCGTCCAGCACGATCGTTGAATCATGGGCCCGGCCCAGCGTGATCGTCTGACCCTGGAGCGCCACCGTGGTGCCGGTGAGCGTGCCCTCGGAGACGACCAGCTTGGTCGGGGCTCCCCGGCGCTGGCGGCCGGGCTGCTGGCGCTGCTGCGGCGGCGCCGGGTTCTGGCGCGCCTGTGGCGGACGTGCGTCGGGCGTGGTGCGGCGCGAGCCGCGCTGCGTGACGCGCGTTCCGAACAGGTCGCTGCGAATGACCTGGACGGCCACGATGACGAACAGCCACAGAACAGCCAGGAAACCTAGCCGCATGACCGTAAGGGTCAGCTCTGACATTGCCCCCGCTTCACCCTTCGGCTTGCCGGTAAACGATGGTGGTGCTGCCCACGACGATCCGCGAGCCGTCGCGGAGCGTAGCGCGGGTGGTGTGCTGCCCGTCTACCACGATGCCGTTGGTAGACCCGAGATCCTGGATCGTCGAGGGCGTTCCGGTCCTGATCTCACAGTGCCGGCGGGAGACGCCGGGGTCGTCGATCCGCACGTCGGCGTCGGTGCTGCGGCCCATGACCAGCGTCGGGCGGGAGATCTGGTGGCGGGTGCCGTTGATCTCGATCCAGCGTCGCACCTGCGCGCTCGGCAGGGAGGTGGGGGTGGCCGGCGGACGCCGGTCGGGGCCGCCGTGACGCCCGGCGCCCGGAGGCGGGGCCGTGGGCATGGGCGGGGCGGAGGACGGCGGGTAGCCGTAGCCGCCGGGGGCCTGGGGGGCGGGACGCCCGGGGTGGTTCGGGTAGCCCTGCTGGGGGGACCGGCCGCCGTAGCTCTGATCCTGTCCCTGTGACGAACTCGACGCCAGCGTGCGGCTGCGGACCCGGTAGAGACCGGTGTCGAGGTCCTCGGCCTTCTCCAGGTGGACCTTGATCGGGCCCATGAAGGTGTACCGCTGCTGCTTGGCGTAGTCCCGGACCAGGCCGGAGAGCTCGTCGCCCAGCTGGCCGGAGTACGGGCTCAGACGCTCGTAGTCGGGGGCGCTGAGCTCGACGATGAAGTCATTGGGGACGACGGTGCGCTCACGGTTCCAGATGGTGGCGTTGTTGTCGCACTCCCGCTGGAGGGCACCCGCGATCTCGACCGGCTGGACCTCGGACTTGAAGACCTTGGCGAAAGTGCCGTTGACCAGACCTTCGAGACGCTGCTCGAAACGCTTCATCACTCCCATGGGGCACCTCCTCCGGTGTCATCGTCCCTGTACTGCTTACTGATCGTATCCACGCGTCGGGAAATCAGCTGGTTCCCCTTGTCTGCCCTGGGGATGAGTGTCCCCCCTCACACGGATCGTAGAGGCGGCCTCCTCACAGTGTCCCGCACGTTGGACGCACTCAGGAGGAGTGGGGGCGACCGCTCCGGGTTCCCGGTTCCTTCGGACGTTCCTCGGACGCCGGCCGCAGACGTTCCTCGGGCGCCGACCGGGCGGGTGCGAGTGCCCGTCGAGCGGGCGGCGAAACAACGGATGTGAATCCACCCTGTCCAGCGTGCTAATCTTCCGGATGTCGCCAGGAGCTCGCACCGAAAAGTGAGAGAGTCTGGAAACACCACTCATGCGCGAGTGGCGGAACGGCAGACGCGCTGGCTTCAGGTGCCAGTGTCCTTAGGGACGTGGGGGTTCAAATCCCCCCTCGCGCACAAGAAGGAAGCCCCTCAGGCCTTGGCCTGGGGGGCTTCTTCGGTTTTGACCGTCTGCCCTCGTGCGTGTGCTTGGTTTCACGTGAAACACCCCATTCAAGACTGTGGCCGGCCCCGCCGACGCTCTGGTTCGCCGGGGCCTGGTGACGAGGGCCTCGCCGGCCTGGCCGAGAGGAAGCGTCGGACGGTTGCCGCGCTTTCGGTCCGTTCTCCCGCCGTCTCTCCGGCTGACGCGGCTTCGCGGTCGTGGCCGGGCCTGATGCCGACGCGTCGGCATGGAGGGAAGAGGGGGACGGAGGGGCGGTGGGATCTGTGGGATCTGAGGGGGCGGTGGCCGCAGAGGCGGTGAGGACCGCAGAGGCGGTGGGGCCGAGGGCCTGACCAGCGGGGAAGGTTCCGGGCGGAGTCGTCCACAGGGGCAGACGGTGGCTGGTGTACGGCGGTACCGTCGGCGGCAGTTGATGTGGGGTGGAACCCGGCGTTCGCGCCGGAGGGGGAGGCTGCGCGCCATGGACGGAACCGAAGGGGCACTGCCGCCGACAGGAGGGGCCGAGCTCGGCGGTGTGGAGGCGGGGGCGCGGGGTCCGCTTCCGGCCGGCGCGGATGGGCCGGCGGCGGGAGCCTCGCTGCTTGCCGGGGCGGGTGGGCCGCGGATACCGGCCGTGCCGGGGTTCGCACGCCGTACGGACAGGGCTTGCGCAAAGGGCGCGGGGGCACCGGAGGTCCCGAAGCAGAGGGGTAAGGCGCTGCGCGCGCGAGTGCCCCGGTCCGCGCACGCGACGCTGGCCCTGCCGTCAGGGCGGCCCGACGCGGTGCGCGCGGTCGAGGAGTCGAACCGGGGCCGGGTGCCGGGGCTGACGCCGATACGGGTGGGCCGGATGGCGGCCACCCCTTTCGCCTTCCTGCGCGGCTCGGCCGGGCTGATGGCCCACGACCTGGTGGGCACCCCTGTCACCGGGGTGGCCGCCCAGCTCTGTGGCGACGCGCACGCGGCCAACTTCGGGCTGTACGGCGATGCGCGGGGCAACCTCGTCATCGACCTGAACGACTTCGACGAGACCGTGGTCGGGCCCTGGGAGTGGGACCTCAAGCGCCTCGCCACCTCCCTGGTGCTCGCGGGCCGCGGGGCCGGCGCCGACGAGGACACCTGCCGCAAGGCCGCGTACGGCGCCGTGGGCGCCTACCGGCGGACGATGCGGCTGCTGGCCAGGATGCCCGCGCTCGACGCGTGGAACGCCATCGCGGACGAGGAACTCGTCTCCCACGCCGACGCGCGGGACCTGCTCGGCACTCTGGAGCGGGTCGCCGAGAAGGCCCGCAACAACACCAGCGCCCGCTTCGCGGCGAAGTCCACGGAGGACTGCGAGGACGGCGGCCGACGTTTCGTCGACGCGCCGCCGGTGCTGCGCCGGGTGCCGGACGCCGAGGCCGCGGCCGTGGCGGTGGGGCTCGGGGACTATCTGGGCACCGTCTCCGAGGACCGGCTGCCGCTGCTGGCCCGCTACGCGATCCATGACGTGGCGTTCCGGGTGGTCGGGACGGGCAGCGTGGGTACCCGCTCCTACGTGGTGCTGCTGCTGGACCACCGGGGGGAGCCGCTGGTGCTCCAGGTGAAGGAGGCCAGGCCCTCCGTCCTGGCGCCGCACCTGGCCGCCGTGGGGTTCGAGGTGCCGGAGGTCGCGCACGAAGGGCGCCGCGTGGTGCTCGGGCAGAAGCGGATGCAGGTCGTCAGTGACCATTTGCTGGGGTGGACGACGGTGGACGGCCGGCCCTTCCAGGTGCGGCAGTTCCGGAACCGCAAGGGCAGCGTCGATCCCGCCGCCCTGGCCGCCGATCAGGTCGACGACTACGGGCGGATGACCGGGGCGCTGCTGGCGCGGGCCCACGCGCACAGTGCGGACCCGAGGCTCCTCGCGGGCTACTGCGGCAAGAACGACGAGCTGGACGAGGCGGTGGCGGCCTTCGCGGTGACGTACGCGGACCGCACGGAGGCGGACCACGCGGAGCTGGTGCGGGCGATCGGGGCAGGGCGGATAGCCGCGGAGCACGGGGTGTGAGGGGCTGCTGGGGAGCGGGTGCGGCTGTTGGGCAGGGGGCGGCTGCGGGTCAGTGGATCCGGCCGTGGGGCAGTGGGGCCGGCCGTGGGGCAGTGGGGCCGGCCGTTGTGCACGGGTGTGACCGGCCGCCGGGCAGGAGCGCGATGTCTTCCGGGCCGACCGCGGGTCCCCGGCGAGCGGGCAGGGGCCATACGCTGGACGGGTGACCCACGAAGCCGCCGGGGTGCCGACCTCCCGGAACGACGATGACCTGCAGGACGAGGCACGGCTGGACGCCGGCCGCGAGGCGGAGGCCGG
The DNA here is from genome assembly GCF_040632605.1 of Streptomyces sp. NPDC019224. Lineage (NCBI taxonomy): Bacteria > Bacillati > Actinomycetota > Actinomycetes > Kitasatosporales > Streptomycetaceae > Streptomyces > Streptomyces sp. NPDC019224. Next base: position 85,798 of record NZ_JBEYCF010000014.1, on the reverse strand, counting down.
GGGGCAGGAGCGGCCCGAGGCTCGGCTTGCGCGCGCTGTGCGGGCGGCGGAACAGGCACTGATCGAGTTCGAGATCGCGGTGGAGACGTTCCGGGTCGAGGTGGAGAACTTCTCCAGGCTGCACCACCAGCGGCTGGGCCCGATGTACGCGCGGCTCGACGAACTCGACGCGCAGATCGCCGAGGCGCGGGCGGCCAGGACCGGTGACCCCGAGGACCTGCGCAGGGCGGAGGAGGCGCGGGCGGTCGTGATGCCCATGCCGGGCGTGGACGAGCTGTTCCACGACTGGATGGACTCCGACGGGCTGTCCCCGGAGGCGGCGGCCATGCTGACCGATCAGCCGGTCCGGCCGCCCAAGCGGGTCCGGCCAACCGAGGAGGCGCGCAAGCTGTACCGCGACCTGGCCCGCAGAGCTCACCCGGATCTGGCGCAGGACGAGGCGGAGCGGGCCAGGCGGGACGAGTTCATCGCCCGCGTCAACGCCGCCTACGGGCGCGGGGACGAGGCCCTGCTCAAGGAACTTGCCGAGGAGTGGTCGGCCGGGCCGGTCGCGCCGCAGCCGGAACTGAGCGAGACCGACGAGCTCTACGCCCGGCTGAACTGGCTGACCCAGCGCAAGGAACTGCTGACCGAGGTGGCCCAGGACCTGGAGGAGAGCGCGATCGGCGCCATGCTGCGGATGGCCCCGGACGACCCGGACCACCTGCTGGAGGAGATCGCCGAACAGTTGCTGGGCGAGGTCTCACAGCGTGAGGCGGAACTCGCGGCTCTGGTGCAGTAGCGTTTTCGGTGACTCCGGAGCGCACTGACGAGAGAGCGCACTGACGAGAGAAGGCATGCCCCATGAATTTCGGCCCGCTTCCCACGGTCGATGTCGCATCCGTACCGGCGGACGGCCTGGTGCTGGACGTCCGGGAGAACGACGAGTGGGCGGCCGGCCACGTCGACGGTGCCCTGCACATTCCGATGAGCGACTTCGTGGGCCGCTTCGGTGAGGTGACCGAGGCGGTGGAGGACGGCCGGCGCGTGCATGTGATGTGCCGGGTCGGCGGCCGGTCCGCCCAGGTCACCCAGTACCTGGTACAGCAGGGCATCGACGCCGTGAACATCGAGGGCGGCATGCTCGCCTGGGACGGCGCGGGCCGCCCGATGGTCACCGACAACGGCGCCCCGGCCTTCGTCGCCTGACGCAGCGGGACGCCGACAGGGCTCGGCGGCCGTCGGGGCGGCGTCGGCCGCCCCGCTGCCTGTCACCGCCCGCCGCTCGTCAGCGGCGGCCGGGCGGGTGGGGAACCGGGCAGGCGGGCGGCGGCCTTGGCCGGAGCCCGACCTCAGCGGTCGAAGTCGAGTTCCACCTCCTGGGTCACCGGACGGGACTGGCAGGCCAGCACATAACCCGCGTCCGTCTCCTCCGGCTCCAGGGCGTAGTTGCGGTCCATCCGCACCTCGCCCGACACCAGGAACGCCCGGCATGTCCCGCAGACGCCGCCCTTGCACGCGTACGGGGCGTCCGAACGGCTGCGCAGGACCGTCTCCAGCAGCGATTCGCCTTCTTCCACCGGCCACTTGCCGGACCGGCCGCCGAGGGTTGCCGTCAGCGTGCTGCCGACGGGCGTCTCGATCCGGGGCCCGGCAGGGGCGGCCGGCCCGTCCTCGACGTGGAAGATCTCCTGGTGGATGCGGGACCGGTCCACCCCCAGACCGCGCAACGCGACCTCGGCGGCGCGGACCAGGCCCAGCGGCCCACACAGGTACCAGCCGTCGATCTCGGCCACCGGCAGCAGCGCGGGCAGCAGTCCGGAGAGCCGCTCGCGGTCCAGCCGGCCCGCGGGCAGACCGGCCTGCCGCTCCTCCCGCGACAGGGCGGTGACCAGCTGGAACCGGTCCGGGTAGCGGTCCTTCAGGTCGGCGACCTCGTCCAGGAACATGGTCGAGGCGGCGGTCCGGTCGCTGCGGACCAGGCAGAACGTGGCATCCGGCTCGCGGGCGAGCAGGGTGGCCGCTATGGACAGCACCGGGGTGATTCCGCTGCCCCCGACGATCGCCGCGAACCGGCCGGCACGGGGCTCCAGGACGAAGCGGCCCATCGGGGGCATCGCCTCGATCGTGTCCCCGACCAGCAGTTCCTTGAGGGCGTACGTGGAGAACGCGCCGCCGTCCACGAGGCGGATGCCCACGCGCAGCGCCGGACCGGCCGGGAACTCGGGGGCGGGTGCGCAGATCGAGTACGAGCGGCGGACTTCCTTGCCGTCCACGGTGTAGCGCACATTGAGATGCTGGCCCGGCTTGTGCCGGAAGGTCTCATGCAGGTCCGGCGGGACGGCGAGGGTGACGGCCACCGAATCGTCCGTGAGCCGCTCGATCCCGCTGACCCGGAGCGGATGGAACATCTACAACTCCTTGAAGTGGTCGAACGGCTCCTGGCACGCCACGCAGCGCCGGAGCGCCTTGCAGGCAGTGGAGGAGAACCGGCTCAGCAGCTCCGTCTCGGTGGAGCCGCAGTGGGGGCAGCGCACGGCCAGGGCGAGCGGCACCGGTCCGTCGGAGGCGGCGCCGTGGGGCCGGGGCGGTGCTATGCCGAACTCCGCGAGCTTGCGGCGTCCTTCGGCGCTGATGTCGTTTGTCGACCAGGCCGGGGACAGGACCGTCTCCACGGAAACCTCCGCCACCCCGTGGACGTGCAGCACGCGCTCGATGTCCGCGGACATGGCCTCTATCGCCGGGCAACCGGTGTAGGTCGGCGTGAGACGGACCGTGACCCGGCCCCGATCGCTCACGTCCACGCCCCGGACCACGCCCAGCTCCTCCAGCGTCAGCACCGGCAGCTCCGGGTCGGGGACCGAGCCTGCGAGGCTGAGCAGTTCCTTCTCGAGGGAGGTCCGGGTCACCATGACGCCCCCGGGTGGCTGCGGTGCAGATGCTGCATCTCGGCGAGCATCCGCCCGAAGGATTCGGTGTGGATGCCCTGGCGGCCCGCCCCCGCCGTCCAGGCACCGGACTGCGGGCCCGTCGGCACGGTCAGGGTCGCCCGGCCGAGGACGTCGGTGACGGATTCCAGCCAGCGGCTGTGCAGCGCCTGCCAGTCCACGTCCACGCCTTCGACCGGCTGGAACAGTTCCCCGGTGAAGCGCCACAGCGCGTCCACCGCCCGCTGCATCCGCTGGTGGCTCTCGTCCGTTCCGTCGCCGAGGCGCAGCGTCCACTGCTCGGCGTGATCCCGGTGGTAGGCCACCTCCTTGACCGCCTTGGCCGCTACTCCCGCGAACGGGCCGTCTCCGGTGGCCAGCTGCTCGTACAGCCCCTGCTGATGGGTCGAGAAGTAGAGCTGCCTGGCGATGGTGTGGGCGAAGTCGCCGTTCGGCTGCTCGACCAGCTGGACGTTGCGGAAGGCGCGTTCCTCGCGGAGGTAGGCCAGCTCGTCCTCGTCGCCCACGAGCGAGAGCAGCAGCCGGGCCTGGCCCAGCAGGTCGAGGGCGATGTTGGCGAGGGCCACCTCCTCCTCCAGCACCGGGGCGTGGCCCGCCCACTCCCCCAGCCGGTGCGAGAGCACCAGCGCGTCGTCGCCCAGGGCGAGGGCCGCGGTCACAGGTGCTTCACCCCGTCCGGGATCTCGTAGAACGTCGGGTGGCGGTAGGGCTTGTCGCCGGCCGGCTCGAAGAACGAGTCCTTCTCGTCCGGCGAGGACGCGGTGATCTGGTCGGAGGGCACGACCCACAGGGAGACGCCCTCGGACCGGCGGGTGTAGAGGTCGCGCGCGTTGCGCAGAGCCATTTCGGCGTCCGGCGCGTGCAGGCTGCCGGCGTGGGTGTGGGAGAGCCCGCGCCGCGAGCGGACGAACACCTCCCACAGCGGCCAGTCCGTCGTGCTGCTCATGCTGTGGCCTTTCCATTCGGTACGGCAGGGTCCGCGCCGGACGTGTGCTTGCGGGCGTATGCGGCGGCGGCCTCGCGGACCCAGGCGCCTTCCTCGTGTGCGCGGCGGCGCTGGGTGAGGCGTTCCTCGTTGCACGGCCCGTTGCCCTTCAGGACCTCCTGGAACTCCGCCCAGTCGATCGCGCCGAAGTCGTGCCGGCCGCGTTCCTCGTTCCACCGGATGTCCGGGTCGGGGAGAGACAGGCCGAGCGCTTCGGCCTGGGGGACGCAGATGTCCACGAAGCGCTGCCGCAGTTCGTCGTTGGAATGCCGCTTGATCTTCCAGGCCATCGACTGCGCCGAGTGGGCCGAGGCTTCGTCCGGCGGGCCGAACATCATCAGGGAGGGCCACCACCAGCGGTTCACCGCGTCCTGGGCCATCTCGTGCTGTGCGGAGGTGCCGTTGCTCAGCGCGAGGAGCAGTTCGTAGCCCTGGCGCTGGTGGAACGACTCCTCTTTGCAGATGCGGACCATCGCGCGGGCGTAGGGGCCGTAGGAGCAACGGCAGAGAGGGACCTGGTTGGTGATCGCGGCGCCGTCCACGAGCCAGCCGATCGCGCCCACGTCCGCCCAGGTCAGCGTCGGGTAGTTGAAGATCGACGAATACCGCTGGCGTCCCGCGTGGAGCTTGTCGAGCAGCTCGTCGCGGCCGGTGCCCAGGGTCTCGGCCGCGCTGTACAGATACAGCCCGTGGCCCGCCTCGTCCTGCACCTTGGCCATGAGGATGGCCTTGCGGCGCAGCGAGGGGGCACGGGTGATCCAGTTGGCCTCCGGCTGCATGCCGATGATTTCCGAGTGGGCGTGCTGGGCCATTTGCCTGACCAGCGAGGCGCGGTACGCGTCGGGCATCCAGTCGCGCGGCTCGATGCGCTCGTCGGCCGCCACCGCGGCGTCGAAAGCCGCCTGCAGAGCGGCGTCCGCCCCCTCGGCACCGCCCGCTGCCGCCTGCGCTGTCTGGCTCGCAGTCACTGCTGCCATCCCGGACTCCCTACCGACCGATCGTTCGGTTCATTGTCTTCAATGGTGAGTCCGGGGCCCGTAGGGTGTCAACCCTGTGGATAACTGACGTGATCGGGGCGGGATGGATTCGGACGACGACAGGGGCGTCGGCGGTCAGGGCGGGCCCGTTCCCGCCGAGGAAGCCCCCGAGGGCGGTCCAGGACCCGTCGGCGAGGCTCCCGGGGCCGGAGCGGCCCCGGCGGTCGAGGCGCCCGCGGCGGCCGGCGGGATGGCCGGGCTCTCGTTTCGGTACCAGCTCGTCGCCGCTGTGGCGCTCGCGGGCTTCGGCGTGCTCGCCTGCGTCCAGCTGGCCATGGTGTTCCTGCACGTCGCGCCCTCCAACACGCTGACCAAGCAGCACGGCGCGGCCGTCGACGACTGGATCTACCCCGAGTTCGAACAGAACTGGAAGCTCTTCGCCCCCAATCCGCTCCAGCAGAACGTCGCGGTGCAGGTACGCACGGAGACAGCCGCTCCCGACGGCCCCCGCACCACGGCCTGGCGGGACCTCTCCGCCGAGGACGGTCGTGCCATACGCGGCAATCTGCTGCCCAGCCACGTCCAGCAGAACGAACTCCGCCGGGCCTGGGACTTCTACGTCGGATCGCACGACGACAAGAACCGGGCCGACGGCCTGCGCGGCACCCTCTCTGAGAAGTACGTCCGCCGCCTGGTGATGCTGCGCCTCGGCGCGCACGACGACGGCGGCACCATCCTCAGGATCCAGGTCAGATCCGAGGTACGGGCCGTCGCGGCACCCGAGTGGAGCGACGAGAAGATCAGCACCGGCCCGTCCTACCGGGTCCTGCCCTGGTGGAAGATCACCGCGGACGACCTGCCCGAGGGCGCCGCCGGCTTCGGGGAGGCGGAACAGTGAGCATGCCCCACCAGGACCGCGTGCTCGCCCGCGCCATCCAGCGCGTCACCGCCTCGGCCCTGGGCCCGTACCAGAGTGCCGTCATCCGGATCGGCTTCTCCGGCACCTTCCTGCTGTTCCTGCTCCGCGAGCTGCCCCACCGGCACGAGATGTACGGGCCCGACGCGCCCTGGCGCTGGGATCTGGCGCAGCAGCTGATATCCGGAAACCAGGCCTTCACGGCCCTCATGTGGTCGGACGGCGCCCTCTGGTTCGAGATCGTCTACGCGCTGGCGCTGCTCTCGTCCCTGCTGCTGATGCTCGGCTGGCACACCCGCGCTGCCTCCGTCCTCTTCATGGCCGGAGTCCTCTCGCTGCAGAACCGCAGCATCTTCATGGGCGACGGCGGCGACAACGTCATCCATCTGATGGCCATCTACCTGGTGCTGACCCGCTGCGGGCAGGTCTGGTCACTGGATGCCCGGCGGGCGGGGAACCGCGAGTCCGCCGCGGGGGAGGGCGAGGACGGCGGGCGGTGGGCGCCCGGGGGCCCGGCCGGGGTCATGCTGTGGGGGGTGCTGGGGGCCGTTCTCGTCGGTGCCACGGTGGCGGGCGGCCTGGGCGGAACCGTATGGCTGCCGGTCCTCCTGTGGGCCCTGTGGATCGGCCAGGGTGCCTGGTGGGCCGTGAACCGTTACGCGCCGCGCAGCGAGCTCCGCACCCTCCTCGACGTCATCGCCAACCTCGCCCACAACGCCACTCTCGTCGTGATCATGGCCGAGGTCTGTCTGATCTACGCGACGGCCGGCTGGTACAAGGTCCAGGGCTCGCGCTGGCAGGACGGCACCGCGCTGTACTACCCGCTCAAGCTCGAGTACTTCACCCCGTGGCCCGCTCTGTCGGACCTGCTCGCCTCCAGCGGTGTCATGGTGATGGTGCTCTCGTACGCCACGGTCATCGTGCAGGTGGCCTTCCCCTTCACTCTCTTCAACCGGCGCGTCAAGAACTTCCTGCTCGGCGCGATGATCTGCGAGCACGCGGGGATCGCGCTGCTGCTGGGGCTGCCGTTCTTCTCGATGGCCATGATCACCGCGGACGCGGTCTTCCTGCCGACCGCCTTCCTGGTGTGGCTGGGCGGCCGGGTGTCGGTCGGGCGTCAGCGGTTGTTCCGGCGGCGCGGCCGGGTGCCGGCGCCGCGCGCCGCCGCCGACGGCGTGGAGGCGGCGGAGCCCGGCGACGACGGGACCCCTACCCTCGTCGGGTGAGCAGTGAGACCGGCAGCACCGGTACCAGCAGGAGCGGGGAGCCTTTCGGCGAGCCCGGTGAGGCCGTCGGCGGGCCGCCCGTCCATGACGAGCCCGCGCAGTACGACGAGGGGCTCGGGCCGCAGGTCGGGGTCGGGCCGCATCCGCTGCCCTGGCCCGATGACGAGCGGTACGATCCCGAACTGCTGGCCGGGGGAGACCGGCGCAACGTGGGCGACCAGTACCGCTACTGGACCCGCGAGGCGATCGTCGCCGACCTCGATCTGCGGCGGCACGACTTCCACGTCGCCGTGGAGAACTGGGGCCACGACTTCAACATCGGGTCCGTCGTGCGGACCGCGAACGCCTTCCTCGCCAAGGAAGTGCACATCGTCGGGCGGCGGCGCTGGAACCGGCGCGGGGCGATGGTCACCGATCGCTACCAGCACGTCCGGCACCACCCCGACACCGCGAGCCTGACCGCCTGGGCGGGGGCCGAGGGCCTGCCGATCATCGGGATCGACAACCTGCCCGGAGCGGTGCCGCTGGAGCGGACCGAGCTGCCTCGACGGTGTGTGCTCCTGTTCGGGCAGGAGGGGCCGGGGCTGACGGAGGAGGCGCGCCAGCACGCGGCGATGGTGTGCTCGATCGCCCAGTTCGGGTCCACCCGGTCGATCAACGCGGGGGCGGCCGCGGCGATCGCGATGCATTCCTGGGTGGCGCGGTACGCGGTGATCCCTGGGGAGTGAGGGCGTCGGTGCCGGTGTGGGGCGGGGCGGGTGGGGGCGCTTGCGGCATGCCTTTCCCCTACCCGCCCCTTCCCGTGACCAGGGGCTTGCCTCCGGGCCTCCGGGCCTCAAGCGCCGGACGGGCTGGGTGGGCCGGGGCGCCCGGGTTCCGTCGGCGCCGGTGGCCGGGGGCGATTGACGGGTCAGCGCTGGCGGCGGACCTCGATGGTGCGGAAGCGGTTGGAGACGAAGGCGCCGTCGCAGAGGGCCGCGTTGGCTGCGGGGTTGCCGCCGGAGCCGTGGTAGTCGGAGAACGCTGCCGTCTGGTTGACGTAGACGCCGCCGGTGAGGTTCAGGGAGAGCTGGGCGGACTCGTCCAGGCAGACCTCCTCCACCGCCCGCTCCACCTCCGGGGACGTGGTGTACGCGCCGACCGTCATCGCGCCCTTCTCGCGGATCGTACGGCGCAGCAGCTCCAGGGCGTCCGCCGTCGAGTCGACCGCGACCGCGAAGGAGACGGGGCCGAAGCACTCCGAGAGGTAGGGGGGCTCGTCCTCCGGCTTGGCGGCGTCGAGCTTCACGATCACGGGGGTGCGGACGACGGCGTCCGGGAAGTCGGGGTTCGTCACCTCGCGTGAGGCCAGGGCCACTTCGCCCAGCTGGGGCGCCGCCTCCAGGCGGGCCTGCACACCCGGGTTGACCAGGGCGCCGAGCAGGCCGTTCGCCCGGGCGTCGTCGCCCAGGAGGCCGGTGACCGCGGCGGCGATGTCGTCGACCACGTCGTCGTACGTCTTGTCGCCCGCGTCCGTGGTGATGCCGGCCCGGGGGATGAGCACGTTCTGCGGGGTGGTGCACATCTGGCCGCTGTACAGGGAGAACGAGAACGCCAGATTGGCGAGCATGCCGCGGTAGTCGTGGGTGGAGTCCACGACGACGGTGTTGACGCCGGCCTTCTCCGTGTAGACCTGGGCCTGGCGGGCGTTGGCCTCCAGCCAGTCCCCGAACTCCGTGGAGCCCGTGTAGTCGATGATCTTGATCTCGGGGCGGACCGCCAGGGTCCTGGCGATGCCCTCGCCCGGGCGTTCGGCGGCCAGGGCGACGAGATCGGGGTCGAAGCCCGCCTCGGTGAGCACCTCGCGCGCCAGCTGGACGGTGAGAGCCAGCGGGAGCACCGCCCGGGGGTGGGGCTTGACCAGGACCGGGTTGCCCGTGGCGAGGGAGGCGAAGAGGCCCGGGTAGCCGTTCCACGTGGGGAAGGTGTTGCAGCCGATCAGCAGCGAGATGCCGCGGCCCGCCGGGATGAACGTCTTGTGCAGCGCGAGCGGGTCGCGTTTGCCCTGCGGCTTGGACCAGTCGGCGGTCCGGGGGGCGCGGAGCTGTTCCTCGTAGGCGTAGGCGACGGCCTCCAGGCCGCGGTCCTGGGCGTGCGGGCCGCCGGCCTGGAACGCCATCATGAAGGCCTGGCCGCTGGTGTGCATCACGGCGTGGGCGAACTCATGGGTGCGGGCGCTGATCCGCGCCAGGATCTCCAGGCAGACCAGGGCCCTGGTCTCGGGGCCCGCGTCCCGCCAGGCGGGCATGCCGGCGCGCATCGCCGGGAGCAGCACGTCCAGGTCCGCGTGCGGATACTCGACGGCGAGCTCGGGGCCGTAGGGAGAGACCTCCCCGCCCGTCCAGCCGTCGGTACCCGGCTGTCCCAGGTCGAGGCGGGTGTGCAGCACGGCGTCGAAGGCGGCCTTGCCCTCGGCGGCGCCGAGGCTCCCCGGAGCGCCGCCCTCGCCGTACGCCTTCGGGTGCTCGGGGTGCGGGGACCAGTAGTCCCGCGTGCGGATCGCTGCGAGGGCCCGGTCCAGCGTGGGGCGGTGCTTCTCGGACAGCAGGTGCGGGGAGAGCTCGGCGGCCATGGCGGACCAACTCCTCATCGAGCTGGGCAGGGACGGGCGGACAGAGTTAGAGTAACCGAACGATCGGTCGGGACAAGGGGGCCCACGAAACCTGTGGACAACTCGTAGGGGAGGATCGCGGGCATGACCACGGCCAAGCGGGACACGTACACACCGGAGACTCTGCTGACCGTCGCCGTCCGTGTCTTCAACGAGCGCGGCTACGACGGCACGTCCATGGAGCACCTGTCGAAGGCGGCCGGCATCTCCAAGTCGTCCATCTACCACCATGTCGCGGGCAAGGAGGAGCTGCTGCGGCGCGCGGTCAGCCGGGCCCTCGACGGGTTGTTCGAGATCCTTGACGAGCCGGGGGCGACGCGGGGCCGCGCGATCGAGCGGGTCGAGTACGTCACGCGTCGTACCGTCGAGGTGCTGATAGCCGAACTCCCCTACGTCACCCTGTTGCTGCGGGTGCGGGGCAACACGAAGGCCGAGCGCTGGGCCCTGGAGCGGCGTCGCGAGTTCGACCAGCGGGTCGCCGGACTGCTCAAGGCGGCCGTCGCGGACGGCGATCTCCGCTCCGACGTGGACATACGGCTCGCCACCCGGCTGCTGTTCGGGATGGTCAACTCCCTGGTGGAGTGGTATCGGCCGCAGCCCGACGGGGGCGCGGAGGGTGAACGGCTCGCCGACACCGTGGTGCAGCTGGCCTTCGACGGTATGAAGTCCGGCCCCGCGGACCGTTGATCGTCGCATCCCCCTTCTTCCCGTGACCGCTCAGCCGAGTTCCGCGGGGCGCGCCGGGCCGGGGGTCAGATCCGTTTCCTCGAACACCAGCAGCGTGCGGGTGGAGAGCACTTCCGGAATGGCCTGAATGCGGGTCAGTACCAGTTCGCGCAGTGTCCGGTTGTCCGGTGTGTGCACCAGGAGCAGCACATCGAAGTCGCCACTGACCAGGGCGATGTGTGTGGCTCCCGGCAGTGCCTGGAGCTGTTCGCGGACGGTGCGCCAGGAGTTCTGGACGATCTTGAGCGTGATGTACGCGGAGGCGCCCTGCCCCGCCCGCTCGTGGTTCACGCGTGCGCTGAAGCCCCGGATCACGCCGTCTTCGATGAGCCGGTTGATCCGGGCGTAGGCGTTGGCGCGCGAGACGTGGACGCGGTCGGCCACCGACCGTATCGAGGCGCGGCCGTCCGTCTGGAGCAGTCGCAGGATGGCGCGGTCGATGGAATCCAGCGGCCGCGGCGGAGGGATCCGGCCCGTTTCCTCGCCCCCGTCGGCCATTTGTTCATCTGCCATGTTCCCGCGCCTCCCCGTCCTGGACGACCTGTTCCCATCCCAGGCTGTGGAGAACCGTTTGTCCACAGGCTGGTGGTGCCTGTAGCCAAAATGCGCTCGCGACCGAACAATCGGTAGGTGAGGCACGCCACACCTGCGCCTCGCGCTGTTTTCGATATATCACCATATGTCGACACCCCTCGATGCTCGGAGGTGCCTGTCATGACGGTCCAAGAGCTGCCCGGTGCGGCCGCCTACCGGCCCACGCCGCCCCCGGCCTGGAAGCCGCTCACCGATCCCGCGCCGCTGCTCCCGGACGCCGAGCCGTACCGGGTGCTCGGGACGGACGCCGTGGCCGACGCGGACCCCGAGCTGCTGCTGCGGCTCTACGCCGAGCTGGTGCGCGGGCGGCGTTACAACGCCCAGGCGACGGCCCTGACCAAGCAGGGCAGGCTGGCGGTCTATCCGTCGAGCACGGGTCAGGAGGCCTGCGAGGTCGCGGCTGCTCTGGTCCTCGAGGAGCGGGACTGGCTCTTCCCCAGCTACCGCGACACGCTCGCGGCCGTGGCACGGGGTCTGGACCCGGTCGAGGCGCTGACGCTGCTGCGTGGCGACCGGCACACCGGCTACGACCCGCGGACGCACCGCATCGCCCCGCTCTGCACCCCGCTCGCCACCCAGTTGCCGCATGCGGTGGGCCTGGCCCACGCGGCGCGGCTCAAGGGCGACGACGTGGTGGCGCTGGCCATGGTCGGCGACGGCGGCACCAGTGAGGGCGATTTCCACGAGGCGCTGAACTTCGCGGCCGTCTGGCGGGCCCCGGTGGTCTTCCTCGTGCAGAACAACGGCTTCGCCATCTCCGTGCCCCTGGCCAAGCAGACGGCGGCGCCGTCCCTGGCGCACAAGGCCGTCGGGTACGGCATGCCCGGCCGGCTGGTCGACGGCAACGACGCGGCGGCGGTGCACCAGGTGCTCTCCGAGGCGGTCGGGCGGGCCAGGAGCGGTGGCGGCCCGACGCTCGTCGAGGCGGTCACGTACCGGATGGACGCCCATACGAACGCCGACGACGCGACCCGTTACCGCGGGGACAGCGAGGTCGAGGCATGGCGGGACCACGACCCGATCCAGCTCATGGAGCGCGAGCTGACCGGGCGCGGGCTGCTCGACGACGACGGAGTGGAGGAGGCGCGGGCGGCCGCCGAGCGGATGGCGGCGGGGCTGCGGGAGCGGATGAACGCCGACCCGGTGCTCGACCCGATGGACCTCTTCGCCCATGTGTACGCGGAGCAGACGGCGCAGCTGCGGGAACAGGCGGCACGCCTGCGCGAGGAACTGGCTGCGGAGAACGACCAGCACGGCACGGACGACGGGGGAGCAGCGCGATGACCACGGCAGCGGCGACGGCCGGGGAGCGGGCGGCGAAGGCCAAACCCGCCACCATGGCGCAGGCCCTGGGGCGCGCCCTGCGCGACTCGATGGCCGATGACCCCTCGGTGCACGTCCTCGGTGAGGACGTCGGGACGCTCGGCGGGGTCTTCAGGATCACCGACGGCCTGGCGAAGGAGTTCGGCGACGAGCGCTGCACGGACACCCCGCTCGCCGAGGCGGGCATCCTCGGGGCGGCGGTCGGCATGGCGATGTACGGGCTGCGGCCCGTCGTCGAGATGCAGTTCGACGCCTTCGCCTATCCGGCATTCGAGCAGCTCATCAGCCATGTCGCCAAGATGCGGAACCGGACCGGGGGCGCCATGCCGCTGCCGATCACCGTCCGGGTGCCCTACGGCGGCGGCATCGGGGGCGTCGAGCACCACAGCGACTCCTCGGAGGCGTACTACATGGCGACCCCCGGTCTCCACGTCGTCACGCCGGCCACGGTCGAGGACGCCTACGGGCTGCTGCGGGCCTCGATCGCCTCGGACGACCCGGTGGTCTTCCTGGAACCGAAGCGGCTGTACTGGTCGAAGGCGGACTGGTCGCCGGAGCACCCCACCGCCGTGGAGCCCATCGGCCGGGCCGCCGTACGCCGTCCCGGCCGCAGCGCCACCCTGATCACATACGGTCCGTCCCTGCCCGTCTGCATGGAAGCGGCGCAGGCCGCGGTCGAGGAGGGCTGGGACCTCGAAGTCGTCGACCTGCGCTCGCTGGTGCCGTTCGACGACGAGACCGTCGTCGCGTCGGTCCGCCGTACCGGGCGCGCGGTCGTCGTCCACGAGTCCACCGGCTTCGGGGGGCCCGGCGGCGAGATCGCGGCCCGGATCACCGAGCGGTGCTTCCACTACCTGGAGGCGCCGGTGCTGCGGGTCGCCGGGTTCGACATCCCCTACCCGCCGCCGATGCAGGAGCGTCACCACCTTCCCGGTGTGGACCGGGTCCTCGACGCCGTCGCCCGGCTCCAGTGGGAGGCGGACAACTGATGCCCCAGGTTCTTGAGTTCAAGCTGCCGGACCTCGGCGAGGGCCTGACCGAGGCCGAGATCGTGCGCTGGCTGGTGGAGGTCGGGGACGTCGTCGCCATCGACCAGCCGGTCGTCGAGGTCGAGACGGCCAAGGCGATGGTGGAGGTGCCCTGCCCGTACGGGGGTGTGGTGACCGCCCGCTTCGGCGACGAGGGGACGGAGCTGCCGGTCGGGGCGCCGCTGCTGACCGTGGCCGTCGGCTCCTCCGTGGAACCCGGCGGGGACGGCTCGGTCGCGGAGTCCGCTACGGAAAGTTCCGGGTCCGGGAACGTGCTGGTGGGGTACGGGACCGGGGCGCCGCCCGTGCGGCGCCGGCGGGTACGGCCGGAAGGGCTGAAGGCGGCCGTCACCGCGCCCGCCGCGCCGGTGGTTCCCGAGACCGCGGCCCCCGAGACCGCGGCCCCCGAGACCGCGGCCCCCGAGACCGAGCCCGCCTCCGTGCCGGGACCGGTCGCGGTCGTCTCTCCGCTCGTACGCAGGCTTGCGCGGCAGCACGATCTGGATCTGCGCCGGCTCGCCGGATCGGGGCCCGACGGGCTGATCCTGCGGGCCGACGTCGAGTCCGCGATCCGGTCGGCGGCCGAGGCGACCGCCCCGGAGGCCGTGGCGGCAAGGACCGCCGTGTCCTCCGCCGGTGAGCGGGTCGCGCTGCGCGGGGTGCGGGGTGCGGTCGCGGACAAGCTGGCCCGCAGCCGGCGGGAGATCCCCGACGCCACCTGCTGGGTCGACGCCGATGCGACCGAGCTGATGGCCGCGCGGGCCGCGATGAACAGCGTCGCCGGGTCCGGGACGCCCAAGGTGTCCGTCCTCGCGCTCCTCGCCCGTATCTGCACGGCGGCCCTTGCCCGCCACCCGGAGCTGAACTCCACGGTGGACCAGGAGGCGCGCGAGATCGTACGGCTGCCGCAGGTCCACCTCGGGTTCGCGGCGCAGACCGACCGGGGCCTGGTCGTCCCGGTCGTCCGCGACGCCCACGCGCGCACCACGGAGTCGATCGGCGCGGAGATCGCCCGGCTGACCGAGGCGGCCAGGACGGGCACCCTGACGCCGGCCGAGCTGACCGGCGGCACGTTCACGCTCAACAACTACGGGGTGTTCGGGGTCGACGGGTCGACGCCGATCATCAACCATCCCGAGGCCGCGATGCTGGGTGTCGGCCGCATCGTCCCCAAGCCGTGGGTGTACGAGGGTCAGCTCGCCGTGCGCCAGGTCGTCCAGCTCTCCCTGACCTTCGACCACCGGGTCTGCGACGGCGGGACCGCCGGGGGCTTCCTGCGGTATGTGGCGGACTGCGTGGAGCGGCCGGCGCTGCTGCTGCGGAGTCTGTAGGGGCGGGGCCCACCGGGCGGGACCACCGCCCGGTGGGCCCCGCATACTCGGGGCATGACCGCGTACGACGCCATCGTTCTCGCCGGAGGGGCCGCCAAGCGGCTCGGCGGTGCCGACAAGCCCGGGTTGCGGGTGGGCGGCCGGGCGTTGCTCGACCGGGTGCTCGCCGCATGCGCCGGCGCGGGGACCACCGTGGTGGTGGGGGACCGGCGGCCCACCGTGCGCGCGGTGACCTGGGCACGCGAAGTGCCTCGCGGTGGCGGGCCGTTGGCGGCGCTCGACGCCGGGGCGCGGCTCATCTCGGCGGAGTGCGTGCTCGTGCTCTCCGCCGATCTGCCGTTCCTCGGTGCCGACACGGTCCGGGCCCTGCTGGCGGCCTCGGGGCGGGGGGAGGGCGTCGACGGCGCCCTGTGCTCCGACGAGGACGGGCGCGACCAGCCGCTGGTCGCCGTCTACCGGGCCGAGCCGCTCCGCCGTGAACTGGCGCTTCTCGCCGCGGAGCACGACGGTCTGGCCGGGCTGCCGTTGCGGCTGCTCACGCGGGAACTGACGCTGCGCCGGGTACCGGCCGGTCCGCTCGCCTCGTTCGACTGCGACACCTGGGAGGACCTCGCTTCCGCCCGGGCCCGGATCAGAGAACATGGGACGGTGCTGGATGAATGGATCACCGCAGTCAAGGAAGAACTCGGCATCGAACTCGACGTCGACACCGGCCTCCTGCTCGACCTCGCCCGTGACGCCGCCCACGGCGTCGCCCGGCCCGCCGCGCCCCTGACGACCTTCCTGGTCGGGTACGCGGCGGCGAAGGCGAGCGGCGACGGGCCCGAGGCGGTGGCCGAGGCCACCCGCAAGGCCGCGGCGCTCGCGCTCCGCTGGGCGAACGAGAACGAGACGTCGTGACGACGCGCCGGAGTGCGGGGGGCGCCGGAGGCGCCGGTGCTCCCGGGGGACCTCGCGGGGCGGGGGGTGCCGGGGGCGCCGGTGCTCCCGGGGAACCTTGCGGCGCCGGGTGTCCTGGTGCGGCCGGGGGCTCCAGCGGCCCGGGGGGTTCCTGGGACTCCGGGGGCTTCGGCGGCGATGGGGGCTCCTGGGAGGCCGGGGGCTTCGGCGGCGATGGGGGCTCCTGGGAGGCCGGGGGCTTCGGAAGCGACCCGGTTTCGGGTGCGCGCCCGGCTGCCGCTGGTGCGCACCCGGCCGCTGCCGGCGAGGGGCACACTGCCGCGGATGAGCGTCGCGCCGTTGACGAGCGCCACCCTGCGGATGAGCGTCGGGCCGCCGATGAGCGCCACCCTGCGGATGAGCGTCGCGCCGTCGACGAGCGCCGCGCCGCCGCGGAGAGGCGTGCCGCGGCCGAGGCGGAGGCTCGGGCCGATGAGGAGCGGGCCATCGCCCAGGCCCTGGCCCTAGTGAGCGGGCAGGCTCCCCGGAACGCGGAGAGCCCGTCCACGGGCGCGCCGTCGGGCAGGTCCACCGCGTCGCAGGGGGACCCGGCCTCCCCCTCGCCGAGCGACTGGCTCACCGGTTTGCAGAACGACTGGTCGGACACCCCCTCCCCCGTCGAGTCGGGCCACCGCTCCGCCGCCTCGTCGAGCGGCCGTCCTTCCGCCCTGCTGAGCGACGTCGGCTCCGCGGGCCGGCCGGGACACCACAGTCACGCCGTCCCCTCGGCCCAGGCGGGTGGAATCCCCCATCGCTCAGGTGAGTCGGGCGGCCGCTTCACCGATCCGTCGGGCGAATGGCCCTCCGATCTGCCGGACGGCACCCGCGCCGCCGGCGAGCCGTCCCATGGACCTGCCGAGTCGCCCGAGGACCGGCCCGCCGAGCCGGCCCACGACCGGCCCCCCTCCGACGAGCCGCGGGCCCGCCCTGCCGCCGAGCCGGCCCACGGACCCGCCGCGTCGCTCAACGACCGGCCCGCCGAGCCGGCCCACGACCGGCCCCCCTCCGACGAGCCGCGGGCCCGCGGCTCCGGCGAGCCCGGTCGCCGGCCCGTCGGTGAGACGCCCGCCCGCCGAGCCGTGGATCAGGGCGTCCCCACTGCTCAAGGTGCCTCCCGGCACGCGGCCGTCCCCCCCGTTAAAGGCGCCCCCCGGCACGCGGCCGTCTCCACTGCTCAAGGCGCCCCCCGGCACACGGCCGTCCCCTGGCGGGTGGCTCGGAGCATCGCCGAGCGGGCGGGGCGGACGGGTTCCGTGCGTAGGGAGCAGGTGGGGCTCGGGGGAGCGCTCGGGCGGGTGCTGGGTGAGCCGCTTGCCGCGCTCACCGATCTGCCGTCCTTCGACACCTCGGCCATGGACGGCTGGGCCGTCGCCGGGCCAGGACCCTGGAGCATCCGGGAGGACGACGGCATCCTCGCCGGACACGGCATCCCCGCCGCGCTGTCCGACGGTGAGGCCGTCCGTATCGCCACGGGCGCCCGCATCCCGGCGGAGGTCACCGCCGTCATCCGCAGCGAACATGCGCACGCCGACGAGACCAAGGGGCTGCTCCACGCACAACGGTCCGTGAGCCAGGGGCAGGACATCCGGCCGCGCGGCCAGGAATGCCGGTCGGGGGAGCGTCTGCTTCCCGCCGGAACGGTCGTGACCCCCGCCGTGCTCGGGCTGGCCGCGGCCGCCGGGTACGACGAGCTGCCCGTATGTGTCCGGCCGCGCGTCGACGTCCTGGTGCTGGGCGACGAGTTGCTGACCGCCGGACTGCCGCACGACGGGCTGATCCGCGACGCTCTGGGGCCCATGATCGGCCCCTGGGCACACGCGCTGGGCGCCGAGGTCTCTCCACCGCGCCGCCTCGGCGACGACGCGGAGGCCCTGTGGAAGGCGCTCACCGGTTCCGAAGCCGACCTGATCATCACGACCGGTGGCACCGCCGCCGGGCCCGTCGACCATGTCCACCGGGTCCTCGCCCGGATCGGGGCGGAGCTGCTGGTCGACGGGGTCGCCGTGCGCCCCGGCCATCCGATGCTGCTGGCCCGGCTCCCCTCCGCCGGGCCCTGTCTCGTCGGGCTGCCCGGCAACCCCCTGGCCGCCGTCTCCGGACTGCTCACGCTGGCCGGGCCGCTCCTCGGCGGACTGGCCGGCCGCACCCCCGGCGGCCCCCGCCGGGTGGCCGTACGCGACGATGTGCACGGGCATCCGCATGACACCCGGCTGGTGCCCGTGGTCCATCGGGCGGCCGGAGAACACGGAACCGCGGGCGGGGCACAGCACGTCGTACCACTGCATTACAACGGTCCCGCCATGTTGCGTGGGATCGCCGCCGCGGACGGACTGGCCGTAGTGGAGCCGGGCGGGGTACGGTCCGGCACCGAGGTGGAGATCCTCGATCTACCGTGGGCCCCGGCGACGCCGTGGACTGAAGGGTGTTTCACGTGAAACTTCCCGGCCATGACGCGATGGCCAGGCGGGCCGACGAACAGGTCGTTCCCACCCGGGTGATGCTTCCGCGCCGGGTCGTGGACGGACCGGCGCGCCAGGTGGCCAAGCGGCTGATGATGGCTCTGATGGTGCTGGCCGTCACCGTGTTCATCGTCTGGATCGACCGGGCCGGCTACCACGACGCGGCCGACGGCAAGGTCGACCTGCTGGACTCCGTGTACTACGCGACGGTCACCCTCTCCACCACCGGCTACGGCGACATCACCCCGTACAGCGACAGTGCCCGTCTCATCAATGTGGTGCTCGTGACACCGCTGCGCGTGCTCTTTCTCATCATCCTGGTCGGCACCACCCTTGAGGTCCTCACGGAGCGGACCCGGGAGGACTTCCGGCTGAAGCGTTGGAGAACCAACTTGCGTGACCACACCGTCGTCGTCGGCTTCGGCACGAAGGGCCGCTCGGCCATCCAGACCCTGCGCGCCACCGGGCTGAGCAAGGACCAGATCGTCATCGTCGACCCGGCGTCCAAGGTGATCGAGATCGCCAACGCCGAGGGGTTCACCGGGGTCGTCGGGGACGCCACGCGCAGCGATGTGCTGCTGCGGGCCGAACTGCAGAAGGCCCGCCAGGTCATCATCGCCACCCAGCGCGACGACACCGCGGTGCTGGTCACGCTGACCGCCCGCCAGCTCAACCGGGGCGCCAAGATCGTGGCCGCGGTGCGCGAGGAGGAGAACGCCCCGCTGCTGCGGCAGTCCGGTGCGGACGCCGTGATCACCAGTGCCAGTGCGGCGGGCCGGCTGCTCGGCCTCTCGGTGCTCAGCCCCAGCGCGGGCACGGTCATGGAGGACCTCATCCAGCAGGGCAGCGGCCTCGACCTCGTCGAACGGCCGGTGATAAAGAGCGAGGTCGGCAAGAACGTACGGGAGACCGATGATCTCGTGGTCAACGTCCTGCGTGGGCACCGGCTCCTCGGTTACGACGATCCGGCGGCGAGCCCCTTGCAGCTGACGGACCGCCTGATCACCATCGTCCGTGCCTCGAACGAACCGCCCGCCCACCCCCCGCACCAGGGCGTTCCCCGCTCGTAAGCCCGTCGCGCCACTCCGCCCGGCCACCGTCGTCGGCTCCGCCCCACGGAGTAGCCTCGCGGCCATGCATGCGATCACGATCCCCGAACCCGGTGGCCCCGAGGCGCTCGTGTGGGCCGAGGTGCCCGATCCCGTACCCGGCGAGGGCGAGGTCCTCGTCGACGTCGTGTCCAGCGCGGTCAACCGGGCCGATGTGCTTCAGCGGCAGGGCTTCTACAACCCGCCGCCCGGCGCCTCCCCCTACCCGGGCCTGGAGTGCTCGGGCCGGATCTCGGCGCTCGGACCCGGCGTCACCGGCTGGGCCGTGGGCGACGAGGTGTGCGCCCTCCTCGCCGGCGGCGGTTACGCGGAGAAGGTCGCCGTCCCGGTGGGCCAACTGCTCCCCGTACCCGAGGGGCTGGACCTGACGCAGGCCGCGGCGCTGCCCGAGGTGACGGCCACGGTCTGGTCCAACGTGTTCATGGTGGCCCATCTGCGGCCCGCCGAGACCCTGTTGGTGCACGGCGGCTCCAGCGGCATCGGCACGATGGCGATCCAGCTCGCCAAGGCGGTCGGGGCGCGGGTCGCCGTGACGGCCGGCAGCCCCGACAAGCTGGCCCGCTGCGCCGAGCTGGGCGCGGACATCCTGATCGACTACCACGAGCAGGACTTCGTGGAGGAGATCCGCGAGACCACGGCCGGGGCGGGCGCGGACGTCATCCTCGACATCATGGGCGCGAAGTACCTCGACCGGAACGTGCAGGCGCTCGCCGTCAACGGCCGGCTCGCGATCATCGGGCTCCAGGGCGGCGCCAAGGGCGAACTGAACCTCGGCGCGCTGCTGAACAAGCGGGCGGCCGTCACGGCGACCTCGCTGCGCGGCCGCCCGCTCGCCGAGAAGGCGGCGATCGTCGCGGCCGTCCGCGAGCACGTCTGGCCGCTCATCGCGGAGGGTGTCGTGAAGCCGATCGTCGACCGCACGGTCCCCATGCAGGACGCGGCGGAGGGCCACCGCGTCATGGAGTCCAGCACTCACATCGGCAAGGTGCTGCTCCAGCCGCCCGCCTCCGCCTGATCCGGGAAGCCGCAGGGGCCCGGCACACCGCGACGGTGTGCCGGGCCCCTCGGGCGTGGTCGATCGGGCAGTGCAACGGTTACAGGTACGGCCCCGAGCGGATCGGGCCGTGCGGGTCGATCCCGCCGTCCTCCTCCTGGCCGCTGCCGGGCGGCAGCGCGCGGCGCATCTGCTCCAGCTGGGCGCGGGCCGCCATCTGCTGGGCGAACAGAGCGGTCTGGATGCCGTGGAAGAGGCCCTCCAGCCAGCCCACGAGCTGCGCCTGCGCGATCCGCAGCTCCGCCTCGGAGGGGACCGAGTCCTCGGTGAACGGCAGGGACAGCCGCTCCAGCTCCTCCACCAGCTCCGGTGCGAGGCCGTCCTCCAGCTCCTTGACCGAACCGGCGTGGATCTCCTTGAGACGCACCCGGCTCGCCTCGTCGAGAGGAGCGGCCCTGACCTCCTCCAGGAGCTGCTTGATCATGCTGCCGATGCGCATGACCTTCGCCGGCTGCTCGACCATCTCCGTCACCGGGACCTCCCGCGACTCGTCGTCAGTGTCACCGCCGCCGATCGCCATTCCGTCCTGTCCCACTACGAGGACCTGGGGGTGCTCCTGCGACCGTTCATTCCTCGGCATCTCCATGCCGCCATTGTCTCGCACACACGGCGTTCATCACTGTGGTGCCCCCGGGAACGGTTGATCCACCGTCCCGGGGGCACCGAACAGCTCAGCCGCTCAGCCGGCCCGCCGCGCCAGGGTCAGCCGCGAGCGGGTGAACACCGCCGCGAGGACACCCGCCAGCAGCGGAACCGCCACGGCCAGCAGCCCGATGGCCGCCCAGGGCAGCACGATCGGCGTGTAGGCGGACTCCATGGGCTGGATCCGCATCTGCTCCATCGCGCGGCGCAGGTCGACCAGGCGCAGCGCCACCGCGGGCACCAGACCCGCCGCCGTCCCCAGCAGCACCCCGGTCAGCGCCACCACCAGGCACTGGAAGCCGGAGAGCGACCGCCGCACGCGCGGGGGCGCGCCCACCGCGCTGAGGGTGGTGAGGTCGGCTTCCGCGTCGGCCTTGGCCAGGCCCGTCGTGATCGCGGCGGCGCCCACGGTCACCACCCCGGCGAACAGGGTGAGGATCAGCAGGATGGTGCTGCCCCGGTCATTGGGGCCGGAGTTGGTCTGCACCCAGAGACCGCCGCCGGCCTGGTCGATGGCGGCCGAGGCCCGTTGGTTCTCCGCGTCCGTGGGCTGGTGGGCGACGGTGTACACACTGCCGAGCGGCTGCGTGTGCAGGCCGAGGCGTTCGGCGGTGCCCTGCGGGAGGATCATGCGGATTCCGGGCGTGGTGGCGTACTCGGGCTTCGCGACGTACACCTTCAGCCGGTCCGTGGTCTTCCGGGCCGGGCCGGGGTGCAGCTTGCGGTTCTTCGTGTCCTTGGGGCTGTACATGTGGACGGCCTTGAGGGTGACCTCACCGTTTCGCGCGTACGCCTCGTTGAGCAGGACGGGGGTGCCGGCCTTCAGGGCCGCGGCCGCCGCCGGGTCGTCCAGCTTCACGTACGTGTCGAGCAGGGCCGCGTCGCCGACGACGATGTTGTTGGAGTCCGAGCTGAAGGTCCCGGTGGAGGTGCGCACGTCCACACAGGCGGGGGTCCGCATCATCGTGCGGTGCTCCTCGGCGGACAGCCGCGCGGCCAGCTCCTGGGCGCCCTTGGTGTCGAGCGGGCAGGTGTGGCCCTTGCCGGCCGGCTTGACCAGCTCCATGGTGCCGCAGCTGTTCTCCTCCTCGTAGTAGACGTTGCAGTCGCTGCCGGCCCAGGCCCGGGAGATGTCGGCCCGGCCGCCGGTGACCGCCATGTTGTGCTCGACGGCGGCCCGGGCCGCCGGAAGCCGCTCGGCGGCCTCGGAGTCGCCGGCCGTCAGCGCGATCGTGCCCTCGGTCAGCATGGGCGTGTAGGCGTAGTCGGACTCGGCCAGGCTGCTGGACATGTACGTGGCGATGGCCACCGAGCCCGCGACCGCCGCCATGACGGCGGCCACCGCCGGAGCGGTACGGCCACGGTTCCGTGCCGCGTCCCGCAGCGCCATCCGGGGCGAGAGCGGGAGCCTGCGGCCGAGCCGGCCCAGCAGGCCGACGATCACCGGGATACAGGCCAGCAGGCCCACTTCGGCGACGACCGATCCGCCGGCGACCAGGGTGGAATTGCCGCTGGTGCCCCCGTAGACGGCGACGACGACGCCGAGGGTGAGCACGCAGGCGCCCGTGACGGGCAGCACCCGCGAGCTGCGGCGCACCCCGCGCCGGCCGGTGAGCGACTCCAGCACGGACTGCCGGCCGGCCACGATCGCCGGGGCGAGCGCCGCCAGCAGGCCGGTGACCAGACCGAGCGCGGCGATGACCAGGAACTCGACGGGGTGCAGCACCAGGGAGCCGAAGCGGTGACCGGCCCAGTCCTCGATCATCGGCCGGAACACCACCGTCAGCAGCATTCCGACCGCGACCCCGGTGACCGCCCCGACGCCGCCGAGGACGAGACCACCGCCGAGGACGACGGCACGGACCTGGCCGCGGTCGCCGCCGCAGGTGCCGAGCAGGCCCAGCTGACGCCGGGAGCGGCGGGCGCCGACGGCGAACGCCGGTCCGGCCAGCAGCACGATCTCCAGGACCGCCATCGCGACGACGGTGATGAGGGCGGCACTGGTCTCGCCGGAGTGGGGGTCGCCGGAGCGGTACTGCGGGTTCGTCCGGAGCAGCGGGACCTCGGAGTCCGGCGGCGGGTTCTCGAGGACCTGCCGGGAGGCGACGAGCGCGCCGGCCTTGTTGGCCGCCAGCACGTCCTTCCACCCGATCCCGGCCTGCCCGGCGCCTTCGACCAGCCACTGCGACTGGCCCGGCTGGGGCGCCGGCACCTTCTTGTCGCGGTCGGCCATCGCCTTCCAGGGGGCGATCACCGCGCCCGGGTCGGCGTACAGCTGCTTCGCCTCCAGATCGGCGGGCAGTTCGACCGCGCCGGTGATCGTGTACTTCTTGCCGGAGGTCGTCACCGTGACGCCGGAGCCGACGCGCAGGCCCGCCGACTTCAGGAACGGCTCGGTGGCCACCATCTCGCCCGTGCCTCGCGGGAACGAGCCCTCGACGAGGTCGATCCTTCCCCGGGCCATCCGGTCCGAGGTCCTGAGCTCGATGATCTCGGTGCTCGCGATCCCGTACCCGGTTGTCACGGTCGCGGACACGGACTGCTCGCTGATCGCCCGCGCACCCTCGGGCAGCACGGCCCGCATGTCGATCGGTGGCGGCTCCTCGTCGGGCACCTCGCCGTTCGCGGGGTTGTACATGTCGCCGTCGGGCATCTGCTGGATCGGCCCCATGCCCGCGTCTCCGTACAGCGCGTCGGCCGATCCGATCCTGGCCGTCAGCTGCTCCGCCGGGCTCAGATCCGCGCTGCGGTACGTGATGTCGGCGGCCGTCACCCCGAGCACCGGCAGGGCGATCATCGCGACCACCAGGGCGCTGCGGCCCTTGGCCCGCAGGGCGTCGCGGCGGGCTATGCGCAGGGCGGCACGCCACCCGGTGAAGAGGCTCACTCGGCTCCCCCGGCGGCCAGCAGCGAATCGGCACCGGCCGTCAGCGTCTGGTCGACGATCGAACCGTCCCGGAGGAAGACGACCCGGTCCGCCCAGGCCGCGTAACGCGGTTCGTGCGTGACCATCACGCCGGCCGCGCCCTGGTCGCAGCGGTTGCGCAGGAGCGCGAGGACGGCCTCGCCGGTCTCGGAGTCGAGGGCCCCGGTCGGTTCGTCGGCGAGGACCAGGCGCCGGTCCCCCACCAGCGCGCGGGCGATGGCGACGCGCTGCTGCTGGCCGCCGGACATCTCGTCCGGGAAGCGGTCCGCGATCTCCAGGAGGTTCATCTCCTCCAATGCGGCGCGGGCCTCCTTGCGGGCCTTGCGGACCGAGACGCCGTCGAGTTCGCGCGGCAGGGCGATGTTCTCGGCGGCGGTCAGGGCGGGTATCAGGTTGTAGTCCTGGAAGACGTAGCCGACGCTGCGGCGGCGCAGGGCGGCGAGGCCCTTGCGACCGAGCGCCGAGATGTCCTGGCCCTCGATGATCACCTGGCCACCGCTCGCGGTGTCGAGACCGCCGGCGAGGGTGAGCAGGGTGGACTTGCCGGAGCCGGACGGGCCCATCACGGCGACGAGCTCACCGGCGTGCACCGACAGGCTGATACCGCGCAGCGCCTGGACCTCGGCGATGCCGGTGCCGTGGGTGCGGGTGAGCGAGCGGAGTTCGAGCACCGGTGCGTCCACCGTCAGGGGCGGTGCGGATGGGGACGGGACGTGCAGGGACATGGTTCCCTCTCGGAACGGTGGAGGTACGGGAGCGGCCGGGCGTACGGGCGCGGTGCGCGTCGCGGCCGGGCGCCACGGGGCGGCCTCGGCGACGGTGTGTAGGCCTCGGCGGCGGGAGGTCGGTCTCAGCGGCGGTGTATCGGCCTCGGCGACGGTGCGTAGGCCTCGGCGACGGGGCGCCGGTCTCAGCGACGGGGGCGGGCACGGCCTGCGGTGCGGGCGGTGGCGCCCTGGGACGGGGGCTGCGCCGGTTCCGTGGCGGCGGCCTCGGCGAGGCGGATCAGCCGGGCCTCGCAGTGGTCCAGCCAGCGGGCCTCGGCCTCGGCCTGGAAGATCAGCTGCTCCACGACGAGCAGCCAGGCCACCTCGTCGCGGTCGGCGGGGGTCCGGGCCAGGGACCGCGCCTTGAGGCGGGTGTAGTCCTGCATGGCCTTCACCGTGTGGTGGCGCTGGGCCTGGATGACGGCCCTGATGTCGACCCCGGGCGCCCCGACCGCCATGGCGAGCTTGATGGCCAGCTCGTCACGGGGCGGGTTGCTGCGGTCGACCGGCGTCTCGAACCAGGCACGCAGCTCCGCGCGCCCGGCGTCGCTGATCGAGTACAGGGCGTGGCCCTGGTCGTCCTCGCCGTCCTGGACGACCAGGCCGTCGCGCTCCAGCCTGCTCAGCGTCGTGTACACCTGCCCGACGTTGAGCGGCCAGGTGGAGCCGGTGCGCGACTCGAATTCGGTGCGGAGCTGGGAGCCGTAGCGCGGCCCGCGCTCCAGGAGGGCGAGAAGCCCGTGACGGATCGACATACTGAGTATGTATACCGAGTATGTTGATCACCGCAAGTCTTCGAGGAGGTGGTACCGGGAGGGTGCCGCACGGTCAGCGGGCGCGGCGCATCCGCAGCGCGAGGAAGCCGAGACCCAGCCCGACCAGGGCGATTCCCGCGCCGAGCGACACCTGCTGCACCCGCTCGACGGTCGCTCCGTCCAGCGCCTGCCGCCCCGCGGGCAGCGGATCGGGGAAGTCGTCCGGGTCGGGTGTGAAGGCCGGCACGGCGGCCTGCTCCGACGCCGGGGGCCGCTGCTCGCGCTCCTCCAGCGCGTCCTGCCGGGCCAGCTCCGCGGGCGACCGCCCGGGCCGCTCCCGCCCGGCTCCGGCCGGCCACCCGGCGAGCGGCGACCGCATGCCCGCGGGGTGGGGCGCGCCCGGCGACGGGGACCCGCTCGGTGACGGGGACGTGTCCGGCGACGGGGACCCGCTCACGGAAGAGGGCGGCCCGGAGGCGTCCGGCGCCGCCGCCCCCAGGGTCGCGGCCGCCGTCAGCGCCAGGCAGGCCACGCCCCGTGAGGAACGCGCGGAGAGCTGTCCTGAAGCCATGCGGTCACCGTCACACGCGACGGCACGACCGGCATCTCAGATGAGGCGTACGGATGGATCCCGCCCGCACGAGGGAATGACTACGCGGGGTCGCCCGTCGCGATCTCCAGCTCGAAGTGGGCGCCGGTCTCCGAAACCGCGGCTCCGGATGACGGGAACTGATTGATGACCTGGTCCTCCGCGTACGCGTTGCCCGGGACCTTCTTCACCTTGAGCGTCCAGCCCGCCGCGTCCGCGCACGCGCGCACCGAGAGGATGTCCTTGTACATGAAGTTCGGGGCGTCGACCTTGTTCGGATCGTCGGTGTCCTCCGGCGCGTCCGTGCACTCCTCGGTGTCCATCGTCCGGTTGCGCTCCGGATCGCGGTGTTCGCCGGCCGGGGACTCGCTGGCCTTGGCCTCCGCGCCGCCCTTGTCGTCGCCGTTGAGCGTGAGGACCGTGATCAGGCCGCCGATCGCGACCAGCGCGACGACGATCGAGCCGATGATCACCGGCATGTTCCGCTTGGAACCGCCGCCCGAGGCGGGGGCGGGCGCCGTCTGCGGGGAGATCGTGTAGGGCGTCGGCGTCTGGTGCTGCAGGGGCGCCGGGCTCGCGTAGGCCGACGCCGCGGTCTGCGGGTAGCCGTACGACGGGTTCGTGGCGGGGGCCGGGGTGGCGGGGCCGTACGGGCCGTGCTGCGGCTGGTACGGGCCCGGCTGGTACGGCGTCTGGACGCTCTGCGGGGCGGGCGCGGACTGGTCGACCGGCGGGAAGACCGCCGAGCCGACTCCGGACCCGCTGTTCGCCGGAGCGCCGCCGTTCCCGACGATCACCGGGGCGCCGGTCTGCCCGCCCGCGCTCAGCACGCGCGCGATCTCGTCCTGCATGGCCGCCGCGCTCGGGAAACGCTCGTTCGGGTTCTTCTTGAGCGCGCGTGCGACGAGGGCGTCCATCGCCGGGGTCAGCGAGCGGTTGATCGTGGACGGGGCGACGGGCTCCTCCTGCACATGCGCGTACGCGATGGCGAGCGGGGAGTCCGCGTCGAAGGGGAGGCGGCCGGTCAGCAGCTGGAAGAGCATGATGCCGACCGAGTAGAGGTCGGAGCGCGCGTCCACCCCGCGGCCCAGGGCCTGCTCGGGGGAGAGGTACTGCGGGGTGCCGACGACCATGCCGGTCTGCGTCATCGACGTGACGCCCGACTGCATGGCGCGGGCGATGCCGAAGTCCATGACCTTGACGACGCCGCGCTTGGTCACCATCACGTTGCCCGGCTTGATGTCGCGGTGCACCAGGCCCATCTCGTGACTGGTGTCCAGCGCGGCCAGTACGTCCGAGGTGACCTTGAGCGCCTTGCCGGCCGGCATCGCGCCGTGGGCGCGGATGTCCGCCGCCAGGACCGAACCGAGCGGTTGCCCCTCGACGTACTCCATGACGATGTACGGCATCAGCGCGCCGCCGAGCTCGTCCTCGCCCGTGTCGAACACCGAGACGATGTTGGTGTGCTGGAGCTTGGCGACGGCCTGCGCCTCGCGGCGGAAGCGCTCACGGAAGGACTGCTCGCGGCCCAGCTCGGTGTGGAGGGTCTTGATCGCGACCTGCCGGTCGAGCGCGGAGTCGTACGCCAGGTATACGGACGCCATCCCGCCTTCGCCGAGCAGATCACGCAGCTGGTAGCGGCCGCCGGCCACCGAACCGCCCGCGTAGCGACCCTGCGTACCGTGTCCGCCGTCCTGGCTCATGACTTGCTTCCCCCTCGGCGCGCGACTCACGCGAAACTCGGCGCGCGGCTCACGCGATGATCCGTATTACTGGCCAAGTCTGCCCGAGGGGTACGACACGTCAAGCCAGGTGCCCGTTCCGTGACCGTACGCGCTGGAAGCGTCTCGGAAGCGTTACAGGATCAGCATGGAATTTGCGCGGCGACGCGCCAGCCGATTGGATGGCCGGTCCGGCGCCGGATCGGCCTGTCCGACAGAGGCTGTAGCGTGACGGGGCAATGCGACCGGCAGCGAAGCCGGTACCGCAGCAAGGCACCGTGAGACCCCGCGGGCGCGCAGACGCGCGGACCGAGCGGACAGATACGACGGCGAGGACTGATGGCACCCGAACCCGAAGCAAACGGCGGCGGCGTTCCGGATGGCACCGAATCCTGGGGCATCGGCGGGGTCGTCGGCGACGGACGGTACCGGCTGACCCACCGCCTCGGCCGGGGCGGCATGGCCGAGGTGTTCGCGGCGGAGGACGTCCGGCTGGGCCGCACGGTCGCGGTGAAGCTGCTGCGCTCCGACCTCGCCGAGGATCCGGTCTCCAAGGCCCGCTTCACGCGCGAGGCGCAGTCGGTCGCCGGCCTCAACCACCACGCGGTCGTGGCGGTCTACGACTCCGGCGAGGACACCGTCGCCGGCCAGACCGTCCCGTACATCGTGATGGAGCTGGTCGAGGGCCGCACGATCCGCGACCTGCTGATCAACGCCGAGGCCCCGCCGCCGGAGCAGGCGCTGATCATCGTCTCCGGGGTGCTGGAGGCGCTGGCCTACTCGCACCAGCACGGCATCGTGCACCGGGACATCAAGCCCGCCAACGTGATCATCACCCACTCCGGCGCGGTCAAGGTGATGGACTTCGGCATCGCCCGCGCGCTGCACGGCGCGCAGTCCACGATGACGCAGACCGGCATGGTCATGGGCACGCCGCAGTACCTCTCCCCCGAGCAGGCGCTGGGCAAGGCCGTCGACCACCGCTCCGACCTGTACGCCACCGGCTGCCTGCTGTACGAACTGCTGGCGCTTCGGCCCCCGTTCACGGGCGAGACGCCGCTCTCCGTGGTCTACCAGCACGTGCAGGACACCCCCGTCCCGCCGTCACGCATCCTGGACTCGGTGCCGCCGGAGCTGGACGGGCTCGTCATGCGCTCGCTGGCGAAGGACCCGGACGACCGCTTCCAGAGCGCCGAGGAGATGCGCGGCCTGGTCCAGTACGGCCTGCAGATGCTCCAGGTGCAGGGCGGCCACACCGGTACGTGGAACACCGGCCCGGTCTTCCTGGACGAGGGCACCGGCACCCCGCCCCGGGGCATGACCGGTGCCACCCGCGCCTACCCGCAGCACGGGGACACCTCGCAGGCCCCGATCCTGCCGCCGATGAACCCGGACGACGGGGGCTACGACGGCGGCAGCACCCGGCAGGGCGGCGGCGGGCGCGGCAAGCTGTGGCTGTTCGTGGTGCTCGCCCTGATCGCGATCGGGGCGGGCGTGGCCCTCGCGCTCAACGCGGGGGACAGCGGCGGCGAGACGCCCGAGAAGCAGCCGACGAAGACCTCCAGTTCGCCGACGCCCACCAAGGAGTCCCCGACGCCGACCCCGGAGGAGACCGAGGACGACACCCAGCAGCCGGGCGGCGACAGCGGCGGCGGGTGGGACGACAACACCTGGCAGCCGTCGACCACGCCGAGCCGGACGTTCCAGTCCCCCTCCGCCCCCACCACCCAGCCGGGCACCGGCGGTACGGACGCCGGTGGCACGGACACCGGCGGCAACAGCAGCAGCGGCACGGAGAGCGGCGGGAACGGCAGCACCGGTTCCGACGAGGGCACTACGGGGGACACCGGCGACACCGGTGCCACCGAGGGCGACACCGGCGCCGGCAGCGGGGACACCGGTGCCGCCGAGGGCACCACGGGCACCAGCGAGGGTGCCGCCGAGGGCGCGGACGGGGCCGCCGGAGGCACCGCCGAGAGCGCCGCCGGCGGAACCACCACGGGCACCGTCGGCTCGGCCACCGGCGAGTAGGGGCGCCGCGCCGGCCGTCACCCCGTGAACGCCGCGCGCACCGCCTCGTACTCACGGGTCCACCAGACCGCCAGGGCCGACACCGCGGGGAACTGCGGGTCGGCCCTCCGGTCGTTCAGGCAGTAGCGCCAGCGCAGTATCCAGAAGTCGTTGAGCCGCTCCCACCAGACCCGGTGCACCGCGGCCGCCAGTTCGGCGGCGTCCGCCCCGGCCGCCCGCCGGTAGGCCCGGGCGTAGACGCGTACCTTCGCCAGGTCCAGCGCACCGGCCGGCTGGACGAAGAAGATCGCCGCCGCCCGTACCGCCTCCTCCGCCCGGGGCTGGACGGCCAGCCGGTCCCAGTCCAGGATCGCGACCGGTTCGGTGCCCCGGTAGAGCACGTTCAGCGGGTGGAAGTCGCCGTGCACCCAGCCGGTGGCGGGCGCCCCGGGGTCGGGCGGCCGGCGGTCGGCGTACCGTTCCAGCAGGGCGCGCCGCTCCCGCAGCCGGTGCTCGGCCAGTTCGTCGAAGGCGTCCCGGCTGCCGCGCCCCCGCGCGGCGGCGAGCAGGTCGCCGATCAGGGCGAAGGTGTCGGCCGCCTCCGGACTCGCGTAGCCGGGCGGGCGCCCGCCGCCCGCCTGCGGGTCGCGCTCGGCCCCCATGACCTGCTCAAGACCCGTGTGTACGGCTCCGAGGAGCGTCCCGAGACGCATCGACTGGGCGAGGGTGAGCTGGGCGCCGCCCCGGTGCAGGCCGTCGACCCAGGGGTGGAGGGCGTAGCGGCGGCCGGCGATCTCGGTGACGGTCTCCCCGTCGTGGTCCCCGAGGGGCGGGGCGACGGGCACTCCGAGTGACTGGAGGCGCCGCGTCGCGCGGTGCTGGCGGACGATGGTGGCGCGGTCGCGGGTGGCGTCGTCCGAGTGGTGCTTGAGGAAGTACGAGCCCCGCGTGGTTGACACCCGGTAACCGTGGTTGAGCAGGCCCTGGGACAGCGGGGTGCAGGTGAGCGGCTCACCGGCGTCCGGGTAACGGCGAAGCACCTCGCCGACCGGGGGAACCGGCGGGGAGGCTACAGATGAGCGCGACACGCGTCAGATGTTAGATCACGCTGCGTTGCGGATCCGCCGGCTTGCGTGGAAGTCCAGAGTGTGCACCGTGACGAAGTGAGGTTCGAGCCAGAGGTACGAGGGGGTGAACGGTTCGCCGTTGACCTCGACGGGGGAGGGGCCGAAGCGCTCGCGCTGCGCGGGGGTCGGCTCGCCGATCCGGGCCGGGCCGGTGAACTGCACGGACCACAGGTCCTCGGTCCCGGCGGGGGCCGCGTTGAAGTTGTCCGCGCCGTAGGCCACGACCGCGCCGTCGCAGGCGCCGTGATGGCCGAGGCCGCTGTGCATGCGCAGCACGACGCGGCCGTCGATGACGATGTGCCGGGCCACCGTCAGGGTCGGGAGGGCCCGGATGCTGGTCGCCAGACGGCCGTAGGGGACCCGGCCGAGCAGGTCGATCGCGTGGAGTTCCTCGTAGGACATACCTCCCACTGTCGGCCACGCCGTGAGGGCCGGATAAGAGGCCGGGGCCCCGGTTCGCCCGGGACCAAAGTCCCTCTCAGCGCTTCTCCGCCTGGAGCCGTGCCACATACGCGGCGGCCTGCGAACGGCGCTCCATGCCCAGCTTGGACAGCAGGCTGGACACGTAGTTCTTGATCGTCTTCTCGGCGAGGTGCAGCCGCTCGCCGATCACCCGGTTGGTGAGGCCCTCGCCGATCAGGTCGAGGATCCTGCGCTCCTGGTCCGTCAGGTTCGCCAGCCTCTCGTCCCCCTGGCCCCTCTTCCCGTCGCGCAGCCGCTCCAGCACCCGCGCGGTGGCCACCGGGTCGAGCAGCGACTTGCCGGCCGCCACGTCCCGTACGGCCGCCAGCAGCTCGTTGCCGCGGATCGCCTTGAGCACGTAACCCGCGGCGCCCGCCATGATCGCGTCGAACAGCGCCTCGTCGTCGGCGTACGAGGTCAGCATCAGGCAGTGGATGGACTCGTCCTGGGAGCGGATCTCGCGGCAGACCTCCACCCCGCTGCCGTCCGGCAGCCGTACGTCGAGCACGGCCACGTCGGGGCGGACCGCCGGAATCCGCACCAGCGCGTCGGCCGCCGTGCCGGCCTCGCCGACCACCTCGATGTCGTCCTCCATCGACAGCAGCTCATGGACCCCGCGCCGGACGACTTCATGGTCGTCGAGCAGAAAAACGGTGATTTTTCCTTCTTCGCGCACAATCGCAGTCTCACACACTCACCTCTTCCCTGCCGCTGTCGGGCGGGATAACGTGCCGTTGTTCCGGCGGCCTGCGAGGCTGTGATCAGTGCTGTGACCAGCGAGAGTTCCCGAATTCCTCGATTTACTTGGATATCCAAGCAAAATCGCAGGTCAGGAAGGGTTTCGCAGTTACGGGACCCACTGGGTAACGTGCCTTGGACAGGGCGCTCGCCGGGGCACCTGTCACGCCTGTTTCCCGGACCGAGCGGCACCCACCCCGTGCACGGGTACGGACACAGGCGAGCCGCACTGGTCTCCCGGCAGACCCCGGGGGCCGGACCGACGGAGGAGCACGCACGTGACCGTGGAGAGCACTGCCGCGCGCAAACCGCGACGCAGCAGCAAGCGGACCAGCGCCGCGAAAACGCCCGCGAAGACGCCGGAGGGTTCGACGCCCGAACTCGTACAGCTGCTGACGCCCGAGGGCGAGCGCGTCGAGCACCCGGACTACTCGATCGACCTGAGCGCGGAAGAGCTGCGCGGCCTGTACCGGGACATGGTCCTCACCCGCCGCTTCGACGCCGAGGCCACCGCCCTCCAGCGCCAGGGCGAGCTGGGTCTGTGGGCCTCCCTGCTGGGCCAGGAGGCCGCCCAGATCGGCTCCGGCCGGGCCCTGCGCGACGACGACTACGTCTTCCCGACCTACCGTGAGCACGGTGTGGCCTGGTGCCGGGGCGTCGACCCGACCAACCTGCTCGGGATGTTCCGCGGCGTGAACCACGGCGGCTGGGACCCGAACAGCAACAACTTCCACCTGTACACGATCGTCATCGGCTCGCAGACCCTGCACGCCACGGGTTACGCCATGGGCGTGGCCAAGGACGGCGCGGACTCGGCCGTGATCGCGTACTTCGGGGACGGCGCCTCCAGCCAGGGCGACGTCGCGGAGGCGTTCACCTTCTCCGCCGTCTACAACGCCCCGGTCGTCTTCTTCTGCCAGAACAACCAGTGGGCGATCTCCGAGCCCACCGAGAAGCAGACCCGGGTGCCGCTCTACCAGCGCGCCCAGGGCTTCGGCTTCCCCGGCGTCCGGGTCGACGGCAACGACGTCCTGGCCTGCCTGGCCGTCACCCGCTCCGCCCTGGAGCGGGCCCGGCGCGGCGAGGGCCCGACCCTGGTCGAGGCGTTCACGTACCGCATGGGCGCCCACACCACCTCCGACGACCCGACGAAGTACCGGGCCGACGAGGAGCGCGCGTCCTGGGAGGCGAAGGACCCGATCCTGCGCCTGCGCACGTACCTGGAGAAGCAGGGCGCGGCCGACGAGGCGTTCTTCACCGCCCTCGACGAGGAGAGCGAGACCCTCGGCAAGCGCGTCCGCGAGGCCGTACGGGCGATGCCCGACCCGGACCGGATGGCGATGTTCGACCACGTCTACGCCGACGGCAACCCGCTCGTCGACGAGGAGCGCGCCGAGTTCGCCGCCTACCAGGCATCGTTCGCCGAGGAGGGCAAGTAACCATGGCCGTGGAAAAGATGTCCCTCGCGAAGGCGCTCAACGAGTCGCTGCGCAAGGCCCTCGACACCGACCCGAAGGTCCTCATCATGGGTGAGGACGTCGGCAAGCTCGGCGGCGTCTTCCGGATCACCGACGGCCTCCAGAAGGACTTCGGCGAGGACCGCGTCATCGACACCCCGCTCGCCGAGTCCGGCATCGTGGGTACGGCGATCGGCCTCGCCCTGCGCGGCTACCGGCCCGTCGTCGAGATCCAGTTCGACGGCTTCGTCTTCCCCGCGTACGACCAGATCGTCACGCAGCTCGCGAAGATGCACGCCCGCGCGCTCGGGAAGATCAAGCTCCCCGTCGTCGTGCGCATTCCGTACGGCGGCGGCATCGGCGCCGTCGAGCACCACAGCGAGTCGCCCGAGGCGCTGTTCGCGCACGTCGCGGGCCTGAAGGTGGTCTCCCCCTCCAACGCGTCCGACGCGTACTGGATGATGCAGCAGGCCGTCCAGAGCGACGACCCGGTCATCTTCTTCGAGCCGAAGCGCCGCTACTGGGACAAGGGCGAGGTCGACACCGAGGCCATCCCCGGCGCGCTGCACGCCGCCGCCGTCGCCCGCACCGGCACGGACCTCACGCTCGCCGCGTACGGCCCGATGGTGAAGGTCTGCCTGGAGGCCGCCGCGGCCGCCCAGGAGGAGGGCAAGTCGATCGAGGTCGTGGACCTGCGCTCGATGTCCCCGATCGACTTCGACACCATCCAGGCGTCCGTCGAGAAGACCCGCCGCCTGGTCGTCGTCCACGAGGCACCCGTCTTCTACGGCTCCGGGGCCGAGATCGCCGCCCGCATCACCGAGCGGTGCTTCTACCACCTGGAGGCGCCCGTGCTGCGGGTCGGCGGCTACCACGCCCCGTACCCGCCGGCGCGCCTGGAGGAGGAGTACCTGCCGGGTCTGGACCGGGTGCTCGACGCCGTCGACCGCTCGCTGGCGTACTGAGGAGAGGAGCGTGACCACGATGACCGACACTTCCAACGCTGCTCGCTTCCGTGAGTTCAAGATGCCCGACGTGGGCGAGGGACTGACCGAGGCCGAGATCCTCAAGTGGTACGTCCAGCCCGGCGACACCGTCACCGACGGCCAGGTCGTCTGCGAGGTCGAGACCGCCAAGGCCGCCGTCGAGCTGCCGATCCCGTTCGACGGGGTCGTCCACGAACTGCGCTTCCCCGAGGGCACCACGGTCGACGTGGGCCAGGTGATCATCGCGGTGGACGTGGCGCCGGGCTCGGACTTTGCCGCCGCGGAGCCCGAGGCCCCTGCTCCGGCCCCCGAGGCCGAGGCGCCGAAGGGCCGTCAGCCCGTCCTGGTGGGTTACGGCGTCGCCGAGTCCTCCACGAAGCGGCGGGCCCGCAAGGGCGCCGAGACCGCTCCCCCGGCCGCCGCCCCCGCGGCGGTCCAGGCCGAGCTGAACGGCCGGGGCACGGCCGCGGTCCCGGAGGCCCGCCCGCTGGCCAAGCCGCCGGTCCGCAAGCTCGCGAAGGACCTGGGCATCGACCTGGCGACGGTCACCCCGACCGGCGCGAACGGTGTCATCACCCGCGAGGACGTGCACGCGGCGGCGACGCCGGTGGCTCCGGTGGCGCCTTCCGCGCCGGTGCCGTCCGTCGAGTCCCCGGCGCCCGTGTCGGAGCCCGTCCCGGCCGGCGCCCGCGAGACCCGTATCCCGGTCAAGGGCGTGCGGAAGGCGATCGCCCAGGCGATGGTCGGCAGCGCGTTCACGGCTCCGCACGTCACCGAGTTCGTGACCGTCGACGTCACGCGCACGATGAAGCTGGTGGCGGAGCTGAAGGAGGACAAGGACATGGCGGGGGTGCGGGTCAACCCGCTCCTCGTCATCGCCAAGGCCCTCCTGGTCGCGATCAAGCGGAACCCCGGGGTCAACGCGGTCTGGGACGAGGCGAACCAGGAGATCGTCCAGAAGCACTACGTGAACCTGGGCATCGCCGCCGCCACTCCGCGCGGCCTGATCGTCCCGAACATCAAGGACGCCCACGAGCAGACGCTGCCGCAGCTGGCCGCGTCCCTGGGCGAGCTGGTCGCCACGGCCCGCGAGGGCAAGACGTCCCCGGCCGCGATGGCGGGCGGCACGGTGACCATCACCAACGTGGGCGTCTTCGGCGTCGACACCGGTACGCCGATCCTCAACCCGGGCGAGTCCGCGATCCTCGCGGTCGGCGCGATCAAGCTCCAGCCCTGGGTGCACAAGGGCAAGGTGAAGCCGCGTCAGGTGACCACGCTGGCACTGTCGTTCGACCACCGTCTGATCGACGGTGAGCTGGGCTCCAGGTTCCTGGCGGACATCGCCGCGATCCTGGAGCAGCCGAAGCGGCTGATCACCTGGGCGTAGGTGGGTACGAGGGGCCCGCGCGATGTCGCGCGGGCCCCTTCGCATGTCCGTGGCCGCCGGACCCTGTGCGTCGCGGTTGTTCTCCGGCTGTGTAACAGGGATGTAGTGGACACATGTGGGGCGCAACGGACCTCGTCCCGGACGGTTCTTGTTGGTCAGAAGCGTTCGCTCGTACGACTTCCCAGCGAGCGGGCGGCACTGTCAACGGACACTGAGGACGGAACAATGCGCGCACACAAGATCACCTTCGCCGCCCTGGTCGTCGCCGCGGGTCTCTCGCTCACGGCCTGCCAGAACGACGACGCCGCCGCGGCGCAGACCGACCCGTCGTTCGTCGCGACCGCCTCCCCCTCCGGCGGCGGTTCGGGCTCGGGCGGCTCGGAGCCGGGCAGCGGGACGGAGTCCGCCGGGACGAGTTCCGGTGGGAAGGACACCGCTTCCGGGGGCGGGTCCGGCGAGCCCGCCGAGGCCGCCAAGTGCCGTACCGACGGGCTGGAGATCACGGCGAAGGACAACTTCATCGACGGCGATCCCGACGGGACCGTCGCGGTGGAGCTGAAGAACACCAGCGGCCAGGACTGCGTGATCGCCGGATTCGCGGGCGTCGACCTCAAGACCGACATGGGCCCGATCTCCGCCGAGCGCAAGGGTTCGCCCGCGGACCCGTACGTCCTCGAGAACGGGAAGACGATCGCCTTCGCCGTCAACTACCCGCTCAATGAGACGGGGGGCTCGGGCGTCCGTATCACCGGGCTGGTGGTGACCCCGCCGAACGAGACGAGGTCGGTCACCCTCGCCTGGCCGGGCAAGGCCTCGCTGCCCGTCACGGACGGTTCCGGCGCCCCGGTGACGGTCGGCCCGATGGGCAGCGCCGGCCAGGGCGGCTGAGCCGGTACGCGTCACCCGGCCTTCCGTGCAGGTGAGGGGTCCGCGCCGAGCCGGTGCGGGCCCCTCGGTGTGCCGGGCGGACTCAGCGCCAGTTCGGCGAACACGGTCTTCCCCACGGTGTGGGGCTCGACGCCCCATCGGTCGGCGATCCCGTCCACGACGAGGAGCCCGCGCCCGTAGCACTCGTCGCTCTCGGCCGCCCGAATCCCGGGCAGCCGCTCGCCCCGGGGGTCGGTGACCTCGATGCGCAGGGCGGTGGCGGTGAGGCTGAGGTGTACCCGGAAGAGCCGCCCGCGGAGGCTGCCGTGCAGCAGCGCGTTGGTGGCCAACTCGGACACCAGGAGGGCGACTTCTCCGGCGCGATCGGCGTACCCCCACGCGGTGACGAGTCGCGCGGCGCGCCGACGGGCGAGGGTGACGCTGCGGGCGGTGGGGGTGTAGTCGAGGCGGTCCTCGTGGAGCGCGGGGTTGCCTTGGGATGCCTCTGCGGTTGCGGACATGGGTGGGCCTCTCTGGGGTGGGGGCGGTGGCATTGCCGCGCCTGCGCTGGGCAGCGCGCGGTGCGCTTCCGCCGGGATCGCTACGTGATCGGCGTGCAACCGAAAGTAGTGGAGGTGCTCCTTGGGCAGCAAGTGATTCGTGCAGAGAATTTTCTGCCCTAATTGGTGTTCGAGCCGTCGGAGCTTCAGACTGAGGCGGATCGTGCGGGAGGGAGTTGTCTGTGGCGGGTAACAACCCGGATCGGGGGCGTACGGTCTCCACCGTGCTCGGACGCCGGCTGGGCGGAGAGCTGCTGCGTATGCGGGAGATGCGGTCGCTGCGCCAGGCGCACGCGGCGGAGGCGCTCACGGCATCGGTCGCCAAGGTCGCGAAGATCGAGCGTGGGCTCGTTCCCATGCGGGATCCGGACGTCAGGGCCCTTTGCCATCTCTACGGTGAGACCGACGAAACCACGATCGGCAGGCTGCTGGCGCTGGCCAAGACCGATCGCGAACGCCGCAAGGCCAGTGGCTGGTGGAACCAGTACCCGGGGCTTGAGGCGATGGTCGAGTACGTGGCGTTGGAAGACATCGCCACAGGCCTGCGGACGTGGCAACTCGCCATCGTGCCGGGCCTCTTGCAGACGGCCGACTACGCCCGTGCGCTGGCTGTGGGCAACGGGTCGTGGGAGGACCTGGACGAGATCGAACCTTTCGTCGAGGCCCGCATGGCACGCCAGGCCCGCCTGACCGGCGACCGCCCCCTGGAGCTGTGGGTGCTCGTGCAGGAGAGCGCGCTCCGTCAACTCGTCGGCGGGCGCCAGGTGATGCGGGATCAACTCGGCCACCTGCTGGACACGGCCCAGCGCCCGAACGTGAAACTCCAGGTCATGCCGTATCTTGCGGGCGCACATCCCGGAATGACGAGTGCCTTCACCATTGTGTCCTTCGCCGAGCCCGGCGCGCTCGACGTGGTTCACATGGATACCACCTCGACCACTCTCTGGCTGGAGAGCGATACTGATGCCGAGCGCCACGACCGGCTCTTCGATCGCATGACGCGAGTCGCGCTCGCACAGCGCAATTCGCTCGTGCTCATCGATGGAATCCGCAAGGAGCTGTAGATCGCGTGCCCGCGTACGAGTTCGTCAAGTCCAGCTACAGCGGAGGAAACGCCGGTCAGGAGTGCGTTGAGGTCGCCCTGAACGTGCCCGGCGCCGTCGCCGTCCGCGACTCCAAGCGGGCCGCCGGGCCCGTACTCGTACTCGCCCCCACCGCGTGGGCCGCGTTCCAGGCGGCCCTGCGCCGGCCGTAGGCGCGCGCTTCCGGTCGTCGCGAAAGGGCGGCGGTGTCAGCGGTGTTGCTCGGGGCCCTGGGCCCTGAGCAGCGCCTGCCAGGTGTCCTCGTCGGCGACGCCCGTGGAGGGCAGGGCGTGGGAGGACTGGAACTCCTTCAGTGACCGCATCGTCGAGGGGGTGTACGTCCCCGTGTTGTCGGTCGGCACGCCCGCGTGGTGGAGGAGGTACTGCACGGCGGTGACGGCGTCCGGCTGGGTGGTGCGGGCGTCGACCGGGACGATCAGCAGGGGCCAGGTGTCCTTGCCCACCTTGCCGTCCGGGTTCAGCCCGTGGGCGGACTGGAACTGCTTGACGGCTTCGGCCGTGGCGGGGCCGTAGTCGGCGTCGACCTTCACCTCGTGACCCCTGGCCCGCAGCAGCAACTGCACCGTGCGGGCGCCCCAGAGGACGGAGCCCTTGCGGACGAGGGGCCAGTCCGCCGCCGGGGAGGCCTGGTTCGTCGTCCCCGCGGCCGCCTTGGCGTCGGTCTCTCCCGGGGCCGGGACCGCCCACCACACCAGGCCCCCGACCACCAGCAGGAACAACGTGGTGATGGCCAGCCCGGGGAGGGTGGCGGAGAGGCGGAAGCGGCCGGTGCGGCGGGGCGCGGGCTTCTCGGCCGGCTCGGGGGCGGAGGGGCGAGCGGTCGTCGTACGCCTGCGGCCGGGGGCGGCCTCGGCCGCCGCGTCGGCCAGGGCGCACGCCCGCGCGAGGTCGTCCGCTGGGGCGCGGAGTACGTCGTGCAGGCGTTCGACGATCCTGCGGGGCGCGTTGGAGGAGTGAGAGGGGTTCAGGTAGCGCGACAGCGTGGTCTGGTCGATCCCGAGCCGTTTGGCGAGTGACTGCTGGGTGGGCTTGTCGCGGCCGTCCCGCGCCGACGCCTCCCACCAGTCCCTCAGGAGTTCGGCGAGGGCTCGTCCCGGATGGTGCCCGCGGTCGGCCCCCGTGGTCTCCGTCATGCGCCTCTCCTCAACTCCCGTATGCATAGCCGCAGGTCAACGCCCTGCATCAGGAGCATGCATAGGCGCATCGACGTGCGGGACGCAGATCGTAATGAAAGCCGCGTTCCGTGCGGCACAGTTGAGGAGCGGCCGGCCCGAGAGCCCCGCGACCCCCACCCCTTCCCACCTCCTTCGCGGCGGTGCTCCTGCCTGCGTGTTTCGCGGACGACGGGGAGATACGGGGGCTCTTCGCCTCAGGAACAAGGAGTTCGGCGTATGCATCCGACATCACCCGTACGAGTGCGTGCCGCCCTGGCCGGAACGGTCGCGGGGGCAACCCTGCTGGCGCTGGGCGGCACCGCTCCCGCGGCCCAGGCCGCGCCACTCTCCTCGTACGCGGTCACCGGCGTGGACACCAGCCATCACAATCACGAGAGGAGCGGGAGCAAGGACACGGCGATCGACTGGAAGCGGGTGGCGGGCGGCCACAGCTTCGCCTTCCTCAAGGCGACCCAGGGCGTCTCCGCCAAGGACGGTTGGTTCGCACGCGATTACGCGGCAGCCTCGGGGACCTCGCTGCTGCGCGCGCCGTACCACTTCTTCGATCCCCGGAGCACGACCGACGGCGCCGCCCAGGCCCGCCACTTCGTCACGACCGTGCGGGCCGCCGGTTACCGGGGCGGCGGGACGGGCGAACTCCCGCCGGTGCTCGACGTGGAGAAGCTCCCCGCCAAGGGCGGCGGCGAGGTCTGCCCGAAGTCGCTGCGCGCCGATCAGGTGAGGGCGTTCCTGAACGTGGTGGAGGAGGAGTTCGGGGTCACCCCGATCGTCTACACCCGCGCGTCCTTCGTGAAGGAGTGCATGGGCGGCAAGGGCGAGGTGTTCGCCGGCCACCCGCTGTGGCTCGCCCGGTACGGCAGTGGCGCGAAGGAACCGCAGCAGGTGCCCGGCGCCGGCCGCGCCTGGACGTTCTGGCAGTACACCGACAGCGGTCGCGTACCGGGCATCGACGGCCCGGCCGACCGCAATGTCTTCCGGGGCAGCGCGGCGGAGCTGCGGGCCCTGGCGCAGGGCGGCAGCGCGCGTCCGTGACGCGCGCACGCCGCAGCCGGTCCGAGGCGAACACCCTCACCGCCCTCACGATCACCACCCCCATCAAGTCGAGGAGTCACCCATGTCCCTGTCCCCCGCTTCCCCCACCGCCCGTGCCCTTCCCCCGGCTCGCACGCCCCGCACGACCCGTGCGGCGGCCCGTCTCCTGGCGGGCGTCGTCGCCGTGGCCGCGCTGACCGCACCCACGTCGTCCTTCGCGACGGAGGGCGGCGCCCCGGCCGCCCGGACGGTCACCACCACCGCTGCGGCCGACTGGCCGACCCTCAGGGCCGGCAGCAGGGGAAGCTCCGTCACCGCGCTCCAGTACCTGCTGAACTCCCGGGGCCGGTCGGTGAAGGCCGACGGCGCCTTCGGCCCGGCGACGACAGCGGGGGTGAAGGCGTTCCAGAAGGCGCAACGCCTGGCGGCGGACGGAGTCGTAGGCCCCCGTACGTGGGAGGCGCTGGTCACGACCCTGCGCGGGGGTGCGAAGGGCCCGGCGGTGAAGGCGGCGCAGACCCTGCTGAAGGCGCGCGGCCAGGCAGTGCCGGTCGACGGCGTGATGAGCGCCGCCGTGACGGCGAAGGTGAAGGCCTTCCAGAAGGCGTCCGGCCTGACCGCCGACGGTGTGGTCGGCGACCGTACCTGGGCGGCCCTGCTGAACGGCGGCCCGTCGTCGGGCGGCAACAGGGCGGCGCTGGCCCGGCAGATCCTGGCCCAGAAGCAGATCGCGCTGGCCACGGTCCACCCGGGCGGCAAGCACGCGGGCTCGACGGCCCGGCAGAACATCGTCGACACCTCGAACGGGAAGGGGGCCCTCACCAGCCCCTGGGGCGACAAGCCCAACCGCCGCGTCCCGCTCGACCCCCGCATGCTGAACGGTCTGCTGAAGCTGCGCACCCAGTACGGCTACCGGATCTCCGTCTCCGAGATCGTCGGCGGCGACCACAGCGGCACCTCCCGTCACTACGCGGGGATCGCCTTCGACGTCAACTACATCAACGGCCGCCATGTGGGCAGCGGTGCGCCGCACAAGCAGTTCATGGCCGCGTGCAAGAAGCTGGGCGCGCGGGAGGTCCTCGGCCCGGGGAACGCCGGCCACAGCCGCCACGTGCACTGCGCCTGGCCCCGCTGACGGGCACGGTCTCCCGCCGGGCCGCCGGGCCGTCAGTTCGCCAGACCGCCAGACCGCCAGACCGCCAGACCGCCAGACCGCCAGACCGCCAGACCGCCAGACCGCCAGACCGCCAGACCGCCAGACCGCCAGGCCGTCAGTTCCCCAGACCGTCAGACCGTCAGGCCGCCGGCCCACGAGCCGACGGCCTGACGCCGCGCCGGGCGCTGCTATCCCCGCCGGGCCTCGGCGTCGCCGTTGACGGTGCGCAGGGTCAGCCGGGGAGTGCGGTCCGACGGCGCGGCGGTCGGAATCGTCAGCGTCGAGCGTCCGTTGACGGTGCGTGCGTCGGCCGCGTACGCGGGGGCGTCGGCCGGCAGGGTCACGCTGACGGAGCCGTTGCGGGTC
The DNA here is from genome assembly GCF_040632605.1 of Streptomyces sp. NPDC019224. Classification (NCBI taxonomy): domain Bacteria; kingdom Bacillati; phylum Actinomycetota; class Actinomycetes; order Kitasatosporales; family Streptomycetaceae; genus Streptomyces; species Streptomyces sp. NPDC019224. The sequence goes on along the minus strand of NZ_JBEYCF010000014.1, from coordinate 43,728 downwards.
ACGCCGTCGAGCGTGCCGGGCGAGGTGGTGCACCGCAGATCGACGTCGCCGTTGACCGTCTCGGCGTCGACGCCACGCCCCTTGAGGCCGGTCGCGCGGACGGAGCCGTTGCGGGTCACCAGGTGCTGGCGGGCACTCTTCGCCCCGGAGTCCTGCACGGTGACGTCGCCGTTGACGGTGCTCAGGCTCAGCCCGCCCCGTACGGCGCTCACGTCGATCCCGGCGTTGCGCGCCCGTACGGTGAGCGTGACGCCCGTGGGCACGCGTACGAGCGGCATGCCCCCGCAGTTCTCCCTGGCCCGGTCGTCGCCCTCGTCGCAGGGCAGGTCGAGGGTGTACGTACGCCCGTCCCCGTCTCCGTCTCCGTGCGCGAGGACCGAGTCGTCCACCGCCACATGGCCGGCGTCCGTCCCGACGACCCGTACGCCGCCCTGGGTGGTGATGACGAGACGGGCGTCCTGCGCGAGGGTGGCCGTGCGGAATTCCGCTCCCTGTGCGTGGTGCGCCGTCCCGTCCGCGCCGCCGTGACCGCAGGCGGCCAGTGCCAGCAGCGGCAGCAGCGCGCATCCGGTCCGGACCGCGCGTCCGGCATTCCGGTTCTCCCGCCGGGAAGGGCGGCGGCTCGCTTCGCTCCGCGATGAGGTCATGGGACGCGTGTGCCCCGGGAAGCGGGGTTCAGCAGGCCGGGGCCGCGCCGACTCAGGCCGAAGGGGCGATCTCCGCGATCAGGTGTTCGACGAGGGTCCTGATCTCGTCGCGGATCGGGCGTACCGCCTCGACCCCCTGGCCGGCCGGGTCGTCCAGCTTCCAGTCCAGGTAGCGCTTGCCGGGGAAGACGGGGCAGGTGTCACCGCAGCCCATGGTGACGCACACGTCCGACTCACGGACCGCGTCGGTCGTCAGGATCTTCGGCGTCTCGCCGGAGATGTCGATGCCCACCTCGGCCATGGCGGCGACCGCGGCCGGGTTGACGGCGGCGCCCGGGGCGGAGCCGGCGGAGCGGACCTCGACACGGTCGCCGGCCAGGTGGGAGAGCCAGGCGGCGGCCATCTGGGAGCGGCCGGCGTTGTGCACGCAGACGAACAGGACGGACGGCTTGTCGGCCATGGTGGGCGGTCTCCCTTGCTGCGGCTGTCACATCAGTGCGTGCTGATGTGACAGTATCAGCGCATGCTGACTTCAGTCGATCCTGATGTGATCCGGGCGCTGAGCGATCCGCTCCGCCTGAAGATCGTGAACCTGCTGGCGCGCGAGACGCTGTGCACGACCCACCTGGTCGAGGAGACCGGAGCCCGCCAGACCAACCTGTCCAACCACATGAAGGTGCTGCGCGAGGCCGGGATCGTGGAGACCGAGCCGTGCGGCCGCTTCACGTACTACAAGCTCAGGCCCGAGGTGCTGGCCGGCCTGTCCGAGCGGTTCGCCGCGCTGGCCGCCTCGGCGCGCGGCGCCGTCGAGAACAAGAGGGCCTGCCCGTGACCGCCACCGATCCCGCCCCCGCCCGGGAGGAGGCGCCCTCGGTCGTCGGGAAGCTCTCCACCCTCGACCGCTACCTCGCCGTGTGGATCCTGCTCGCCATGGGCGCCGGCCTCGGCCTGGGACGCCTGGTCCCGGGCATGAGCGGCGCGCTCGCGGAGATCGAGGTCGGCGGCGTCTCCCTGCCGATCGCGCTCGGCCTGCTGGTCATGATGTACCCGGTGCTGGCCAAGGTCCGTTACGACCGGCTCGACCGTGTGACCGGGGACAAGCGGCTGATGGTGTCGTCGCTGGTCGTCAACTGGCTCGTCGGGCCCGCCGTGATGTTCGCGCTGGCGTGGATCTTCCTGCCGGACCTCCCCGCGTACCGCACGGGCCTGATCATCGTCGGGCTGGCCCGCTGCATCGCCATGGTCATCATCTGGAACGACCTCGCGTGCGGGGACCGCGAGGCGGCGGCCGTGCTGGTCGCGCTGAACTCGGTGTTCCAGGTGGTCGCGTTCGGCCTGCTCGGCTGGCTCTACCTCGACCTGCTGCCGAGGTGGCTGCATCTCGGTGACGGGCAGGGCCTGGACGTGTCCGTGTGGCACATCGCGCTGAACGTCGTCGTCTTCCTGGGCATCCCGCTGCTGGCCGGCTTCCTTACCCGCCGCCTCGGCGAACGGAAGCTGGGGCGCGCGGAGTACGAGGCGAAGGTCCTGCCGAGGCTCGGTCCGTGGGCGCTGTACGGGCTGCTGTTCACGATCGTCGTGCTGTTCGCCCTCCAGGGGGAGACGATCACCTCGCGACCGCTGGACGTCGCCCGGATCGCCCTGCCGCTGCTGGTCTACTTCGCGGTGATGTTCTTCGGCACCTTCCTGCTCGGCAAGGGCCTCGGGCTCGCGTACGACCGCACCGCGACCCTGGCGTTCACGGCGGCCGGGAACAACTTCGAGCTGGCCATCGCGGTCGCCGTCGCCACCTTCGGCGTCACCTCCGGCCAGGCGCTGTCCGGGGTCGTCGGCCCGCTCATCGAGGTCCCGGTGCTGATCGGTCTCGTACACGTCGCGCTCGCCTGGCGCCGGAGGTTCCCGGCCGACGGGGTGGCGACGGGCCTCTGACGCCGGCGCGGCCGGGAGCCGACGTGGTGACGACGACCCTCCTGACGCCGGGGCGGCGCTCCGGGGTCAGGGGGCGCGGGGCTGCGGCGCTCCACCAGGACGACGTCGCGCCAGACGCCGCGATGCCGCCCGATCCGTTCCCGTGTGCCGAGGACGCGGAAGCCGGCGCGCCGGTGCACGGCGAGGGCGGCGGTTTTCTCGGGGGAAGATCCCGGACCGCACGGTCCGGATCTCCGCCCGCTCCGTGGAGTCGGTCAGCGGCCGTTCCCCCGGCCGCCCGTGAACGCCGTGATGATCCAGATCACCAGCAGGGCGAGGAAGACGATGACGATGATGGTGGGAAGCGCTGACACCCTGGTCTCCCTCGGGGTCGTGTGACCGGTTCCGCCGTGACCCCATGAGGCTCATGGGGCCGACCGGATGGTACGCGCCTGCGGCGGCCTCCACCAGGGTTCCGTCACGCCTGTGGGGCAAGCCGCTTCTCGAACCAATGGCGGGCGTACGGCTCGTCGTTGAAGGCCGGGATCTCGTCGCTGCCGCTGTTCCGACAGAGCTGGACGGCCGCCGCGAGCGCCTTGTCGGTGTCAGGCGGACCGGGCCCCGGCCGTGGGCGACGGCCCGCTCCTCCAGGGCGCGCAGCAGCCGGCTCGCGTAACCGGAGTCGAGCCCCAGCCACGCTCGTACGCTCCGGACGTGGTGAGTCTCGCCGTCCCCGATCTGCCGGAGCAGCCGTGCCCGGCCGTAGGGCGCGTGCCGTCGAGGTACTGGTCCTGGAGCACGCCGGCCCCGCCGGGCTGCGGCCCCGGGTGTCCGGGCTCCTGATGGCGGCCGGGCGCACGGCCGCTGCGGCGCAGCTCGCGGAGGGCGGGGCCGTCCTTCGCGAGCTGGCGCGCGTCGAGCACGAGGCGATGGAGGTGCGCCGTACCGGCTGGTGCCGCGGGAGTGCGTGCCTGGCGTCGCGACGGGGCGAACCCCGGCTACCGCGGCACTAAGGGCTGTCCCGTCATCCCTGGCGGGCGCGCAGCGCCTCCGTGCCCGCGTACCGGGCGCTCGTGCCCAGCTCCTCCTCTATGCGGATCAGCTGGTTGTACTTCGCCGTGCGGTCCGAGCGGGACAGGGAACCGGTCTTGATCTGGCCGCAGCCCGTGGCGACCGCAAGGTCCGCGATCGTGGTGTCCTCGGTCTCGCCCGAGCGGTGCGACATGACGACCGTGTAGCCCGCGCGGTGGGCGGTGGAGACCGTGGCCAGCGCCTCCGTCAGGGTGCCGATCTGGTTGACCTTCACGAGGACGGAGTTGGCGACGCCGGAGGCGATGCCCTCGCGCAGGAGGGTGTCGTTCGTGCAGAACACGTCGTCGCCGGTGAGCTGGCAGCGGTCGCCGACGCGGGCGGTCAGCTCGCGCCAGCCCTCCAGGTCGTCCTCGGCCATCGCGTCCTCGACCGACACGACGGGGTAGGCGTCGATCAGCCGGACCAGGTAGTCCGCGTGCTCCGCCGGGGTGCGGCGTACCCCTTCGCCCGCGTAGTCGTACACGCCGTCGCGGAAGAACTCCGACGTCGCCGGGTCCATCACGAGTCCGATGTCCGTTCCCGGCCGGTATCCCGTGCGCTCGACGGCCGCCACGACGAAGTCCAGGGCCTCTTCGGCCGTACGGAGGGACGGCGCGAAGCCGCCCTCGTCGCCGACGCCCGTGGAGTGGCCGGCGGCCAGCAGGTCGCGGCGCAGGGTGTGGAAGATCTCCGAGCCCATCCGTACCGCCTCGGCGAACGTGTCCGCGCCGATCGGGGCGATCATGAACTCCTGGAAGTCCAGCGGATTGTCGGCGTGCGCGCCCCCGTTGACGATGTTCATCATCGGTACGGGCAGCAGCCGGGCGTCCGGCCCGCCCAGGTACCGGTACAGCGGCAGCCGGTGCGCGGCCGCCGCGGCCTTGGCGGCCGCCAGGGACACGCCCAGGATCGCGTTGGCGCCGAGCCGGGACTTCGTCGCGGTGCCGTCGGCCGCGACGAGCGCGGCGTCGAGGCCGGCCTGGTCCTCCGCGTCCCGGCCGACGACGGCCTCGGTGAGCTCCGTGTTGACGTGGCGCACGGCCCGGTCGACGCCCTTGCCGTGCCAGCGGGCCGGGTCGCCGTCGCGCAGTTCCACAGCCTCGCGGGCGCCGGTGGAGGCGCCGGAGGGGACCGCGGCGCGGCCGAGCGAGCCGTCGGACAGCTCCACGTCCACCTCGACGGTGGGGTTGCCCCTGCTGTCCAGGACGCGGCGGCCGGTGACGGAGGTGATGGCGGTCATGGGAGTGGTCCTTCCCGTTGTCGCGTGCCCGGGTCCGGCTGCGACGACGGTGGCGCGGGACCCGGCGAGACATGACTCTACAGCAATGCTGTTCAGTATTGCTGAGTAGCTTTGCTGAACAGTTCTGCTGTGCAGCCCCGCTTCCACCCCCCGCGTTAAAGTTCGGTATGCCCCTCCCGGAATCCGCCGTCATCGCCGCCGAGCTGCGCACAGCGATGGGCAAGCTCACCCGCCGCGTGAAGCTTGAGGACCAGATGCCGCTCGGCCAGGTGGCCGTCCTCGGCGAGCTGGACCGCAACGGCGCCATGACCACCAGCGAGCTCGCCGCGGGTCAGCGCGTGCGGCCGCAGTCCATGGCGCGCGCCGTCGGGCTGCTCATGGACCAGGGGCTCATCACGCGTCGCGCCCACCCCACCGACGGCCGCAAGAGCCTCGTCGAACTGTCGGAGGCCGGGCGCGCGCTCCTGGAGGAGGAACGGGAGCGCCGGGCCGACTGGCTGGCCCGCGCCATCGACGCGGAACTGAGCGAGGAGGAGCGGGAGTTGCTGGCCCGCGCGATCGGGCTCGTGGGCCGCCTCGCGGCGCACTGAAGCCTCGCGGCGTACTGGCGTCTCGCGGCGCACTGGCGCCCGGGCGGTCCGGGGGCCGGTGCTCTCCGGCGCCGGCCCCCTTCGTCTCACCGCTTCAGCAGGAAGCCGAAGTCGTCCGTGCGTCTGCCGGTCAGGCGGACCGCCGAGACGAGTCCGCCCTCGGCCAGCAGGCGTTCCGTCTCGCCCCGGGAGAGGCCGCAGCCGTCCGCGATCAGGCGGAGCGGGCGGACGGGAATCCGGGCCGCGAAGCGGACCGACACCTCGGCCGCCTCGCGGTCCAGGTGATCCACGCCCCCGGTGTCCAGGCGCCACGCGCCCGTCCAGTCGAGGGCGACGTGGTTGCGGCGCCGGACGAGGCCGTCCTGGAGGAGCTCGGCCGCCAGAGCCGGGTCGTTGGCGTGCATCCGGTCCAGCAGTTCGGGCCGTACGGAGCGGACGTGGGCGCGCTCCAGGACCGTGATTCCCGTGGTGTCCCCGCACCCCGTGCAGAGCGCGAGGAGCCAGGCGTCGAGCAGCTTGTGGTTCGCGTTGACGCGGAACTTGCCGTGCGGCCGGAAGCTGCCGGACGCGCAGGCGTGGCAGCGGCGCAGGACGAGGGGCAGGCGTGTGGGCACGACGGCCCAATGGGTGGGCACAGGTGTACACCGGTTTCAGTGTGAGAAATCCGCAGCGGGAAGCAGCGCGGCGCACAGACGCGACGCGCGACAGATCAGCAGTGGGGAGGTCTCACGCGATGTACAACGGAACGCCCTTCCACGGACGGCAGAGACGGCGGCCGTGCCGCGTACGGCAGGGCCCGGCTGGACGGTAGCCGGGCGGGCCGGTGGGCTGCCACCGGTTTTCGGGCGGCCCGCCGCTCCCAAACCCCTTGGCGGTCAGGGTCGTTGGGATCGCGAAGAACGCGAAGAACGCGAAGAGCGGGTCAAGGGGATCGATGGGGGGAGAGGGACGGCACGCCGGTGGGCCGTTGCCGCGGACGGGGTCGTGCCGGCGGCAGGGTCGTCGGCCGCCTGCGGGGACGGCGGCGGTGCGGCCGGCGCGAAGGCGCCATGCCGGACCGGTCCGTAATCGAGGCGCCGGCCGTGGGCACGGCCACCGGCAAGAGGGCGTGGCCGGCCGAGACCGACCGCTACGGCGGCGTGGAGGGGACGCGGTTCATCCCGGCCACGGGCTGACCGGGGGCGGCCCGCACGCTGTCGTGTGCGGGCCGCCCCAGGGGCCTACTTCTTGAAGCCGTAGTCCATCAGCTTCTTCGCGTCCGCCGTGCGGTTCACCTCGGACGACGAGGTCAGGACCGTGCCGATCACCGTCTTGCCGTTGCGGGTGGCGGCGAAGACCAGGCAGTACTTGGACGCCGGGCCGGAGCCCGTCTTCACGCCGATCGCGCCGCTGTAGCTGCCCAGCAGCTTGTTCGTGTTGGTCCACGACATGTAGCGGTAGCCGCCGCTCTTCGTCGTGACCTTCTGCTTCGTCGACTTCGTCTTCACGACCGTGCGGAACGTGGAGTACTTCATCGCGCTGCTCGCGAGCTTCGTCAGGTCGCGCGGGGTCGAGTAGTTGGAACCGTTCCCTATGCCGTCGAACGAGTCGAAGTGCGTGTTCTTCAGGCCGAGCGTCTTGGCGGTGCTGTTCATCTTGCCGATGAACGACTTCACCCGCGCCGCACGCGTCGTGCCGGAGCCGAACTTGTCGGCCAGCGCGTACGCGGCGTCGCAGCCCGACGGCAGCATGAGGCCGTAGAGCAGCTGGCGGACGGTGACCTTGTCGCCCACGATCAGACGGGCCGAGGAGGCGCCCTTGGAGACGATGTAGTCGCTGTACGCCTTCTGGATCGTGACCTTGGAGTCCAGGTTCAGGCCCTTCTGGGCCAGCACCACGCGGGCAGTCATGATCTTCGTCGTCGAACCGGTGGAGCGGCGGGTGTCCGCGGCCTTGGTGAACAGCGTCTTTCCGGTGCCGTTGTTCATCACGAAGCCGCCCTTGGCGACGATCGAGGGCGCCTTGGGCGCCGCGGCCTGCGCGGTGGAGGCGAACGCGCCGCCCGCGATCAGGGCGCCCGTCGTGAGGGCCACCGTGGCGGTCGCGGAAGTGCGCCTTATGGACTTAATGCCGAGTTTCAAGTTGAACGCTCCAAATGCCCCTGGAATGCGGCCACATAAGGGTGCCGCTGCGCTGATAAGACGAAGGACCGGGCCCCTTGGTTGTGGTCGGGGAGGGGGTGATTTTTTATGACATCCGGGGGCGGGGAACGGGCTTGCGGATGTCGCGGGACGGTTGCGCCCCGTGGCCAGGGGCTACCATCGGCGTCACATCCGAGCCCCCGGGCGCGAGCTCCGGCGCGGGGATCGGCGAGCCGGCCCGACGTACCGCAGCGACAGGTGCGCCGAGCGCCCCAGAGGCCGGAGGTGACCGTGGACGATGTCGTGCGTGCGCAGGAGTCCGTCAGGGCGTACGGCGAGCTCCTCGCCCTCGCCGAGCGCCTGGAGGCGTTGCGGCAGTTGGGGGAGGGCGGGGTCGAGGCGCATACGACGGCCGCGCTGCACGCGGTCCGGTTCGCCGCGACGATCCTGTGGCGGACCGTGCCGGACGTGCCGCCGCCGGCCTACCCCCAGGACGACGAGCGCCTGCTCGAACTGGCCGCGCACTGGCGCGAGGCGGCGCTCGGACTCGGCGAGTTCGCGCCCCGGCGCCCGACGTTGCGGCTGGTGGAAAACGACGGGCCGTCCGCGTAGCGGCTGGGATAACGTCCCCCGGCATGACGCCTTCCCTGCGCAGCGAACGCCTGCTGCTCGAACCGTACGTGCCGGCCGACGAGGACGACTTCGTCGCCCTCTTCACGGACGCCCGGGTCTCCCGGTGGATGGGCGACGGCCCCGAGCCCGAGGACAGCCTCCGCACCCTGTTCTCCCGCGTCTTCACCCACGCCTACGGCGGCGACGGCTTCGACGTCTGGGCCGTGCGCCGGGACGGCCGGATGGTCGGCCACGCGGAGATCAAGCCGTCGAAGGCCGTCGAGGGACACGAGCTGATCTACGCCTTCGCGTACGAGGAGTGGGGACAGGGCCTCGGCACCGAACTCGCGCGGACGATCACCGCGTACGGCTTCGAGGTGCTGGGCCTGGAGCAGGTCCACGCGACCGTGGCGGAGCCGAACGCGGCCTCGCTGGCGGCCCTGCGGAAGGTGGGCTTCCAGCACGTCCGGGACATTCCGGAGGAGGACGGGAGCACGACCCTTCTGCTGACCTGCCGGCGGTAGCGGACCGGTCTCCTCGCTCACATCGTGGACGGGCCGACGCTTGCGTGCATGTTGTATCTATGCTGTGTGCATGTCTGCCCCCGCGCCCTCCACGTCTCCCGGCCCCGCCCCCGTGCCCCCGCCCGCGAAGCGGCCCCCGGCCGCCGAGCGCGTCTACACGCACGTCAAGGACGCCGTCCTGGACCGCCGCTACGAGGGCGGCACCCTGCTGACCGAAGGCGGCCTCGCCGAGGCCGTCGGCGTCTCGCGCACACCGGTGCGCGAGGCGCTGCTGCGGCTCGAGGTCGAGGGGCTGCTCAAGCTCTACCCGAAGAAGGGCGCCCTGGTGCTCGCCGTCTCCGCCCAGGAGATCGCGGACGTGGTGGAGACCCGGCTGCTCGTCGAGGAGTTCGCCGCCCGCAAGGCCGTGCCCGCCTCCCCGCAGCTGATCAGCCGGCTGGAAGGACTCCTGGAGGAGCAGCGGCGGTTCTCCGAGGCCGGTGACCTGGCCACCGTCTCCGTGAAGGACCGCTGCTTCCACGCCGAGATCGTCCGCCACGCGGGCAACGAGATCCTGTCCCGCCTCTACGACCAGCTCCGCGACCGCCAGCTGCGGATGGGCGTCGCCGTCATGGAGGCCCACCCCGACAGGATCGCCGCCAACATCGCGGAACACAGCGAGCTGCTGGAAGCGCTCAGGGCCGGTGACGCGGAGGGCGCCGCCCAGGTCGTGCGCCGCCACGTCAGCCGGGTCAAGGTGCTGGTCCGGGGTGAGGACCGGTGAGTTCCGCCGCACCCACCCTGCCCGGTGACCCGCCCGGCGGCCGGCGCGCCGCCCGGATCTGGGGCATCGGCGTCGCCGTCTACTTCGTCGCCATCATCTTCCGCACCAGCCTCGGCGTCGCCGGACTCGACGCCGCCGACCGGTTCGACGTCAACGCCTCGGCGCTCTCCACCTTCTCCATCCTCCAACTGCTCGTCTACGCGGGCATGCAGATACCGGTCGGCCTGATGGTCGACCGGCTCGGCACCAAGCGCGTCCTCACCCTCGGGGCCGTCCTGTTCACGCTCGGCCAGCTCGGCTTCGCGCTCTCCCCCTCCTACGGCACGGCGCTCGCCTCCCGCGCCCTGCTGGGCTGCGGCGACGCGATGACGTTCATCAGCGTGCTGCGCCTGGGGACGCGCTGGTTCCCGGCCCGCCGCGGCCCGCTGATCAGCCAGGTCGCCGCCCTCTTCGGAATGGCGGGCAACCTCGTCTCCACGCTGCTCATCGCCCGCGCCCTGCACGGCTTCGGCTGGACCACCACGTTCGTCGGCAGCTCACTGGCCGGAGTCGTGGTGCTGGTGCTGCTCCTGCTCTTCCTGAAGGACCACCCCGAGGAGTACGAGCCACCGCCCGCGCAGCACGCCGGCGGCGCGTACATCCGCAAGCAGATCGCCGCCTCCTGGCGGGAGCCCGGCACCCGGCTCGGGATGTGGGTGCACTTCACGACGCAGTTCCCGGCCATGGTGTTCCTGCTGCTGTGGGGCATGCCGTTCCTTGTCGAGGACCAGGGGCTCGGCCGGGGGACCGCCGGTGAGCTGCTGACCCTGGTGGTGCTCTCCAACATGACGCTCGGCCTCGTCTACGGGCAGGTCATCGCCCGCCACCACGCCGCCCGCGTCCCGCTCGCGCTGGGCACGGTCGGCACGACGGCCGCGCTGTGGGCGGCGACGATCTTCCACCCCGGGGACCACGCGCCCATGTGGCTGCTGGTCGTCCTGTGCCTGGTCCTCGGGGCGTGCGGGCCCGCCTCGATGATCGGCTTCGACTTCTCCCGCCCGGCCAACCCGCCCGAGCGCCAGGGCACCGCGTCCGGCATCGTCAACATGGGCGGCTTCATCGCGTCGATGACCACGCTGCTCGCCGTCGGTGTGCTGCTGGACGCGACCGGCGACAACTACCGGGTGGCGTTCTCGTCCGTCTTCGTCCTGGAGGCGCTCGGGATCGCGCAGATCCTGCGGCTGCGCGCGAGGGCGGCGCGCCGGGAGCGGGAGCACCACGTGGTCAGCCGGGTGGAGGCCGTGCACGTGCCTGCGTGAGAGCGCGAGAACGGCGGCGCGCCCGTCCCCCCTCGGCGGGGGCGGGCGCCGTTGTGTGCCGGTGAGCTGCCCCGGGCCCTACGGGGTGACGGCGAAGTGCCGGAGGATGGCCTCGGCCAGGTCCTGGTCGCCCTCGGCCTTGACCCGGTCCGCGACCGCGGCGGGCCGGTCCCGGCCGCAGGCCAGCCGTACGTACGTCTCCCAGTCCATCGAGAGCGTCACGACCGGACCGAGCGAAGGGGCCACATCCAGCGAACCGCGTCCCTCGGCGTCGACCCGTACCGTCCGCAGGAACTCCAGCGGCCCGTGCACGTCCAGCACCACCGCCGAGTCGGCCGGCGCGCCCGCGCTCCCGGCCACCACCTTGGGCAGCCCCTGCAGCAGGACGTCGCGGGCGACGAAGGCGCCGGGGGAGTCCAGGTTGCCGGGCCTGCCCAGGGCCGTACGCAGGTCCTGCTCGTGCACCCAGACGTCGAACGCGCGCATCCGCAGCGCCGTCTCCAGGGTCTGCTCGGCGCCCAGCGGCGCCCGCACCATGGTCTCCGGGGCACGCGTCTCGTTGCGCAGCTGCCGGGAGCGGCGAATGATCGTGTACTCCAGCTCGGAGGTCATCTCCGGCGCGGTGTGGTGACGCCTGACGTCGACCTGCATCTCCATGTAGCGGGCGAAATCGCTCTGCACGTGGAAGAGGTCGCGCGGCAGGGTGTGGATCGGACGCGGGTCGCCGAGCTGTTCGCACTCCATGCCGATGACGTGCGACACGATGTCGCGCACGGACCAGTTGGGGCAGGGCGTACGGCCGTTCCAGTCGCCCTCCGCGAGCGGGCCCACCAGCTCGGCTATCGACTCGATGGAGTGGGTCCAGGCATCGGCGTAGGTCTGGAGGCTGGAATGGACGGTCACGGGACCCCTCGTGCGGTTCTGCGGTGCATGGGCAACTGGGCGCGGACGGTCGGGCTGCGGGCTGCGAGCGGCGATGAGGTTCGGTGGCTAAGTTACGCTGCGAGCAGGCACCCCGGCAGTGCTTTCGTGTGACGATCGTAGGCCCGTGTTGACGACTCGAATGCCAGGACGGTGGTAGTGTGCGCGCCTCCCTCATCCAGATCGCAGTAGACCCGGACGAACCCGTGGATTCCCGCCGGGAACGCGCCGCGTCCCTGGTCGTGGCCCAGCGCGGCGCGGATCTGGTGGTGCTCCCCGAGCTGTGGCCGGTCGGGGCCTTCGCGTACACGGCGTTCGAGGACGAGGCCGAGCCCCTGACGGGCCCGACGCACGACGTGATGGCCAAGGCCGCCGCCGAAGCAGGTGTCTGGCTGCACGCCGGATCGTTCGTCGAACGGGCCGGTGACGGCACCCTCTACAACACCACGCTCGTTTTCTCCCCCGAGGGCGAACGGGCCGCCGCCTACCGCAAGATCCACCGCTTCGGCTTCGACCAGGGCGAAGCGGTCATGATGGGCGCCGGTGAGGACCTGGTGACCGTCCCCCTCCCGGAGACCACGCTCGGCCTCGCCACCTGCTACGACCTCCGCTTTCCGGAGCTGTTCCGCGGCCTGGTCGACGCCGGCGCCGAAACCCTGGTCGTCGCGGCCGGCTGGCCGGAACGCCGCCGCGCCCACTGGACCCTGCTCGCCCGGGCCCGCGCCGTCGAGAACCAGGCATACGTCCTGGCCGTCGGCTGCGCCGGTACCCATGCCGGCGTCCAGCAGGCCGGCCACTCCCTCGTCGTCGACCCCTGGGGCGAGGTGCTCGCGGAGGCGGGCGCGGACGAGGAGGTGCTGACCGTGGAGCTCGACCCGGCCGAGGTCGCCAGGACGCGGGAGCGGTTCCCCGCGCTGAAGGACCGGCGGCTGGGGCCGGCCGCGCGGAAGATCTGAAGCGCGCAGAGCCCCGTGGCTCACGGTTTCACGTGAAACACGGGGCCCGGCACGGCAGATGGCGGGTGGTCAGCCCTCGTGGTCCTTCTCCGCGAGGACGATCACGCACACCGCCACCGCGATCAGCAGCGCCGCGTCCGCGTCCTCGCGCACGAGGTCGATGCCGTACGTGTCGCGGACGGTGAGCCAGCGGCGGGAGATCTGGGCCAGCAGTTCGCCGTCGTAGTCCACGGCGAACTCGCGGTCCAGGATCTTGCCGCTGACGTCCAGCCCGGTGCCGTCCGCCAGGGTCACGCGGTAGTGGTTGCGGAGCGGGGAGAGCCGCTTGCGCTTGATCGTGGCGAGCTGCTCGCCGTCGCGTTCGATCAGCATCGTGTCGCGCAGGCTGAGCAGCTTCTGGCGGATCTCGACGACGATGCGGCCCTGCGCGTCCTTCAGCTCGAAGGTGTCGCGCACCCGCATGGCCTTGCCGTCGACCAGGAAGACCTTGCGGCCCTCCGTGTCCTCGATCCAGTAGTCGTCACCGATGCCGAACAGGCGCTCACGCACGAGAAGTCTCATGGCTCACAGGCTCCCGGACCCACCTGCGGAATGCGGGAACGCCACGGTGATGTTGACTGGTGTCATGGCAACACGTGCACGCGTCAGGGCCCCCGAACTCATCGGCAAGGGCGGCTGGCTCAATACAGGCGACCGGCAGTACACCCTCGCTGACCTGCGAGGACGCATTATGATCCTCGATTTCTGGACCTTCTGCTGTGTGAACTGCCTGCATGTCCTCGACGAGCTGCGCGAGCTGGAGGAGAAGCACCGCGACACCGTCGTGATCATCGGCGTGCACTCGCCGAAGTTCGTCCACGAGGCCGAGCACCAGGCGGTCGTCGACGCGGTCGAGCGGTACGAGGTCCACCACCCGGTGCTCGACGACCCCGAGCTGGCCACCTGGAAGCAGTACGCCGTACGCGCCTGGCCCACGCTCGTCGTCATCGACCCCGAGGGCTATGTCGTCGCCCAGCACGCCGGTGAGGGACACGCCCACGCCATCGAGAAGCTGGTCGAGGAGCTGGAGGCGGAGCACGCGGCGAAGGGCACCCTGCGGCGCGGGGACGGGCCCTATGTGGCACCGGAGCCGGTGGCCACGCACCTGCGCTTCCCGGGCAAGGCCCTGCTGCTCGCGGACGGGGGCTTCCTGGTCTCCGACACCACCCGGCACCGGCTGGTCGAGCTCGACCCGGACGGCGAGACCGTGCGCCGGCACTTCGGGGCCGGTGAGCGCGGGTTCGCGGACGGCGGGCCCGGTGACGCCCGGTTCAGCGAGCCGCAGGGACTCGCCCTGCTGCCCGACGGGCGGATCGCGGTCGCCGACACGGTCAACCACGCCATCCGCGCGCTCGACCTCACGACCGGCGCCACGACCACCCTCGCCGGCACCGGCCGCCAGTGGTGGCAGGGGGCACCCACCAGCGGCCCGGCCCGCGAGACCGACCTCTCCTCGCCGTGGGACGTCGCCTGGTTCGACGGCCGGCTCTGGATCGCCATGGCCGGGGTGCACCAGCTGTGGACCTACGACCCCGAGGCCGGCACCGTACGGGTCGCCGCCGGGACCACCAACGAGGGCCTGGTCGACGGGCCCGGTCCGGAGGCGTGGTTCGCCCAGCCGTCCGGGCTCGCGGCGACCGAGGAGCGGCTGTGGGTCGCCGACTCGGAGACGTCCTCGCTGCGCTGGGTCGACCGCGAGGGTGCCGTGCACACCGCCGTCGGCACCGGGCTCTTCGACTTCGGCCACCGGGACGGCGCCGCCGGGCAGGCCCTGTTCCAGCACCCCCTCGGCGTCACCGCCCTGCCCGACGGGTCCGTCGCCGTCTGCGACACGTACAACCACGCCCTGCGCCGCTACGACCCGGCGAGCGGTGAGGTCACCACGCTGGCCACGGACCTGCGGGAGCCCAGCGACGCCGTGCTGGTGGACGGCGACCTCGTCGTCGTCGAGTCCGCCCGGCACCGGCTGACCCGGCTGCGGCTGCCCGAGGAGGCGGTACGCGTCGCCGAGCAGGCCCACCGCACCCAGCGGGCGGCCACCGAGATCGCCCCCGGCGCCCTCCGGCTCGACGTCGTCTTCCAGGCGCCGGCCGGGCAGAAGCTCGACACCCGGTACGGGCCGTCGACCCGGCTGCTGGTCTCCTCGACGCCGCCCGAGCTGCTGGCCGACGGCGAGGGGGCGGGCACCGACCTCTTCCGGGACCTGGTCCTCGCGGACGGCGTCACCGAGGGCGTCCTGCACGTCTCCGCGATGGCCGCGTCCTGCGACGACGACCCGGCGAACGAGTACCCGGCCTGCCACGTCCACCAGCAGGACTGGGGCGTCCCCGTCCGCGTCACGCCCGGCGGAGCGGCCCGGCTGCCGCTGGTGCTCGCCGGCATGGACGAGGGCGGGGACGCCGGCACACAGGGCTGAGGCGCGCCGGCGGGAGCGGGCGGCGGCCGGGAGCGGCGCCCCACCCGCGGCCGGTCGCCGTTCCCGGCCCGGCGGGCCGCTCCCGCGTCAGCCGTCCGCCGCGAGCCGGCGGGCCGCCTCGTCGCGGCGGCGTACGTGGTCCGGCCCTGCCGTCACCCGCAGCAGCGCCTCCAGGGCCCGGACCGCGCCCTCGTCGTAGCCGGCGTGCTCCGCCTCCGCGGCGGCCTCGTCCAGGAGGCGGATGCCCTCCTCCTCCGCACCGAGGGCGAGGTGGGCCTCGCCGCTGACGGACAGGAGCAGGACCCGGCGGGCCGTCTCCTCGCGTTCGGGGCCGAGGGCGAAGGCGGTCCGGGCGGAGTCCAGGGCGTCCTGCGGGCGGCCCGCCGTGAGCTGCATCCGCGCCAGATGCTGGAGCGCGAGCATCTCCGTGTGGGCATCGGGCTCCGCCCTGGCCAGCTCGAGCGCCCGCTCGCAGCCCTCCAGCGCCACGTCCAGGCCGCCCTGTTCGGCCTGCACGATGGCCAGGTTGATCAGCGCGGTCGCCTCGCCGAGCCGGTCACCGGCCTGCCGGGCGAGACCGGGTGAGGGTTCGAGGAGGGCCACGGCCTCGCTGGTCCTGCCCTCCTCCGTCAGCACCCAGCCGAGCAGACTGCGGACCCGGGACTCGGCGTACGGGTCCTCACGGCTGACGGCCGCCGCCAGGGCGAGTTCCAGCATCGGCGCCCAGCCGTCCCGTACCCGCCACACCACGTGCGGCCACTGGAGCAGGATGATCCGCCACGCCCGGTCGTCGAGCCCCGCGGCACGGGCGGCCGCGGCGGCCAGGGTCAGGTCCTCGCGTTCGGCGGCCAGCCAGCTCATGGCCGCTGCCCGGTCCGTGAAGTCCCGGGTCGCGGCGGGCCTGCGGTAGTCGTCGGGCAGCACGAAGCAGGGCTCGCCGCCCGGTTCCGCCGTGTCGGCGGCGGCGAGCGCGGTGGCGATGTAGTGGTCGAGCACGCCGATGAGCGCGTCCGGGCCGGCCGCCGGGTCGAGTCCTCGCGCGTACAGGCGCACCAGATCGTGCAGTATCCAGCGCCCGGGCCCCGCCTCCGTGACCAGATGGGCGGCGGCGAGCCGTTCCAGCGCGGCCCCGGCGGTGACCGGGTCGCCGCCGGCGAGCGCGGCGGCGGTGTACGGGTCGAAGTGGCTGCCCGGGTGGTGGCCGAGCCGGGCGAGGTGGTGGACGGCGTCCGGCGGCAGCCGCTGCACGGTGAGCCGCAGCGCGGCGGAGACGCCGGTGTCCTCCACGTCCAGGCAGGACAGCCGGCGGCGCTCGTCCGCGAGTTCGTCGGCCATGGCGGCCAGTGTCCACTGCGGCCGGCCCGCCAGTCGGGCCGCCGTCACCCGCAGGGCGAGCGGCAGTCCGCCGCAGAGTTCGGCGAGCCGCCGGGCCGCCACCGGTTCGGCGAGGACCCGTTCCTCGCCGAGGACGCCGGCCAGCAGGGCGGTGCCGTCCGGCGGTTCGAGTACGTCCAGCGGGACCGGGACGGCGGCGTCCGAGGCGATGAGCCCTTCCAGCCGGTGCCGGCTGGTGACCACCGTGACGCAGTCCGCCCCGCCCGGCAGCAGCGGCCTGACCTGGGCGGAGGCGCGGGCGTTGTCGAGGACGACGAGCAGGCTGAGCCGGTCGGTCAGCGAACGGAACAGGGCCGCCGCGCCCGCCACGGACTCCGGTACCCGCCGGGGCGCCACCCCGAGCGCGAGCAGGAACTCCCGCAGCACTTCGAGCGGGGTGGGCTCCGCGGTGTCCCCGAACCCGCGCAGATCCGCGAACAGCCGCCCGTCCGGGAAGGCGGTGGGGGTCCGGCGCGCCCAGTGCAGCGTCAACGCGGTCTTGCCGACCCCCGCCGGGCCGGTGACCAGGCAGACGGGCGCCTCGCCGGCCGCCGCCCGGGAGAGCGCGGTCAGTTCGGCCCCGCGGCCGTGGAAACCGCGCGGCGCGCGAGGCAGCAGATCGGCGGGGACCGGGGCGCCTCCGGCGTACGGGGAGAGCGGTGTGTGCGTCGGCACGACGGGCGTACGAGGCCCGGGCGGCGGCCCCGCCTGCTGGACGACACCGATGCGCGCGGCGTCGGCGGGCGGGGGCGCGTCGGCCCGCGGCGCGGCGGACCCGTGCGAGGCGCGGGGCGCGCCGGCCGCCGTGGCCGCCGCACCCGTGGGCGAGGCGCTCCTGTTCGTCCCGGCTCCGGGGCCGGCCGGGTGCCCGAGGCCGCTCGGCGCTCCCGGGGCATGGGCCGGCCCGCCCGAAACCACAGGCGCGCCCTCGTCCCCCCGCAGGATCCGCGCGTACGCGTCGGCCAGTTCGCGGCCCGGGTCGATGCCCAGTTCGTCCGCGAGCAGGCGGCGGGTGCGGTGGAACCAGTCCAGGGCCTCGGACTGGCGGCCCGAGCGGTACAGGGCGGCCATCAGGCCCGCCGCCAGGGATTCGCGCAGGGGGTGGGCGACGGCCTCCGTGCGGAGGACCGCCGCCGCCCGGTGGTGTTCGCCCAGGTCGCCGTAGGCGCGGGCCAGTTGCTCGACCGTCGAGAGGCGGGATTCCTCCAGGGTGTGGGCCGCCGCCTGCAGCGGGGCGCTCGCGTAGGTGCCGGTGAGGGCGGGGCCCTCCCACAGCGACAGGGCCTCCTTCAGCATCAGCACCGTGTCGGCGGGATCCCGCTGTTCGCGGGCCAGCATCAGCAGTTCCTCGAACCGCTGGGAGTCCAGCAGGGTCTCGGGCGCCCGGAGCACGTACGCGTCGCCGAGCGTCGCCAGTTCGACCCCGTACGCCTGCGCGTCCGCGCCCATCAGGAGGGCGCGGAGCCGGGAGACGTGGCCCTGGATGACCGTGCGGGCGTGCAGCGGCGGCTCGTCGTCCCACAGACAGTCCGTCAGGCGTGCCATGGACACGGGGGTGTTGGCGTGCAGCAGGAGGGCCGCGAGCAGGCTGCGGCGCTTGGCGGGGCCGAGGGGCAGTGGCCCCGTCAGTGTGTCGACGCAGACGGTGCCGAGCAGCCGGAACTCCACGAGCGGCTCCCCTTCCGGGTCTGACGCGCCCGGTGCCGGGTCACGGACAAGCGCCCAGAATATAGGGGATTCCGCCGTGGTGTTTCGGAGATGTGGCCGGATCGTGCCCGGTCACAGGCGCCGTTCGTCCTCGGACACGACCGTCGTGGTGGGCGGCACGACCATGCGGCGGCGCCGGATGACGCTCGCGTAGACGAAGACCCCGATGACGCCGACGATCATCATGATCCAGCCGACCAGGTCGACGTTGACGGTGTCCATGTGCCAGTCGGTCGCGAAGGCCAGGATCGCTCCCGCGCCGATGAGGATGATGCATCCTCCGAGTCCCATGAGTTCCGCCTCCTCGGCGGCCCGGGACCTCCGGGCCGTGTACGGAGCGCGTACCCGGCCCGGAGAGGAGCATGCATGGGCGGGAGGCCGGGTGGCCCTCCCGCCCCGGGCCGTCAGCCGGCCAGGAACGCCGCCAGGGCGTTCGCCAGCAGGTACGGGTCGTCGGCGCCGCACAGTTCACGGGCGCTGTGCATGGACAGGATGGCGACGCCGATGTCGACGGTCTTGATGCCGTGCCGGGCGGCGGTGATCGGGCCGATCGTCGTGCCGCAGGGCATCGCGTTGTTGGAGACGAAGGTCTGCCACGGCACGCCCGCCTTCTCGCAGGCCGCGGCGAACACGGAGCGGCCGCCGCCGTCGGTCGCGTACCGCATGTTGACGTTGACCTTGAGGATCGGTCCGCCGTTGACGACCGGGTGGTGCGTGGGGTCGTGGCGCTCCGCGTAGTTCGGGTGGATCGCGTGGCCGGTGTCGGAGGAGAGGCAGACCGTGCCGGCGAAGGCGCGGGCGCGGTCCTCGTAACCGCCGCCGCGGGCGAAGACCGAGCGCTCCAGGACCGTGCCGAGCAGCGGCCCGTCCGCGCCGGTGTCGGACTGCGAGCCGTTCTCCTCGTGGTCGAAGGCGGCCATGACCGGGATGTACGGCAGCTCCTCGTCGGGCTGCCCGGCGACGGCGGCCAGCGCGGCGGTCGCCGCGTGCACCGAGAGCAGGTTGTCCATGCGCGGACCGGCCACCAGCTCGCGGTCGCGGCCCAGGTAGGACGGGGGCTCGACGGGGTGCGGCATCAGGTCCCAGCCGGTGATGTCCTCGGCGGCGACGCCCGCCTCCTCGGCGACGAACCGGATGAGGTCGCCCTCCTCGACGTCCCCGAGGCCCCAGATGGGCTGCATGTGCTTCTGCCGGTCCAGCTTGAGCCCGTCGGTGTTGGCCGACCGGTCCAGGTGCACGGCGAGCTGCGGTACGCGCAGCAGCGGGCGGTCGACGGAGACGAGCCGGTCGCTGCCGTCGCGCAACGTGATCCGGCCGGCGAGACCGAGGTCGCGATCCAGCCAGGTGTTGAGCAGGGTGCCGCCGTAGATCTCCACGGCGACCTGGCGCCAGCCGTACGCGCCGGTGTCGGGCAGCGGCTTGACCCGCAGGTTCGGCGAGTCGGTGTGCGCGCCGACGATCCGGAACGGGGTGTGCGCCCCGGCGCCCTCCGGCACGTACCAGGCGACGATCGCGCCGCCGCGCAGGACGTACTTGCCGCCGGTGCTCCCGTCCCAGGCCGCGGTCTCCTCCACCTGCCGGAATCCGGCCTTCTCCAGCCGGGCGGCGGCGGTGGCCACGGCGTGGTACGGGGAGGGGGAGGCCATCAGGAAGGCCATCAGATCGTCGGTGTGGCCGCGGTCGAAGCGGGCGGAGGAACTCATGTTCTTCACTGTAGCCAGACCTGGCCGAAAGGGTTCACCACCGCATCCCCGCCCTTGCGGGGCATTGTCCGGTCGGCCCGGAATGACGGGGCCGCGACCGGTGTCCGGCTCGGGAACAGGGGCGGTTTCTCGCCATTCGCAGCCTGCCGATGTCGTACGGACGGACGGCTCGAGCCGGTCGTGGCGGACGCCGGTGGAGACGTACGGCCTTGCCCCTCGCGTCGTACTCGTACGTCGACAGCGCCGCCCCCGGAAGCGTGTCCGGGGGCGGCGCTGTCGACCGATCGTGCTGCGGTGTCCTAGTGCCGCGGCAGCCAAGGTTCGCCCCGTCGCGACGCCATGCACGCACTCTCGCCGCACCGGCCGAAAACCCGAGTACGTCCAGTACGAGGGCTTCCGGCCGGCACGCCGAGAAGTGGGGTCTCCCCTGTTCGAGCGGAGCCGAGAACTTGGGGACGCACCTGACGCCGCTCCTTCCGGGCAAACCCTGGCTGCCGCGGCACTAGAACGCGGCCTCGTCCAGCTCCATCAGGGAGTTGTCGACCGACTCGGCGAGGGCGCGCTCGGCGCCGACGCCCGGGAGGATGTTCGCGGCGAAGAACTTCGCGGCGGCGATCTTGCCCCGGTAGAAGGGGACGTCCTTGGCGGAGGCCGTCGGCAGCTTCTCGGCGGCCACGGCCGCGCCCTTGAGCAGCAGGTAGCCGACGACGACATCGCCGGAGGCCAGCAGCAGGCGGGTGGTGTTCAGGCCCACCTTGTAGATGTTCCTGACGTCCTCGCCGGTCGCGGTGAGGTCGGTGATCATCGTGCCGACGATCGCCTCCAGGTCCACCGCGGCCTTCGCGAGGCTGTCCAGCGCGCCGGACAGCTCCTCGTTGTCCTGGGAGCCCGCGAGGAACTTCTTGATCTCCTCGGAGAGCGCGTTGAGCGAGGCGCCCTGGTCGCGGACGATCTTCCGGAAGAAGAAGTCCTGGCCCTGGATGGCCGTGGTGCCCTCGTACAGCGTGTCGATCTTGGCGTCACGGATGTACTGCTCGACCGGGTACTCCTGGAGGTAACCGGAGCCGCCGAACGTCTGGAGCGACTGCGCCAGCTGCTCGTACGACTTCTCGGAGCCGTAGCCCTTCACGATGGGGAGGAGCAGGTCGTTGAGGCCGTGCAGCGCCTTGGCGTCCTCGCCCGCGGCCTCCTTCTCCTGGATCGCGTCCTGGACGGAGGCGGTGTAGAGGACGAGGGCGCGCATGCCCTCGGCGTACGCCTTCTGCGTCATGAGCGAGCGGCGCACGTCGGGGTGGTGCGTGATGGTGACCTTGGGCGCCGTCTTGTTCATGAACTCCGACAGGTCGGTGCCCTGGACGCGCTCCTTGGCGTACTCCAGCGCGTTGAGGTAACCCGTGGAGAGCGTGGCGATGGCCTTCGTGCCGACCATCATGCGGGCGAACTCGATGATGCGGAACATCTGGCGGATGCCGTCGTGCTTGTCGCCGATGAGCCAGCCCTTGGCGGGGTGGCGGTCGCCGAACGTCATCTCGCAGGTGTTGGACGCCTTGAGGCCCATCTTGTGCTCGACGTTCGTCGCGTACACGCCGTTGCGCTCGCCCAGCTCGCCGGTGGTCCAGTCGAAGTGGTACTTCGGGACCAGGAAGAGGGAGAGGCCCTTGGTGCCCGGGCCGGCGCCCTCGGGGCGCGCCAGTACGTAGTGGAGGATGTTCTCGGACATGTCGTGCTCGCCCGAGGTGATGAAGCGCTTCACGCCCTCGATGTGCCAGGAGCCGTCCTCCTGCTCGACGGCCTTCGTGCGGCCCGCGCCGACGTCGGAGCCGGCGTCCGGCTCGGTCAGCACCATCGTCGAGCCCCACTGCTTCTCGACGGCGATCTCGGCGATCTTCTTCTGCGCCTCGTTGCCCTCCTCGAAGAGGATGCCGGCGAACGCCGGGCCCGAGGAGTACATCCAGACGGCCGGGTTGGAGCCGAGCACCAGCTCCGCGTAGCCCCAGATCAGGGAGCGGGGCGAGGTGGTGCCGCCGATCTCCTCGGGCAGGCCCAGGCGCCAGTACTCGGAGTCCATGAACGCCTGGTACGACTTCTTGAACGTGGCCGGGACCGGGGCGGTGCTGGTCTCCGGGTCGAAGACCGGCGGGTTGCGGTCGGCGTCGGCGTAGGAGTCGGCGAGCTCGTTCTCCGCGAGGCGGGCCACCTCTTCGAGGATGCTCTTCGCGGTGTCGACGTCCATCTCCGCGAACGGTCCGGTGCCGTACAGCTTGTCGCGTCCGAGGACCTCGAAGAGGTTGAACTCGATGTCGCGGAGATTCGACTTGTAGTGCCCCATGGGAAGGCTCCGTAATCAATAGCAGTGGCGCGCAGCGCCCCGTGGAGGGGTGGCCCGGACGTATCAGGTGACCTCTACGATGATGCTACCCGCCAGTAATAAGACGCAACCCCCTGAGCCCCGGATGTGGCCGATTACTCTTTGCCCCATGTACGGCTACGACCAGAACCAGGGCGCGCAGCAGCCGATGGGGGGCGGCTACGGCGAGCAGCCGCTGTATCCCGAACCCTCTCCGCCCTCGCTGGGCGACGCGGTACGGGCCTTCACGACCGGCTCGCTGTCCGCCGAGGACTTCCAGCAGATCTTCGCGACGTCGAAGGTCTACTGCCCGCGCGGTGACAACCCCGGCTTCCTCGCGCTGCACAACACCCAGCAGCCCGTGATCCCGATGTTCACCACGCTCAAGGAGCTGCGGCTGTACGCGGGCAAGGAGTCCAAGTACTTCGTGATCACCGGTGCCGAGGTGATCGACCTGCTGCCCACCGGCTACGGCTTCGTCCTGGACATGGAGGGCGAGCACCGGATCGTCTTCGACGCCAAGGCCGTCGAGCAGATGGTCGACTTCGCGATGCGCCGCATGTACGGCTGATCCGCCGCCGATCCGAGGCTTTTGGAAGGGGTCCGTACCGCTGTCGGTACGGACCCCTTCCGGTCGTCCGGGGTGGTGCGGGGGCCCCGGCGGGCGGGGCGGGAATGGATGACGCCTTGCAGGATGTTCACCATTCAACTAAATTGGTGGCAGTACAGTCCCCCGGAGGTGGCTCCCATGCCCGCAGTGACCGTCGAGAACCCGCTGACCCTGCCCAAGGTGGCCGCTTCCGGTGACGCCGCGGCCCGTCCCGTGCTCGCCGTGACCACGGCGCCGAGCGGCTTCGAGGGCGAGGGCTTCCCCGTCCGCCGCGCCTTCGCCGGCATCAACTACAAGTACCTCGACCCGTTCATCATGATGGACCAGATGGGTGAGGTGGAGTACGCGGCCGGCGAGCCGAAGGGAACGCCCTGGCACCCGCACCGCGGCTTCGAGACCGTGACGTACCTGATCGACGGCAGCTTCATCCACCGCGACTCCAACGGGGGCGGCGGCACCATCCAGAACGGCGACACCCAGTGGATGACCGCCGGGTCCGGGCTGCTGCACATCGAGGCGCCGCCGGAGTCCCTGGTCATGTCGGGCGGCCTCTTCCACGGTCTCCAGCTCTGGGTGAACCTGCCGAAGGCCGACAAGATGATGGCCCCGCGCTACCAGGACATCCGCGGCGGCCAGGTCCAGCTGCTCGCGTCCCCGGACGGCGGCGCGCTGCTCCGCGTGATCGCCGGTGAGCTGGACGGCCACCAGGGCCCGGGCATCACGCACACCCCGATCACGATGATCCACGCCACCGTCCGCCCCGGCGCCGAGGTGACGCTGCCCTGGCGCGAGGACTTCAACGGCCTCGCGTACGTGCTCGCCGGGCGCGGCTCCGTCGGCGCGGAGCGCCGGCCGGTCCACCTGGGCCAGACCGCCGTCTTCGGCGCCGGCTCCTCGCTGACCGTGCGCGCGGACGAGAAGCAGGACGGCAACACTCCGGACCTGGAGGTCGTGCTGCTCGGCGGGCAGCCGATCCGTGAGCCGATGGCGCACTACGGGCCGTTCGTGATGAACAGCCAGGCCGAACTGAAGCAGGCCTTCGAGGACTTCCAGGCCGGCCGCCTCGGCACCGTGCCCGCCGTCCACGGCATGTGACCGGCGGCCGGGCCCGTGCCGCCGTCGTGCGGCCGAAAGCCCGGCTCGCCGCGGTACGACCGGCAGTCCCGGCCCCGCCGCCGTCGTGTGACGCTCCGTCACTCGTACGGCGGCGCGGGCGGGACACCGTACCCCCGACGTGATCGGCTGGAAGGGTGCAGACCCAGAAGCCACTCCTGCCCGACGGCGCCCGGCGGACGGCCGCCTGGTGCGGTGTCGTCCTGCTGGTCACCGGTGTCGCCGCCGTCGCGGTCTGCCTGTGCATCATCTTCAAGACCGCCGTCACGCCGGTGCTGCTCGCACTGCTCGGTACGGCGCTGCTCGGCCCGGTCCACCGCCGGCTGGCCGCCCACGGGGTGCACCGCTCGGTGGCCGCCGGGATCACCTGCGCGCTGCTGCTCGCCGTGGTCGGCGGCGCCGGCTACATCGTCGTCTCCGCGCTCGTCGAGACCGGCGGCCAGATCGTCCAGTCGCTGAGGGACGCCGGACAGTGGTTCGTCGACCACTTCCCCGGCGCGGACGACCTCGACGTGGACGACCTGGAGGCCAGTGGCCGCAGGCTCGTCGAGAAGTTCGGCGCGAGCGCCGCGGGCGGGCTCCTCACCGGCATCAGCCTCCTCGGCTCCCTCATCGCCACCAGCGTCCTCTCGCTGCTGCTGACCTTCTTCTTCCTGCGCGACGCCGACCGGGCCGCGGACCTCGCCCACACCATCGCCCCGCGCGGCACCGGGGACATGGTCGAGGCGATGGGCCGACGGGCCTTCGAGGCCGTCGAGGGCTTCATGCGCGGGACGACGCTCATCGCCCTGATCGACGCCGTCTGCATCACGGTCGGCCTGCTGATCCTGCGGGTGCCGGGCGCGGTGGGGCTCGGTGCGCTGGTGCTCGTGGGCGCCTACATCCCGTACCTCGGCGCGTTCATCTCCGGGGCCGTCGCGGTCGTGGTGGCGCTCGCGGACCGGGGGTTCGTCATCGCGCTCTGGGCGCTCGGTGTCGTCCTCGCCGTGCAGGTGCTGGAGGGCCACGTCCTGCAGCCGATGATCCAGAGCCGTACGGTCCAGATGCACCCCGCCATGATCCTGATCGCGCTGACGGCGGGCGCGAGCGTGGCGGGCATCCTCGGCATGCTGCTCGCGGTCCCGCTCTGCGCGGCGGCCTTCGGCATCCTGGGCGAACTGCGCAAGGGCGGCGGGCCCGCGCCCGACGCGCCGAAGGAGCCCGGCTGAGGGCTGTCCCGCCAGGGACGACGGGACAGCCCTTGGAAGGCTTTGCGGGGGCGGGGGTCTTCAGAGGCCGTCCGGGGCGTCGAAGGCGTCCAGGTCCGGCAGGGCCGGTTTTGGCTGCTCGGCCTCGTTCAGCTCGAACCAGATCGACTTGCCCGCCCCGCGCGGGTCGACCCCCCAGGTGTGCGCGAGCATCTCCATCAGCACCAGGCCCCGGCCGCTGGAGGCCATCTCGCCGGGCCGCCGCTTGTGCGGCAGCTCGTCGCTGCCGTCGGAGACGTCCACCCGCAGACACCGCTCCCCCGGTGCCCCGGTCGCCTGGGCGACCATCAGCGCGTCGCCGTCCGTGTGCACCAGGACGTTGGTGGCCACCTCGGAGAGCAGCAGCACCGCCGCGTCGACCTGGTCGGGGTCCGTCCAGTCGTGCAGCAGCTCCCGCAGCAGCTGCCGGGCCGTCGAGATCCGCTCCGGTTCGGCCTGGGCGATGGTCAGCGCGGTGCGCCGGGAGAGGGCCGGGGGCGTGGTGGAGCCGTCGCGGCGCAGCAGCAGGACCGCGACGTCGTCCTCGCGCCGGTCGGCGAGCGGCCCGGTCGTGTAGTGCGAGCCGGGTCCGTGGACGGCCTGCACCAGGGCGTCCGCGAGCTTCTCCAGGTCGCCGGTGTGCCGCTCCAGGATCGGCCGGAGGCGCACCCAGCCGGTGGCCAGGTCGTGGCCGCCGGTCTCGATCAGCCCGTCCGTGCACAGCATGATCGTCTCCCCGGCCTCCAGGACGATCCGGGTCGTCGGGTAGTCCGCGTCCTCCTCGACGCCCAGCGGCAGCCCGCCCTCGGTCTGCCGGACGACGGCGGTGCCGTCGGGGGTCATCACCACGGGGTCGGGGTGGCCGGCCCGCGCGATGTCCAGGACCCCGGTCTCCGGGTCGGCCTCCGCGTACAGGCAGGTCGCGAAGCGGGCGGCCGTGCCCTCGTCGTCCTCGCCGGGGTCGGTGAGACCGGACAGGAAGCGCGAGGCACGCGCGAGCACCGCGTCGGGGCGGTGCCCCTCGGAGGCGTACGCGCGCAGAGCGATCCGGAGCTGGCCCATCAGGCCCGCCGCCCGCACGTCGTGCCCCTGGACGTCGCCGATGACGAGGGCGATGCGGCCGCTGGGCAGCGGGATCAGGTCGTACCAGTCGCCGCCGACCTGGAGGCCGCCGCCGGTCGGCACGTAGCGCGCGGCCACGGTCATCCCCGGGATGCCCGGGCCGAGTGAGGGCATCATCGTGCGCTGGAGGCCCAGTGACAGCTCCCGCTCGGTGTCGGCGGCCCCGGCCCGGGCCAGCGCCTGGGCGAGCATGCGGGCCACGGTCGTCAGCACGGACCGCTCGTCCGGCGAGAACGACACCGGGTGCCGGAAACCGGCCATCCAGGTGCCCATCGTGCGCCCGGACACGATCAGCGGCAGAAAGGCCCAGGAACGGCGCCCGAACCGCCGTGCCAGCGGCCAGGTGGCCGGGTAGCGGTCGCGGTAGTCGTCCGGCGTGGGCAGGTAGATCGCCCGGCCCGTCCGTACGACCTCGGTGGCCGGGTAGTCCGTGTCCAGCGGCATGTCGGTGAACGGGCCCTCGTCGCCCACGCTGTGCCCGTGCTGCCCGACGACGGTCAGCCGTTCGCCCTCGACGCCGAAGACCGCGAGGCCGTCCGGCGAGAACCCGGGCATGGAGAGCGAGTAGGCGACCCGCAGTACCTCCGCGGTGGACCCGGCCTCGGCCAGCGCCCGCCCCGCGTCCAGCAGGAACGCCTCGCGGGAGCGCCGCCAGTCACCGGTGATCGGGGTGTGCGACCCGGCGGTGCCGGACTGGGAGTCGGCGACCTCCTGGAGGGTGCCGATGAGCACGTAGTCCTTGCCGCCCTCGCCGTCCGGGGCGGGTCTGGAGCGGCTGCGCACCGTACGCAGGACCCGGCCGCTGCCGTCCACGATCCGCAGCCGCGCCTCGGCGAGGGTGCCCTCGGCCACGGCGAGGCCGACGACCCCGGCGATCTCGTTCCAGTCGACGGGGTGGAAGCGGGCGCGGACCTCCGACTCGCGGAAGACACCGGGCGCCGGGGGGAGCTCCAGCAGGCGGGCGGCCTCCGCGTCGAGCGTGACCGTCCCGGCTCCGTGGTCCCAGCGCCACAGCCCGGTCGCGGTCGCGGCCAGCACATCCTCGGTGCGCATTGCCCCACTTTAAACCGGCATGCGGGAGGAAGGCAGGGGTACGGACCCGCGGACGATCTTGATACGGGCAATGACAATGAAACGCTCCGGTCGCGGGCGGTAGCCTGGGAGGACTGATTCCGCCCCCAACCGCGAAGACTGGATGAACGACGATGCATCGGTACAGGTCCCACACCTGCGGCGAGCTCCGCGCCTCTGACGTCGGCACCGACGTCCGGCTGAGCGGCTGGCTGCACAATCGCCGAGACCTGGGCGGCATCCTCTTCATCGATCTGCGCGACCACTACGGTCTGGTGCAGCTCGTCGCCCGTCCCGGCACGCCGGGCAACGAGGCCCTGGCGAAGCTCACCAAGGAGACCGTCGTCCGGATCGACGGCAAGGTCTCCGCGCGGGGCACCGAGAACGTCAACCCGGACCTGCCGACCGGCGAGATCGAGATCGAGGTCTCCGAGGTCGAGGTGCTGGGCGAGGCCGGCCCGCTGCCCTTCACGATCAACGCCGAGGACGGCGTCAACGAGGAGCGGCGCCTGGAGTACCGCTTCCTGGACCTGCGCCGCGAGCGCATGCACCGCAACATCATGCTGCGCTCCGCCGTGATCGCCTCGATCCGGTCCAAGATGGTGGCCCTCGGCTTCAACGAGATGGCGACGCCGATCCTCACCGCGACCTCCCCCGAGGGCGCCCGCGACTTCGTCGTCCCGTCCCGGCTGAACCCCGGCAAGTTCTACGCGCTGCCGCAGGCCCCGCAGCAGTTCAAGCAGCTGCTGATGATCTCCGGCTTCGACCGCTACTTCCAGATCGCGCCCTGCTTCCGCGACGAGGACGCCCGCGCCGACCGTTCGCCCGGCGAGTTCTACCAGCTCGACGTCGAGATGTCCTTCGTCGAGCAGGAGGACGTCTTCCAGCCGATCGAGAAGCTGATGACCGAGCTCTTCGAGGAGTTCGGCAACGGCCGTCCCGTCACCTCGCCGTTCCCGCGCATCCCGTTCCGCGAGTCGATGCTGAAGTACGGCAACGACAAGCCGGACCTGCGGGCCAAGCTGGAGCTCGTCGACATCTCCGACGTCTTCGCGGACTCGGAGTTCAAGGCGTTCGCCGGCAAGCACGTCCGCGCCCTGCCGGTGCCGGACACGGCGGGCCAGTCCCGTAAGTTCTTCGACGGCCTCGGCGAGTACGCCGTGGAGCACGGCGCCAAGGGCCTGGCCTGGGTCCGCGTCGGCGAGGACGGCACGCTGGCCGGTCCGATCGCCAAGTTCCTCACCGAGACCGACGTCAAGACGCTCACCGAGCGGCTCTCGCTCGTCCCGGGCCACGCCGTCTTCTTCGGCGCCGGCGAGTTCGACGAGGTCTCCAAGATCATGTCCGCCGTCCGCGTCGAGGCCGCCAAGCGGGCCGGCCACTTCGAGGAGGGCGTCTTCCGGTTCTGCTGGGTCGTCGACTTCCCGATGTACGAGAAGGACGAGGAGACCGGCAGGATCGACTTCTCGCACAACCCCTTCTCGATGCCCCAGGGCGGTCTGAAGGACCTGGAGGAGAAGGACCCGCTGGACATCCTCGCCTGGCAGTACGACATCGTCTGCAACGGCATCGAGCTGTCCTCCGGCGCCATCCGGAACCACGAGCCCGAGCTGATGATCAAGGCCTTCGAGATCGCCGGCTACGACCGCGAGACGGTGGAGAAGGAGTTCGCGGGCATGCTCAAGGCCTTCCGCCTCGGCGCCCCGCCGCACGGCGGCATCGCCCCGGGCGTCGACCGCATCGTGATGCTGCTGGCCGACGAGCCCAACATCCGCGAGACGATCGCCTTCCCGCTCAACGGCAACGCCCAGGACCTGATGATGGGCGCGCCCACCGTCCTGGAGGAGGCCCGCCTGCGCGAGCTGAACATCCAGCTCCGCAAGCCGGCCGCGCCGGCGAAGGACGCGCAGAAGTAGCGCCGCCCGACCCGCCTGCCCCGTAAGGGGTTTCACGTGAAACAGCCCCCGGCCGCCACTGGCCGGGGGCTGTCTCACGCGCCGGGACGGCACACAGGAACCCACAGCCCGCTCTCACGCCCCCGCCCGGCCCGGCTGCCTGACGTTCCTCGCATGACAGGGACTCAGGGTCCAGCGCACAAGAAGGACCTGGCAACAGGGTTCCGGGCCCTTCGTGTGCCGTCGGTCGCGAGGGCCGCCGCGGACGCCGCGGAGGGACGGCTGGAGTCATACAAAAAGACGAATCACCTGAACGCGTAAGGCCAGATGGCTCCCGCCCAGGATTGACCGGCTCCCTCTGCGGCAATGACTGGCTGGGCCGATACCGGCGCATTGACCGCTGAGGAGCCACCCGTGTCCGTGCCCCCTTCGCGCGCACCCCTGCGCCTGCCGCACGTCTTCTGCTCCCTGGTCCTGCTGGTGCTGCTCACCGGGTGCGGGACGGGCGGCTTCTCCGGTACGGATCTGAGCGGTGCCACCACGGAGCGGGCGCCGGCCAACGGCGTGCCGGGGCCTCCCGGGACCACCGCCTCGCCCGCCGGGCCACCGGTGCCCGCGGCCTCGCCGCAGCCCACCGAGATCCCGGGCCTCGGACCGAAGACCCGGGCGGCGATCCCGGCCGAGGCACGGCAGGCGTTCGTGGTGACCGGTGAGTCGCCGGACTCCAACAGGTCGACCGCCGTCCTCTACACCCGGGACGGACCCGCCGGGCCGGGCTGGCGGGCCGCGCTGGGGCCCTGGCCCGCCCACAACGCCCTCAACGGCTGGACCGCCGAGCACTGGGAGGGCGATCTGCGCTCACCCGTCGGCGTCTTCACGCTGACCGCCGCGGGCGGCCGCCTCGACCCCCCGGACACGGCACTCCCGTACGACCTCAGCCCCGATTTCGCCGTGACGGGCGAGGGGTTCCACGGGGAACCGCTGGAGGGCTCCTTCGACTACGTGGTCGCCATCGACTACAACCGCCTCCCCGGCACCTCCCCGCTCGACCACACCCGGCCCCTGGGCGAGGAGCGCGGCGGCGGCATCTGGGTGCACGTCGACCACGGGGGACCGACCCAGGGTTGCGTGTCGGTCACCGAGGACCGGATGAAGGAGCTCCTCACGGCCCTCGACCCGGGCCTCGCACCCGTCATCGTGATGGGGGACGCGGAGTCGCTGGGCCGCTGAGGGCTGCTCGCCCGGCGGGCGGGCCGGAGGTCCGCGGCACGGGGGCTGTGGTGGACGCGGCCGACATCCCCGGGTCCTCGGCTCCTTCGAGCCGTTCCGCCGGGGTGAGGACAGGGACCGGACGGGGCCGGTGCCGGACCCCGGCCCGCCGGTCGTGCGGCCGATCGCGACGATCCACGGCCGTACGCACGGTCACGGCGGTGCGGGGCCCCGGGGGGCGGGCTCGCCGTGACCGTACGCCTGCCGGCCGGTCAGGCGCCGGGGGCCGTCTCGCGCCCGGCCACCCAGGCGGGGAGCGCGGCGAGCAGCTCGCGGTAGAACGTGGTGTCCGCGACCTCGCGGGGGGCGGGGCCCGCGTGGAAGAAGCCGGTGTTCGGGGCGTCCAGCTTCCGCAGGAAGTCGAAGCCCTTGGCGTCCTTGTCGCCGAACGCGACGAACTGGAAGAACAGCGGCAGCCGGGCCGCCGCGTCGAGCGCCTGGCGGGCGGCCTGCCGGACGTCCGGCGGACCGTCCGTCTGGAAGACCACCAGCGCCGGGCCGGTCGACCCGGACTTCTCGTAGTGCGCGACGACCTCCTCGACCGCGCGGTGGTAGTTCGTCCGGCCGAGCCGGCCGAGTCCGGCGTTCAGCTCGTCGATCCGGCCCTCGTGGCCGTCCAGCTCCACCGTGCCGGTGCCGTCGATGTCGGTCGAGAAGAACACGACCTGCACGGTGGCGCTCTCGTCGAGGTGCGCGGCGAGCGCGAGTGCGCGGTCGCCCAGGTGCTGGGCGCTGCCGTCCTTGTAGAACGGGCGCATGGAGCCGGAGCGGTCCAGGACCAGGTAGACGGTGGCGCGCAGCCCGGTCAGCCCGTGCGCCTTCAGCCCGGCCTGCGCCGCCTTGTACGCTCCGGCCAGCTCGGGCGCCCGCGCCTTGACCTTGGCGAGGGTGAGGGCGGGCTTGCCGGCGGTGGCGGCCGGGGCCGCCGGAGTCGCCGGAGTCGCCTGGAGGGGTTCCGGGTCGGGCTCCGGGTCCATGTCGATGGTGATCACGGCGGGGGCCTCGGGCTCGGCGGCCCCCTCGGGCTCGGGAGCGGCGACGGTCTCCGGCGCGGTTGCGGCCGCCGGCTCGGGGGTCCCGGCGGGCTCCGGCTCGGTTACGGTCTCCGGCGCGGTTGCGGCTGCCGGCTCGGGGGTCCCGGCGGGCTCCGGCTCGGTGACCGGTTCGGGCTCGGGGGTCTCGCTCGCGGTGACCGGTTCGGGGACGGGGGTCTCGCTCGCGGTGACCGGTTCGGGGGCGGCGACGGGCTCGGGGGCCGGATCGGCGGCGGGGGCGACCGGCTCGGGCGCGCCGGTCTCCGCGACCGTCTCCGGCGCTTCGGTTTCCGCGACTGTCCCGGCGGCCGTCTCCGTGACCGGCTCGGCGACCGTCCCGGCGTCGGTCTCCGCGGCCGGCTCGGCGACCGTCTCCGGCGCTTCGGTCTCTGCGACCGGTTCCGGCTCCGCAGGAGCCACGGGCTCCGCCGCCTCCGCGGTCTCCGCCTCGTGCGGTCCCTTCCCCTGGGCCGGGACCGTCGGGGTGGCCGGGTTGTCGAAGGCCGCCGCCACCAGATCCGACGTCCTCGTGTCCTCGTCGGACGACGCGGGGGCCGGTACCGGGATCCTGGCGGGCGGTTCGTCATCCGCTGCCGGCTCGTCCACCGCCACCGACTCCGCGGGCCGGGAGTGCTCGCCCTGGGGTGGGACGGTAGCCGTCGTCGGCTCGTCCTGTTCCGTGCGGTCACGGCCGAACACCTTGCGCAGCAAGCTCCGAATGCCCATGGGCGAGGCCTTTCGCGTGAGTGAGTGGGGTGCGATGAATGTCCGTACTGCGGGAATTGCTCCCCGGCCAGGGCGGATACGTAAGGTTAGCGGCCGGATAAGGCCTCCCGACGGCATGGCCCGCCCGTGGGACGACCGAGCCGCAACCGAGCCCCGACCGAGTCCTGGGCCCCACACAGACGTTCACGGCACCCGCACCTCACCTGCTCCGCGAGGGCGGCGGGTTGAGGCGGGAACGTACCGCCCGGCCGTACGGCTTACAGTCGGACGCATGGTTTCCGGTGAGGCTCCGCAGGCGGAGGGCAACGTTCGGGTCGATGTCTGGATCTGGTCGGTCCGGCTCACGAAGACCCGTGCGCAGGCCGCCGCCGCCTGCCGTGCGGGTCATGTGAAGGTCGCCGGCGAACGCGCCAAGCCCGCGCAGTCGGTGCGCGTCGGTGACGAGGTACGCCTCCGGCACGCGGGCCGGGACCGGATCGTCGTCGTGTCGAAGCTGGTGAAGAAGCGGGTCGGACCGCCCGTCGCCGTCGAGTGCTTCGTGGACAACAGCCCGCCCCCGCCCCCGCGCGAGGCCGCCGTCCAGGTGCCGGTACGGGACCGGGGCGCGGGCCGCCCGACGAAGAGGGACCGGCGCGAGATGGACCGGCTGCGCGGGATGGGGCCCGGCCCGGCGGAGTAGCGCGGCGCGACGGCCTCGCCGGACCGGTCCGGCGCGGTGGCGCGACGCACCTCAGCGGCGCCCGGGGCGGTGCAGCCCGATCACGGTCTTGCCGCGCGCCCCGCCCGCCCGGTTGCGCTTCAGGGCCTGCGGAGCCTCCTCCAGCGGGAGTTCGGTGTCGATGGGAACGCGCAGGATGCCGTCCGCAGCCCCCGCCGCCAGCACGTCCAGCAGGACCGGGCTCGGGTCGAGCCGGAAGTCGACGCCCCTGACGCCCTCGGGCAGCCGGGCCCCGGCGGCGGCACCTCGCGTGGAGAGCGCGATACCGCCCGGCCGGACCGCCGCGGCGTGGGCGGCGAACCCGTCCGGTGCCGCCGACGCCAGGTCGGCCAGCGCGTCGATGCCGTCCGGGCAGGCGCTCCGCAGCGCGCCGGCGGGCGGGCCGGCCGTCAGGTCGACCGTGGCGGCGGCCCCCAACGACCCCATCCTGGACCGCTCGTCACCGCGCACCGCCGCGATCACGCGGATGTCCCGGGCACGGGCGAGCTGGGTCAGACAGCAGCCGATCCCGCCCGCCGCCCCGACGACCAGCAGGGTGTCGTGGCCGCGCAGCGCCACCGCCTCCAGGATCTGGGCGGCGGCCATCCCGGCGGACGGCAGCGCGGCGGCGGCCCGGGGGTCGAGCCCGCGCGGCACGAGGGTGATGGCGGAGTCCTGCGGTACGCAGACGTACTCCCCGTACGTCCCGCCCGCTTCCGGGGCGGCGGCCGTACCCGTCACCCCCGCCCGCCCGAACACCGCATCGCCCACGTGGAAGCGGTTCTCCCCTTCGCCGATCATGTCGACCCGGCCCGCGTAGTCCACGCCGAGGACGAACGGGAAGGACCGGGGCGCCGGGGCGAGGTCCCCCGCAGAGCCGTCCACGACCTGCCAGTCCAGCGGGTTGAGCGAGGCGTACTCGATCCGTACCCGGACCTCGCCGGGCCGTGGCTCCGGTTTGGGCAGCTCGACCAGCACCGGGTCGGCCCGCAACGCGCTGACAGCGATGGCTCGCATCCGTACACCTCCCGGTCGTGCCGCTCCGGCGGGAGCGGCCCCGTCCCTACGCAGGCCCGTTCATATGCAGCCCTGTCCATACGCAGGCCCGTTCATATGCAGCCCTGTCCATACGCAGGCCCGTCCATACGCCGGTCCTGTCGGCCCGCCGGTCCCGTCATTCCGCCGGGGCCGGCAGCACCCGCCGGGCCCGGATCCGCGCCGCCGCCGCGCACGCCGCGACGGCCAGGCCGAGTCCGAAGACGATCCACACCGTGGTGCGCAGCGAGCCGGTCAGCGCGTCGTAGACGGCCGCCGCGGCGCCGGTGTCGCTGGCCGGGACCTCGTCCAGCACCCGGTTGCGGGCCAGGGCGAGCAACCCGCGCAGCACCAGCGCGCCGAGCGCGAAACCGGCGCCCGTCACGGCGGTGGCGGCCAGCGCGGCCAGCGCCCGGGCCCGGCGGCCGGGTCCGCCGCGCACCCAGGCCAGTGCGACGGCGAGCAGCGCGAACACCAGGGTGCCGACGGCCGGCCACACACTCGCGGTGCGCAGCCACCGGAAGCTCTGCCGCAGCTGGTCCGCGCGGTCGGCGGAGACCAGCTGGATGTCGGTGTGCTGGACGGGGATCCGGTCGGCGAACGGCACCCCGTTGTCCACCAGGTTCTGCTTCACCTGCTCAGTGACGGGCGCCAGGTCGATGGTGACGCTCTCGCCGCTCTGCCCGTCCAGCGCGGCGGTGACCGTCTCGTGCGCCGTGCGGTTGGCGGCGGTCCAGGCGTCCTGGAAGGCGTCGGTGGTCGTGAAGGACAGCACGGCCTGGTGCAGGAAATCGCGGACGGTGTCCTGGAGCGGTCCGACGTCGATCTGCTTCATCGCGTTCTCGGTGATCAGGTCGGCGACGGTGCTCTGCACGTCGGGGTCGTCGGCGAGCGGGGCGACGGCGGCCACGTAACGGTCCGTGTCGTCGATCTCCAGGTCGACCCAGGCGGACAGCGCGCTCAGCGGCACCAGGACGGCCAGCAGCACCACCAGTACCGCCGAGAGAGCCACCGAGAAATACGTCCGCACCTCTCCAGGGAATCCCGGACGGCGGCGGCGCGCCCCGGGCCGTGGGCCATCCGAGTTGCCGGGCGGCGCGACCAGGTGTGCTCTGGAGGGAAAGCGGGGGTGACGGAAGGAGCTCTCTGCCATGACCGCACACGTTTCGGTGCCGGTACGCGGGAGGCCCGCGCCCGCCCGGCACCGCCCCGTCCTCAGCTGGGCCGTCCCGGTCACGCTGGGCGTGATCATGGGCTGCTACGCGACCGCCATCGTCCGCGGCGGCGGGGAGCTCACCGGCACCAGGCTGGCCCTGGGACTCGTCTCCGGCGCCGCGCTCGCGGTGCTCTGCTTCGGACTCGGCCGCGTCCAGAACCGGCTGCCGCTCGAACTGCGGGCTGCCGCGTACGGGGTGCTGACCGGCGCCTCGATCGGCTTCCTCTACAGCCTGTCCGGCGCGAGCATCCTGGCGGCGTCGATGATCGGCCTGGTCCTCGGCGCCGGCGGGCTGGTCGCCGCGTACTACTACTTCTACACGCGGGAGTAGCGCCCGCGCCCGCACGTCCGTCGCCGATCCTTGACCTTCTCCCTGGGGGAAGGCCAAGGATCGAGTGTGCCGGGGCGGGGAGTCCGCCCGGTATGAGGAGGCGTGCGGTGACGGAGGGCGGGCAGGGGCGGGGTCCCGGCGCGGCACTGGTGACGATCGGGGCGTTCGCCCGGCTGTCCCGGCTGTCCGCCAAGGCGCTGCGCCGCTACGACGAGCTCGGCCTGCTCCCACCTGCCCTGGTCGACCCGGTGAACGGTTACCGGTACTACGACCCGGCGCAGGTGCGGGCGGCCCGGCTGGTGGCCTGGCTGCGCCGGATCGGGATGCCGCTCGCCCGGATCAGGGAGGTGATCGCGCTGGAACCCGGTGCGGCCGCCGCGGCGATCCGGGCGTACTGGGCGCGCGTCGAGGCGGAGACGGCGGCCCGCCGTGACCTCGCGGCCTTCCTCATCGACCAGCTGTCGACGGAGGACGTCATGACATCGGTGGGCACACTCGGAATCCGCTATGCGGCCCGCACCGACAGGGGAGCGGTGCGCGAGACCAACCAGGACGCGGTCCACGCCGGTGCCCGGCTGCTCGCGGTCGCCGACGGGTTCGGCGCGGGCGGCGCGGGGGCCAGCACGGCCGCGATCGAGGCCCTGAAGCCGCTGGCGCCGGGCGCGGTGCCGGCGGCGGAGCTGCTGAACATCCTGCACGACGCGGCGGAGCGGGCCGCGCACGCGGTGCGGCAGGCCGTGGCGGGGAGCGGGGCGCCGGAGGAGTCCGGCACGACGCTGACGGCGATGATGTGGACGGGGTCGCGGCTGGGGCTCGTGCACATCGGGGACTCGCGGGCCTATCTGCTGCGCGGGGGCGAGCTGTTCCGGATCACACACGACCACAGCCTGGTCCAGTCGATGATCGACGACGGCTCGCTGACGGAGGAGGAGGCGTTCTCGCACCCGCAGCGGGCGATGCTCCTCAAGGTGCTGTCCGGGGACGGCCCGTACGGCTCCGGGCCCGATGTGGACGTCCGGGACGCGCTGCCCGGTGACCGCTACCTGCTCTGCTCGGACGGGCTCTCGGCGGTCGTCGACGGCGGGGAGCTGGCGCGGGTGCTGGCCGGGGCGGACGGGCCGTCCACCGCCGTGAGCGCGCTGATCGAGCTCGCGGAGGCGGCCGGCGCGCCGGACAACGTGACCTGCGCGGTGGCGGACGTCGTGGAGCTGTGAGTACGAAGGAGCGCGCCGCGCTGTGAGTACGCGGGAGGGCCCGCATCACGCGTGGTGCGGGCCCTCCGGCGGCGCCGTACGTCAGTCGCGGACGACGGTCACCGGGCACGAGGCGTGCTGGGTGACGTGCAGGCTGACCGAGCCGAGCAGGGTCGCCTTGAATCCGCTGTATCCGCGTGCGCCGACGACCAGCAGGTTCGCGCCCTCGGACCGGTCGAGCAGGGCCTGCGCCGGGTTGCCGATCACCACGACCTTGCTGACGGCGGCGGCGCCCGCGGCGCCCAGCGCCTCCTCCAGCGTCTCGGTGAGCGAGACCGTGGCCATGGCCTGCGGGTCGAAGTCCTCCGGCAGGCCCGGCATCATCGACGCCCAGCTGGTGGCTGGGTACTCCCAGCTGTTGACGGCCTCCACCGTGTCACCGGTCAGCTCCGCCTGGCGCACGGCCCAGTGCAGTGCCCTGACCGACGACTCGGAGCCGTCGACGCCCACCACGATCCTGCCCATCTCTGCCTCCAGCTGGGGTTCTGCGGCTGTGCTCGGTTTCGCCCCCGGTCGTGCTCGGTGCTGCTCGTTGCGGCCCGGCACACGTCTTCCCGTACGACTCTAGTCAAAACGGGCGAAACGGCGATTCTCGCGAGTCCGGTCAGGCCGGGCGGAGGGCGGCGAGCTGCTGCTCGAACGGGACCACCTCGTCGTCGAGCCCGGGGGCCCGGGACGCGCCGGAGACCGCGCGGCCGCCCGTGACGGCCTGCGCCAGTTCCCCGCCCGCCCGCCGGATGCGGGCGGGCAGGCCGTCGGCGTACGCGTCGCCCGATGCGCCCCAGTCCTCCGACGCCGCGTACACCGAGGTCGGCAGCGTGACGGCGCGCAGATAGGCGAAGAGCGGGCGCATCGCGTGCTCGAGCACCAGCGAGTGCCGGGCGGTGCCGCCGGTCGCGGCGACGAGCACGGGCTTGCCGGTCAGGGCGGTGTTCTCGACCAGGTCGAAGAACGACTTGAACAGGCCGCTGTACGAGGCGGTGAAGACCGGTGTGACCGCGATCAGCCCGTCCGCGCCCGTGACCGCCGCGAGCGCGTCCTCCAGGGCGGGCGGCGGGAAGCCGGACACCAGGTGGCCCGCGATGTCCACGGCGAGGTCGCGCAGCTCGATCACCCGGACGCCGACCGGGCGGTCCTGCCCGGCCTCCAGTCGCTCCCGGGTGGCGGCGGCCAGCCGGTCGGCCAGCAGCCGGGTCGAGGACGGGTTGCTGAGCCCGGCCGAGACGGCGACGATCCTCAGCGGTTCGGTGGCGAACACGGTCAGCTCTCCTTCGCGAGTGCGGCGGCGTAGGCGGGGTGCAGCGGCGCGGTCTCGGGGACCCCGGCGGGCCGCAGGGCGGCGAACTCCTTGCGCAGCACCGGGACGACCTCCTCGCCGAGGATGTCCAGCTGTTCCAGGACGGTCTTCAGGGGCAGGCCGGCGTGGTCCATCAGGAACAGCTGGCGCTGGTAGTCGCCGACCGCGTCCCGGAACGACAGGGTCCGCTCGATGACCTCCTGGGGCGAGCCCACGGTCAGCGGGGTCTGCCGCGTGAAGTCCTCCATCGAGGGCCCGTGCCCGTAGACCGGCGCGTTGTCGAAGTACGGGCGGAACTCGCGTACCGCGTCCTGCGAGTTCTTCCGCATGAACACCTGGCCGCCGAGGCCCACGATCGCCTGCTCG
Source organism: Streptomyces sp. NPDC019224 (assembly GCF_040632605.1). Classification (NCBI taxonomy): domain Bacteria; kingdom Bacillati; phylum Actinomycetota; class Actinomycetes; order Kitasatosporales; family Streptomycetaceae; genus Streptomyces; species Streptomyces sp. NPDC019224. Next base: position 5,231 of record NZ_JBEYCF010000014.1, on the reverse strand, counting down.
GCGGTGCCGTGGCCGTAGTGCGCGTACCGCTGCCGGTACAGGTGCACCATCTTCTTCGTGTGCTCCATGGGCCAGAAGATGTTGTTGTGGAAGAAGCCGTCGCCGTAGTACGCGGCCTGCTCGGCGATCTCCGGCGAGCGGATGGAGCCGTGCCAGACGAACGGCGGCACGCCGTCCAGGGGGCGCGGGGTGGCCGTGAACGACTGGAGCGGCGTACGGAACTTCCCCTCCCAGTCCACGACGTCCTCGCGCCACAGCTTGTGCAGCAGGGCGTAGTTCTCGACGGCGAGCGGGATGCCCTGGCGGATGTCCTTGCCGAACCACGGGTACACCGGGCCGGTGTTCCCGCGCCCCATCATCAGGTCGACGCGGCCGTCCGCGAGGTGCTGGAGCGTCGCGTAGTCCTCGGCGATCTTCACCGGGTCGTTGGTGGTGATCAGCGTGGTCGAGGTCGACAGGACGATGCTCTTCGTCTGCGCCGCGATGTAGCCGAGCGTGGTGGTCGGTGACGAGGGGACGAACGGCGGATTGTGGTGCTCACCGGTCGCGAAGACGTCGAGCCCGACCTCCTCGGCCTTCCGCGCGATGGCGACGGTGGCCTTGATCCGCTCGTGCTCGCTCGGCGTCGTACCGGTGGTGGGGTCGGTGGTGACGTCCCCGACGGTGAAGATCCCGAACTGCATGGCGTCCGCCTCCTGCTCGGTTGTTGTTGAACGTTGAACTATCTGGACGCATCGTACAACGGGGGGTGGGGGCGGGGTATTCCTCCGGACGTCGAGGGGCGCCCGGGCCCCCTGCCGCGCTCGCCCCGGTCCGGGGCGCCCCGAAGCGGCCCCTCAGCGCCGCGTCAGCGCCCGCCGTCCCAGCAGCTCCGCCAGCCCCCGTCGCGTCGCGGCGATGATCACGCGGTCCGTGGGCCGCAGCACGTACCCCGGGTGGAGGTTCCATACGAGGGTGCCCTCGCCGGCGGTCCCGGCGGCCACGTCCAGGGCGAGGACCCGCCACGCGCCCGCCCGGAACGCCTGCTCCACCGTGCGGCCCTCCAGCTGCGGGTGCCCGCCGGCCTCGACCGCCGCGAACAGGAGCACCTTGCGTTCGACCGGGATCGCGCCCAGGATCTGCCGGCCCATCATCGCGACGGCGAAGGAGGGCCCGGCCAGGTGGGACACCGAGCGGGAACGGGTGATGGCCTGCGGGTGGGCCGTGCGCAGGGTGCGGTAGACGGCGGTGGCGAACTCGTCGTCGAACAGCCGCAGCGTCACCCGCAGGTCCGGCTTGAGCGAGCGGGCGTAGAGCGCGGCCTCCAGGTTCGTCGTGTCGGCGCTGGTCAGCGCGAGGAGCCCGCGTGAGCGGCTGATCTTGGCCGTCTCCAGCACCCCCTCGTCCGTGACGTCGCCCAGGACCACCGGCACGTGCAGCCGCCGGGCGACGGGGATGCCGCGCGCGTCGGGGTCCTCCTCCACGCAGACCACCGGGATGCCCAGCTCCCGCAGGTGCACCAGCACCCGGGTGCCGATCTTGCCGAGGCCGAGCAGCACCACGTGCCCGGACAGGCCGCGCGGCGGGCGGCGCAGCGAGGAGGCGCTGCGCAGCGAGCCGAACGCCTCCAGGACCCCGGCCACCAGCAGCGGGAGCAGCATGAGGCCCGCGATGCCGGAGAGGATCTGGATGACCTGGCGGGCGGTGGGCTCGCCGATCGCCGGGTCGCCCATCGCGAAGAGGTCGAGCAGGGTGAGGTAGGCGGCGTGCAGCGGGTGGTCGCCCGTGGTGACCGAGGACGCCACCGCGAGCCCGAGGACGGCGAGCCCGACGCCCAGCGCGGACCACCGCAGCCGGCGCGAGAAGAACTGGCTCAGCGGCGCGCTCCGGCCGCTCATCCGGGCCTTCGGGGCAGCCGGTCCGGACTGTGTGACGGCCTCCAGGACGACCGTGCCGCGCCCGGTCGCGGCGGCGATCTCCGCCGGCCCCGGCAGCAGTTGCGGCCCCTCCGCGCCGCTGCTGTCGGAGCCCTCCGCGCCCGCCGGGTCGTGGGTGGTGGAGGAGAGGAGGGCCAGCGTGCACAGGCCGGGGTCGGCGACCTGGCCGCCCCGGGGCGGGGTGCGTTCGGCGGCCCGCAGGAACAGGCCCTCCGCCCGGATCACCCGCGTCGACCCGGCGAGCGCGGTGGCCGCGAGGGCGGGGGCGGCGGTGTCGGCGTCGGACAGGACCGTGGTGGAGGCGTCCGGCGCGGCCGGGCCGAGCCCGGGGGAGGCGAGGGCGGCGGCCTGGTCGAGCAGGGTCTCCAGGTGCTGGCCGAGCTTGCGGTTGTAGAGCCGGATCACCAGCCGGACACGGGGGTTGAGCCGGCGCGCGGTGAGCGCGGCGCGGATGTTGCGCTCGTCGTCGTCGTAGACGAGGGCCACCGCGGCGGCCCCGGCGATCCCCGCCTCCGCCAGCGACTCGTCGGAGGGCTCGGCCGCCTGGAGGACGCGCACCGCCTCCACCCCGGCGTTGGTGTCCCCGTCCGAACCGTGCGGCAGCCCGCCGCCGTTGCGGTTCATCGCGGACGCCATCCGCCCGAACAGCGCGGCGGCCCGCCCGCGCCCGCTCAGCGGCTCGTCAGGCCTGGCCGCACCCGGCTCCGGCGGCACGACGAGGGTGACCCGCTCCCCGTAGACGTACCGCAGTTCCACGGCGAGCCGCTGGGCCAGCGCGTCGTCCCCGCAGACGACCATGTGGCCGGTGAACGGGGAGGGTTGGGGTTGCTGGGGGAAGGTCGACACGTGTCCCAGCATGCCTTGCTCCTTTCCGGTGATCGAGGACGGTCAACGGTCGTCGTGGTGGCTCGCCGGCAGATGCCGAGGGCCGGCGGCGTGGCCGATCGCCGTCTCGACGGCCGCGATCCCCTTCGCGAGCAGCCCGGGGGCGGCCACCGCACGGGCCACGACAGTCCTTGGCGGCCGGTGGTACGGAAACGAGCGGTTTCGGGGGTGAGGCGGCCCGGCGGCGCACAGCGTCCGGGGAGGCCGGACGGGCGCACCGGGCCGGTGAGCGTGACGTGTCAGACGGTGGGGCCGGGGGCCGTACGGCCGTGCGGCGGCAGCGCGGCGGGCGGTGGGCCCGGGGCGAGCGCCCTGTCGTAGGCGGAGACCCGGAAGAACCCCCCGGCCTCGTCGTACGCGTACAGCAGGCCCGGGCTTCCCGAGGTCAGCTCCGCGTCGGCGGGCTCCAGCCGCCGCGCCTGGACGACGGCGGTCGAGCCGTCGGCGGCGGTGACCTCGGCCTGGCCGAAGTCCGTGCCGACCGAGCCGGTACGGACCGTGCAGACCCGGCCCGGAAAGTCCTGGCGCGACGGCGGAGGCCGGTCGGGGAAGAAGCGGCGGAAGTGGCGGACGAGCAGCCGCACTACGCCCCAGGCGAGCAGCAGCGCCCCGGCGAGCACCGCGCAGGCGAGCGCGGCACGGACGGGGCCGGTGGCGTCCGAGCGGTGCACCAGGACCGAACCGGCCAGGGCGGTGAACCAGCCGACGGCGATCATCAGGGACACCGAGACGGTGACCGGGACGCCGCCGACGCCCGCGAGATCGGTGTCGAGGTCCGCGTCGAAGGAGTGGTGGTCGGCCGCGCCGGCCAGGACCAGCAGCCAGAAGGCGATGACGACGACGAGCGGCGCGGCGAAGAGCACGGCCGGGAAGGACAGCGCCGCTTCCAGGAACTCCCGCATCGGTTTCCGCCCCCTGCCGGTCCCGCCGACGGTGCCGCCGGCGCCTCGCGGGCGGGCCGGCGGCGGGACCGGTGCCGCGGCGTCGCCCTCGACGACACCGCGGCAGCCAGGTCTTCCCCCGATCCCCGATCCCCCGTGCACCCCGTGTTTCCCCCGTGGTCCCCCGGTCGGTGCCGACAGGATCGTGTCATCCGGGGACGCCCGGTCGCATTGCCGGAACGCGGCAACGTTCGCCGGTCCTCGGTGCCGGGCACCGGCATCGGCCCCCGTGCGTTGGCCAGGTGTCCGATACAGATCAGGAAACGGAGACGGACGCGTGGCGGAACCGGAGATTCCCAACAGCTTTCTGGAGGGTTACGCCCGAATACTGGGCGAGGCGGCCGTCTCGGGACGGCGGCTGACCCGGGAGGAGCTGGACACCCGCCGCACCCTGGGCAGACAGGCCGCCGAGGCCGGGCACCAGCTCCGCGCCCTGGTCCGCATGCACCTCGCCGAGACCCGCGCCGCCTGGCCGGCCCCCGCCCCCGGCGCGACCCCGGTCTCCCTGGCCGCCGCCGCCGACAGCGTGCTGGCCGCGGCGGAGCAGGCGGTCGACGCGTTCGCCGACGGCTTCGAACGCGCCCAGCGCCTCACCGTGCGCCGCGAGGAGGCGGCCAGGCGGGAGTTCATCGACGACCTCCTGTACGGGCGCAGCGACCTGGGCCGGCTCGCCGAACGGGCCACGCGCTTCGGGCTGCGCCTCTCGCGCGCCCACGCCGTAGCGGTGGCGGCCGGTCCGGAGGCGTACACCGAGACCGAAGCCGTGCCCCGGCAGGTGGAGTCGGCGCTCCTGGCCCGCTTCGGCGGCCGCAAGATCCTGCTCACGACGAAGGACGGGCGGATGGTGTGCATCGCGCCCGGCAGCCAGCCCGACGTCCTGCGCTACTTCGCGAAGCAGGCGCACGCGGCGACCGACGGCGGCCGGGTGGCGATCGGGCGTGCCCACCGGGGCCCCGGAGGGGTGGTCCAGTCGTACGACGAGGCGCTGGACGCGCTGGATCTGGCGGAGCGGATGGAGCTGGACGACCCCGTGCTGTACTCCGCCGACCTGCTGGTCTATCCGGTGCTGACCCGGGACCGGCAGGCCATGGCCGATCTCGTACGCAGTGAGCTCGGCCCGCTCCAGAAGGCCAGGGGAGGCGCCGAACCGCTCCTGAGGACGCTCTCGGTGTACTTCGACGCGGGCTGCGTCGCCGCCGAGACGGCCCGCCGGCTCTCGCTGAGCGTGCGGGCCCTCACGTACCGGCTGGAGCGCATCCACCAGCTGACCGGCTCCGACCCCTCCGACCCCGTGCACCGCTACACCCTCCAGACCGCGGTGATCGGCGCCCGGCTGCTCGACTGGCCGGCCAAGGAGATCTAACGGGCCGGCCCGCACTGCCGGGTTCCGGCAAGGGAGGCCGGCGGCGGCGCGCTCCACGTGCGAGGTCCGATGTCCGCGCCTGGTGCCGCGGCCGGGCCGGGGGGGGGCCGCCGGGCGGCGCCCCCC